>CAIWKC010000355.1 GCA_903913145.1 uncultured Gallionellaceae bacterium | reverse complement strand
GCGCAATAAATTGCGCTCCCACAATATGTTTCTGCTGAAAAAGTTTTCGGACTTTTCACGTGATTTTGTGGTGTTGCTGCGTATTATCCATGAAACTCGCCACGATCAATCCGTTCACTGTACCAAACACCAAAGCTGAAGTGGCAAAGATTGGAATGAGGTAAGCGATACCGCTGTGCGGGATAAGCCACAGATAAACCACTGTCATTTGTCCTGCGATGTGCGCGAAAGCAGCGAGGATACTATGAGTGATTGCACCGAACCAGCGTTGAGTCAAGTGTTGGCTTAACGCAAGTACAGCGAGGCTACATAACGCACCCGACAGGCTCAGAAAAAACCCCGGAGCCAGAAAGTTTCCAAATAACAAACTACCTGCAACCACGCGCAACAGTGAAACCCATGCCGCTACTCGCCATCCGAAACGCGCCAACACAATCAGCGTGACAATGTTTGCCAGGCCAGGCTTGACGCCAGGCAGTGGAGATGGAATGGCGTTCTCCAGTATGGTGAGGCCGAGAGCTACCGCAGCCATACGCGCGACGTGGTGATCTTCTGCGGTAGTATCTAGTTTAATAGTTGAGGCTGTCATATTTCTTTGCACCGCCCGTTAGTTCCACACTCACCTGATTGGGTAAGCAAATTGCAATTTCCCCCGATTGTTTTAACCATCCCTGATGTACGCAATATTGTCTTGGGCTGGGGTCAGAAGTGATGCGCGCTTTATTTTTCTCAATGGTAATAATGCTGATGCCAAGCGGACCCGGGACTTCCAATTGCTGATCGCGAGAAAGCGGCACTTCACGAAATATTTTACCGCCCGCACGGATCACAGCCTTGTCTGCGGCGCCACCAGACCAGAGCATGAGTGTTAGCCAAAAAGTACAAACTCCACCGGCAAAAAGAGTGAGATAGTCGCCGGGTTTAATGTGGCGAAGTGCAATCATCACTAGTGAGTTGCTCGCTTATCCCCTCCCCTTTTCAGGGGGAGGGTTAGGGTGGGGGTAAAATCGTTAGTACTGCACTGAGCCAACCCCCATCCTAGCCTTCCCCCTGCAAGAGGGAAGGGACTGCCCGGTGTAAACGAACTATCCGAGTTCAACAAAATAGTATCAGCTAGTTTAATTGCGGAAGTTCGCGATGACGCAGCAGCACTTGCTGTTGTGACTTGAAATACTGCGTCAGTTTTTCTGTAAGGTATACCGAGCGGTGTTGCCCGCCGGTGCAACCGATAGCAACAGTAAGGTAGCTGCGGTTGTCAGAAACGAAACTCGGCAGCCAGTCTTCGACGAAGGTGCGGATATCTTCATACATTTTTTGCACAAGCGGTATCTCGTCCAGAAATTTAATGACCGGTGCATCGCGTCCAGTGAGCGCGCGCAGTGCCAGATCATAATGCGGATTGGGCAGGCAGCGTACGTCGTAGACCAGATCGGCATCCAATGGCAAACCATTCTTGAATCCAAAAGATTCAAACAATAAGGTCAGGCGTGCCCGATCCAGTTTGATAAATTGTTTGATCCAAGCACGCAAGGCATTGGCGTTTAGCTCGCTGGTATCGATATGATGCCCGATGCTGCTGATTTCGATGAGCAATTCGCGTTCACGTGCAACACATTCGGGCAAAGTTAATACGCCATCACTCAGGGGATGCAAACGACGCGTTTCGGAGAAGCGTTTTACCAGCGTGTCGGTTTGCGCATCAAGGAAAAGTACGTGAACATCTGTGCCTTGTTTCTTGATGTTGTCGATGTATTGGGGCATAAGCAGAATGCCGTTACCGCTTCGTGCATCAATGCTGACCGCCACCTTGGTGACACCGGACAGTTTGAGATTGTTCATCAGCACGTTTAGCAGTTCTGCGGGCAAATTATCCACGCAGTAGTAACCGCTGTCCTCCAGCATTTTGAGCGCTACACTTTTGCCGGAACCCGATAAACCGCTGATCAAAAAAAGCTGCATTATTAATCCTCCAACATTTGTTGCTCGTGGCGGGTTATGAATTCCTGCATGGTGTCGATGCCGCGTTGTTGCAGCACAAAATTGCGTGATGCCGCTTCCACCAGAACCGCAAGGTTACGGCCGGCCATCACTGGAATACTAACGGTGCTTATATTTATACCGAGTATTTCCTGAAAGCTGGCATGGAGGGGTAGCCGTTCCATTTTGGAAAGATCACTACCGGACGGGCGATGCAGATGCACAATGAGCTTTAAACTCTTTTTTCGTCGCACAGAGGTTTCACCGAACATGGTGCGGATATTGAGTATGCCAAGGCCTCGTACTTCAAGGAAGTCGCGCAATAATGGCGGGCAGCGGCCTTCTATTGTTTCGGGTGAAATGCGATACAGTTCGGTAACGTCATCTGCCACCAAGCCGTTACCGCGCGTAATGAGTTCCAATGCCAATTCGCTTTTACCCACCCCGCTGTCACCGGTAATCATTACTCCCACACCGAGCACATCCAAAAAAACGCCATGGCGGGTAGTCGACTCAGCCAGTTCTTTGATAATGTAATGGCGAACCATCCACATCAAATGCACACTGTTTTGCGGCGACCGGAATAAAGGTGTACTTGAGTTGTTGGCGTAAGCGATGAGTTCAGGAGGAACTTCTTCTACACCGGCTAAAATCAGACAGAATGAACCCGAAGCTTGTAGTTGCATAAATGCGATACCCAAGGCGGCGGGATCAAGATTGCGCAGGTACTCCAATTCGATGTTGCTAATAACTTGCACCCAATTGGGATGAATCAGGTTGAGGTGGCCAATTAAACCTTTGTCGGAGGTGTTGACTGAATCACTTTCCAGCACTCTGTCAGCACCATCGCTACCGGCCACCCAAGTCAGCTCAAGGCGTTCTTGTTTGTCCTGAAAGAGTTTAAGAATATTGACCTGTGCCACGTCGACTAACCTTGCCAATCGACAAACAACTGATGGATGACTACAGGGTCACTGCTTGAAAACAATTGTTCGCGAAACGAATTGTCGCTGAACATTTGTGCAAGTTCGCCGAGCAGTTGCAAATGCAAATCCGTTGCTCGTTCCGGAACAAGCAACACAAAAATTAAATTGACTGGCAGTCCGTCTGGCGAGTCAAACGGTATAGGAGCTGACGTTTTGACAAAAGCGGCAACAGCTTCGCGTAAATTTTTAATGCGTCCATGCGGTATTGCAACCCCTTGACCAAGTCCGGTTGAACCGAGTTTTTCCCGGGCAAACAAACTGTCAAAAACCTGGCTGCGCGCTAGTTTTTGTGAATTTTCAAACAACAGCCCCACGCGTTCGAAAACTCTTTTTTTGCTGGTTGAATCGGCATCCAGCAAGACATTTTCTAACGGAAGTATTTTGCTAATTAGGTTCATCTTATTGTGCACCGAAAAAAGGGCGATCTCTCAATCGCCCTTTGAGAGTTATTCAGCTGCTTCCACTTTGCCGGAATCGTCATGGCGGCGCGCATTATTTTTTTCTTTGTGCTTTAACACCTGGCGGTCGAGAGAGTCTGCCAGTGTATCGATGGCAACATACAAATTGCTGTCTTCAGCCTCGGCAAAAATCGCTTTACCGGAAACATGGACATTCGCTTCAGCCTTTTGTATTAGCTTGTCTACAGACAGGATCACGTTGACGTCAATGACATTGTCGAAATGGCGTTTGACCTTATTCAGTTTACTGAGCACGTGTTCACGAATTGCCGGAGTAATTTCGAGGTGACGTCCTGTGAGGTTGAGGTTCATGGCCTGCTCCTTTTGGTTAGAGTGATTTACGAAGATTTACCGGAAGGATGTTCATTCCCTCGCGGTATTTTGCCACGGTACGCCGGGCGACTAAAATGCCCTGCTGTGCCAGGATTTCGGACATGCGACTGTCAGTGAGCGGATGCTTCGCATCTTCCTCGCTGACCAGTTGCTTGATAAGTGCACGTATGGCGGTGGACGAACACGCACCGCCTGCTTCGGTGGCCAGACCGCTGCCGAAGAAATATTTGAGTTCGTAGATGCCACGCGGGGTGAGCATAAACTTTTGAGTGGTCACCCGTGAAATAGTGGATTCGTGCAACTCCAACTGATCGGCAATTTCGCGCAGCACCAGCGGGCGCATACCGATATCGCCGTGCTCAAAGAACTGGCGTTGGCGTTCTACAATGGCTTGCGATACCCGCAAAATCGTTTCAAAACGTTGTTGCAGGTTTTTAATGAACCAGCGCGCTTCCTGCAATTGACCCGCCATTTGCTGTGAGCTCTGATCATCGCGGCGCTGCAGAATATTGGCATAAATTTGATTGATACGAAGTCGAGGCATCGCCTCAGGATTGAGACGCGCTTTCCAGATGCCGCCATGACGCTCTACCAGAACATCCGGCACTACGTAGTCTGCAGCACGGTGTTCGAAAGCATTGCCGGGTTTAGGTTGCAAATGCACGATCAGATCCTGGGCGATGCGCAGCGCGTCATCGTCACAATGCAGAGCCTTTTTCAGCTTATTAAAATCGCGGGCAGCGAGCAAGTCAAGGTGTTGCCTTACTATGGACTGGGCCAGATCAAGCCCGGGCACATCTTCAGGCATAGCTTCAAGTTGCAGTGAGAGGCATTCGCTTAGAGTGCGAGCGCCGATACCTGGCGCATCCAGATGCTGTAACTGCACCAAAGCCGTTTCCAGATCGTCGAGTGTAATATCCAGTTCAAGTGGCAACAGTTCAAAAATTTCTTCCAGTGGCTGTGACAAATAAGCATTTTCATCCAGCGCATCGACCAGCAAACCGATGATCTTTTTGTCACGATTATCGAGTTGGCTCATGTTCAACTCCCAGAGCAAATGCTCACGCATACTGGGTCTGTCGGCTGCAACCTCGCTATAACCATCATCCTCATCATCCGGGCTGGGAGCGGAAGAAGAAAAAGACGGTTCCGCCCAATCGCTAGGCTCGTTTCGAGGTTCATTTTCTGCCGCAGGGCTGGCAGTGGTAGTGGTCGGAGTGGCAACAGAATCGGTACTGCTATTGCCGCTATAAGTTTGATTGGTGTTGTCGTCTTCGCGTTCGAGGAATGGGTTTTCGTCCAGCAAACGCGAGGCTTCCTGATTGATATCCAGCGTCGAGAGCTGAAGTAACTTTATAGCCTGCTGCAACTGCGGTGTAAGTGTCAGTTGTTGCGACTGCCTGAGTTGTAGCGATGCTTTCATTGTGCGGTGGAATAGTTCGGACTTTAGAGCTTAAAGTTTTCGCCGAGATAGACTTTTCTGACGCCTTCATTATAGATGATTTCTTCGGGTTTGCCTTCTGCCATTACCGAGCCGGCATTGATGATGTAGGCGCGGTCGCAAATACCCAATGTTTCTCTCACGTTATGATCGGTGATCAGCACGCCGATATCGCGCTCCTTGAGAAATGAGATGATTTTTTGGATATCAAGCACCGCAATCGGATCAACCCCGGCAAAAGGTTCATCCAGCAAAATAAAACGCGGATTGGTTGCCAGCGCGCGTGCAATTTCAACACGTCTGCGTTCACCCCCGGAAAGGCTGAGCGCTTGATTATTGCGTATGTGCGTGATGTGCAAATCATTCAATAGCTCTTCAAGCCGCGTCTCTATTTCATCATTATTAAAATCTTGGAGTTCGAGAACTGCCTGAATGTTTTCTGCAACTGTCAGGCGCCGGAAAATAGAAGCTTCCTGAGGCAAGTAGCCCAAGCCAAGTCTCGCCCTGCGATGAATGGGCAAATGAGTGATATTCTGGTTATCTATAAAAATATCACCTCCGTCTGCAGCGACCAAGCCCACGATCATATAAAAACTGGTGGTTTTACCGGCACCGTTAGGGCCGAGAAGCCCCACGACTTCGCCACTGCTGACAGACAAAGATACATCTTGAACTACTGTGCGGGAACGATAACGTTTTTTTAGTGTGCTGACTCGAAGTTCACTCATGGCTTATTTTAGTTTTCCGGCTATTTGCTTGCGGGAGTGGGTTCGGATGAAACGGGTTGAACTATGATCGGCGTCACAGTATTGGTTTCATTAACAGTGTGGCTAATTGTTTCGGACTTGGCCGGAACGGGCTCGGATGACTTGGGGGTAGTTATCGGCTCAATTGTTTTCGTTTCTGTTTGTGAAGCAGCCGGAGCGTTGGGTTCTGAAGAAACTGGTTCCGGATTCTTGGCATCTTTATTTTTTGGCTGCAATGTTGCACGAACCCTGCCGGTATTTTCAGGGCTGTTCACACGAAATATTTCTGTTTGCGTGCTGTAAGTTATGTGGTCGCCGCGAACATCATCCTGATCACGTTTGACGCGTGCACGAACGTATAAATCTATCCTTTCGCTGAGCGTGTTATATTCAATTCGTTCACCATAGCCTTCCACGAATTCATTCGCCCCGTCGCGCTTTTGGCGGAAACTGGCCAAGTGCCCTGTGGCAACACAGAACTTATGTCCGGTTGCATCTTCGGTCACCACAACTCTTTCAGCTATAACACGGAGCGTGCCCTGATCAAGTTCGACTTTCCCATCAAAGATGCTGACATGATTTGCATTGTCCAGACTCATGCGATCCGCCTCGATATTGAGGGGTTTGTCGCGATCCGCTTTTTCGGCATGCACTAAAAAAACTTGGCCGAAGAGCAAAATGCCTAACAGCAGGGAAACTTTATCTGATTGGGGGGACATGTGTAGCGCGAACATTGGATAATAGATTGGCGGTTTGCAAATTGTTGTCGAGCGTCATTCCTGTCGCATTTATAGTGTCTCGTGCAGTGACAATGGTAACCGGATGATCCGTATCAGCCTGATCGCCGTTCGGAAGTACGTGCAGGTATTCAGTACTAAAATTTAATTTATCCCGCTCGAGATCAGTCAGGCGCACAACCGTTACATCATTATACAAAAACACCTCATCGCCATGACTGGAAACCTTGCCGGTAACTGCCGATATAATAGTAGGCGGGCTTTTGGTATGCAGGCTGATGAAATGTGGAGAATCCAAATAAGTAGAGTCATCATCGGGATAATGCCACATCTTTTCAGTGGTCATCATATATCGCGCATGTCCATTTTCATCGAACGTAACCGAGGAGAGGTTTTCTACCGAAAAGTCGACATCGTGGCGCTTGCTGTCATCTGATTTTGGTCCGAGTGGCTGAACTTGCTGATTGAGCCAATATGTACCGCCAAGTAACATCAATAGAGGAAGCAAGGGCAGCCATGCGCGCAGTCGTCCCAGCAGATCATGGAGTCGATTCATGCGAGATAAGGGGCCAGTTGTGTGCTCAACGTACCCTGAGCTGACATAATCAACTCACACACTTCACGTACGGCACCATGCCCCCCCTCGTGCTTGGTCGTATAGTGCGAATGGTCTTGAACAACGGGAGTTGCTTTCGGCACAGTTATCGCCAAGCCAACACGTCGCATCACTGGCAAATCAACAACATCGTCCCCCATGAAAGCGGCAACTTCAGGTGAGAGTTGTAGCTTGCCCAGTAATTCTTGCATGGCATCCCACTTTTTCTCAATACCCTGATACAAATGGGTAATGCCGAGATTCTTGGCTCTAAGCTCAACGCAACGGGATGTTCGCCCGGTAATGAGAGCAAGCTCAACGCCCGAGGCCTTGAGCATCTTGAGCCCATGTCCGTCCAGAGAATTGAAACGTTTAAATTCTTCACCAGAATCGGAAAGATACAAGCCGCCATCGGTCAGCACACCATCCACATCAAAAGCGATCAAGCGGATAGGTTTTATTTTTTCGATAGTCATCAATTTTCCCAAAAAATTAACTTGCAACGAACATGTTGTGGGAGCGCAATTTATTGCGCGAGTATGTCGAAAAATATCGCGCAACACCCTGAAGGGTACAAGAACCTCTGCGAGGTGAATTGCGCTCCCACACTGATATATTATGCATTTATATTAAGCATTGCGAATGAACTAACCATCCTGATTAAATTACTTTGGCACGCAATAAGTCAAACATATTCAGAGCGCCTATCAAACGATTATCAACATCCACTACCAACATCTGACTAATGCGATATTGCTCCATTGTTTGCACAGCTTCAACTGCCAGTGCTTCAGCCGTGATGCAACGCGGATTGCGTGACATGACCGAAGCTACGGGTGTGGAGCTAAAGTCTAAACGTTTTTCCAGTGTGCGGCGCAAATCGCCGTCGGTATAAATGCCGATTACTTTTTTGTCCGAATCTACTATCGCGGTCATTCCCAAACCTTTGCGCGATATCTCCAACACTGCATCCGCCAGCGTCGCTTCATGCGGCACGGCAGGAATGCCAGCGTCGGTGTGCATTACATCGCGCACATGAGTAAGCAATCGCCTTCCAAGGCTGCCGCCGGGATGTGAGCGCGCAAAATCCTCTTCGCCAAATCCCTTTGCGTCCAAAAGTGCCACGGCCAGCGCGTCTCCCAGCGCCAATGCTGCCGTCGTGCTGGCCGTGGGAGCCAAGCCCATCGGGCAGGCTTCCTGGGCAACATAACCATTGAGGTGAGCGTCAGCGACCAACGCCAAACTGGATTTCGGATTACCTGTCAGGCTGATTAATTTTGCACCCTGACGTTTGATTACAGGCACGATAGTAAGTAATTCTTCACTCTCGCCTGAATACGAAAGCGCAATAAACACGTCTTCAGCTGTGATCATACCGAGATCGCCATGGCTTGCTTCACCGGGGTGAACAAAATAGGCGGGCGTACCAGTGCTTGACATGGTTGCGGCAATCTTGCGCGCAATATGACCGGATTTGCCCATACCGCTAACGATTACGCGTCCTTCGCAAGAAAGGATAATGTTCAGGGCATTCAAAAAGGAATCGTCAATGCGATTAACCAATGCGTGAATGGCATCGGCCTCGATGCTCAACACTTTGCGTGCGAGGTCAAGTGCGTGAGGGGCTGCGGATAGCTGTTTGCTCATGAAGTGGATTATACCCAAGGCTGAGACTGCAAGACCAAATAATCAATCATGGGAATTAACCGGTATTTTCATCATATCCGCTATTCCCAAGGAGACGGAAATCCAGCAAAATAAAATGCATCTTGTTCAAACCTAGAAAAGCAGTTAGCCCCAGAGAACACCGAGATCATAGAGTAAAATCAAACGGTTGTAACGGGAGCACAATTAAGCTTTTGGGTGAAACCTCTAAAAAGCGAAATTCCCTTACTCTCTCTGTAAACTCTGTGCTCGAACTTCGGTTTTTAGGTTAAGCCCAGATAGTTCATTT
>CAIWKC010000354.1 GCA_903913145.1 uncultured Gallionellaceae bacterium | reverse complement strand
GGTATTTTGCCAACCGGTCTTTGAAGGCGTAGAAATGGGGACTGTTTAAGCCTGTCTTGTGGTTGGTTGTAGTTTGGCAGAACTTTCTTAGGTTGCTTACTCGGATAGCGATGTCGGTCATAATACTGGTGAGTGGACAGCTTTCAACCAAGATAGGGGGAAAGTGATGCTCATTCCGGCTTTACTCCGTACGCATCGGCACAAAAATTTAGCAATCTTTGATAACACTCGATTAACTCCGGTGTGACTTTGAGTATTTCCAAAAAGAATCTAGAGAGGCGTTTTTCATCTTCTTCGTACTCATGATTCACTGCGTTTCGTAATTCGCGGATTAATTTCCAGCGCTCAGCTGTTTCGATGATACCCAGCTTTTCCATAAAGGCAAGAATTGAACCAAAGCGATCCGCCGAGACCTCTTCTTCAATTGCAATGGCTCGAATGCTTTTGCCAAGATGTTCTTGAAACTCGCTAAAACGAACGCGAAAGGCGGCAAGCGTTTCGTGTTGCTCCAGCGTTAATTCCTGCCAGTTTGTGATGGGCAATATTACTTGGGTTCGCAGTGAGGAATACTCCAAATATTTGCGCATTTGTTTTAAATGGGTGAGTTGGCTTCGCAATAAGACACAAATGCTCCGTCATAATTGGATTCCTTGCGCCTTAGCTAAACGGTAAATTGGCTTATCTTGAACAGGTTCTTTTACTACCAAGTCAACCGGTAAGTCAAAGTCGTCTTCAAGCGCTATCTTGCAACGCAAAGCAGACAACAAAGTGTCTCGATGTGTCGCTTCGACATACAAATCAACATCACCACCTCGCTTGGAATCATCCACTCGTGATCCAAAAAGCCAAACCAAAGCATCAGCACCAAAGTTTTGGCTGGCAGCTTGGCGTATGGTTTCTATTTGAGCGGAAGATAATCTCATCTGGATTGGCGTTGTGCATCAATGTGCTCATTTTACATGAACTGACCTATCTCTACCGACCCAAAATGCGGCGAATTGGGCTTCAAATTTTTCTACCGGTAGTTATCTACCTTGATGAGCCATGGCAATATCACACGGATTTCTTGGAGCATGACCTACCCACTCTAATCCATCGTAACATAAGAGAAAGTAAACCCACTGCTCTCCCCATGCGGTGAAATGCGAGCCTTTCTCAATGCCGTAACCCACTTTAAATTTTTTTCTCAAGCCTGTTTCATCAAGCGTACAGATACTCTTTTCAAATTCTTCACCATCAGCTTGCATAGCGACTTGCAGCATGTCATACCAACTTGCCTCTTCATCCTCCAATAAAACATTAGAGCACATCGGCAAAGCCTTTTCGGGTCTTTTGAAACCAGGCATAACCCGCCCAGGCGATGAAGGTGGCCACTAAAGTGTAGATGCCCAAACCTAACCAATTCGGCAAATGCCCCCAGATGAGCACTTCGCGCGCTTGCTCGATAATGAAGGTAAGCGGGTTTGCCATCATGATCGGGCGAAATCTTTCGGGTACTGCAGTGATCGGAAAAAACACTGGAGATAGAAACATCAGTACAGTGGTGATCAGGCCTATAGTTTGACCGACATCACGTAAAAATACACCCAGCGAAGCAAGCATCCACGCCAATCCGAGCGCAAGAATAACGAGAGGCAACAACACGAGCGGCATCAATATTACAGTTGGGTGTAAATATCCATTAAAAATCGTGAATGCGGTTAATAACACGCCCAAACTGATCAAGCTGTGAAATAACGCAGCGCCCATGGCGATTACTGGGAGTATCTCAATTGGGAACACTACTTTTTTAACGTAATTAACGTTAGACAATATCAAGTTGGGTGCGCGGTTGAGCACTTCGGAAAACAAGCTCAATACGATCATGCCTGCAAAAAGAATTACCGCAAATTGAGTTTTACTGTCGTCGCCACCCACTCCGCCCCAGAGGGATTTAAACACTTCTGAAAATACGAAGGTGTACACCACGAGCATAAATACGGGGTTAAAAAATGACCATGCCAATCCCATTGCAGAACCTTTGTAGCGCCCCACTACTTCGCGTTTGGTCATTTGCACGATCAGTTGGCGGTTACGCCAGAGGCTCTTTGCCAATGCTGCAAGCGATGTGGGCTGTGCGGCATGGGGGTTGATTGAAGCTTGGTTAGTAGTGAGCGGAGGGTGTGAAGTGGTGGCCATATTTGCTTAAAGGTAATTGGTGTGGATTTAGGTGAAAACATCTGCTTCGGCTAATATCTTGCCTTGGGCGTCTTTGGCTGATAATGATGGCGAAGCTTGTAACTTCCAGTCTATTTTCAAAGCAGGATCATTCCAGAGAATACTGCGTTCATGTTCGGGAAACCAGTAGTCGGTGGTTTTGTATAAAAATTCTGCGGTGTCTGAAAGCACCACAAAGCCATGCGCAAAGCCTTCCGGCATCCAGAACATGCGTTTATTTTCGGCCGTTAATTCGAGTGCGACATGTTGCCCGAATGTGGGTGAGCTTTTACGAATATCGACTGCCACATCCAATACAGTTCCTTGCACTACACGCACTAGCTTACCCTGCGGATGCTGAATCTGATAATGCAGGCCGCGCAATACACCTTTGGCTGAACGCGAATGGTTGTCCTGCACAAAGTCAACATCCCGCCCAACTAATTCAGCAAATTTGCGCCGGTTAAAACTTTCGAAAAAGAATCCCCGTTCATCTCCAAATACTTTGGGTTCAATGATTAGCAAATCAGGAATTGACGTTTGCGTTACCTTCAATTTGGTGTTCCTTGTTCTTTAAGCACCTGCATCAGGTAATGTCCATAGCCACTTTTTATTAACGGTGCGGCTAATTTTTCCAGTTGAGGGGCAGAAATAAAGCCATTTCGGAAAGCGATTTCTTCCGGGCACGCTATTTTTAGGCCTTGCCGTGTTTCAATGGTTTGTATAAATTCGCTGGCTTCAAGGAGTGATTCGTGCGTACCTGTGTCTAACCAGGCATAGCCTCTCCCCATCATTTCTACCGACAGTTTTTCACGCTCAAGGTAAATACGATTTACATCGGTGATTTCTAATTCGCCGCGTGGCGATGGTTTTAAATGAGCAGCGATATTCACCACTTCGTTGTCGTAAAAATATAGGCCGGTTACAGCATAGTTTGATTTGGGTTTGGCTGGTTTTTCTTCAAGTGAAATTGCGCGCCCATCCGAATTAAATTCCACGACCCCGTAACGCTCCGGGTCGCGCACATGGTAAGCGAACACTGTAGCGCCATGGGTACGCTGCGTGGCCGCGCTCAATTGCTCACTAAACGTATGTCCGTAAAATATATTATCTCCCAGCACCAAGGCCGAAGGATCATTCCCGATAAAGTCTTTACCGATGATGAAAGCTTGAGCCAAGCCGTCAGGAGAAGGTTGCACGGCGTATTGCAAATTTAGCCCCCAAGCGCTGCCGTCACCCAGCAACTGCTGAAAACGTGGCGTATCTTGCGGGGTAGAGATGATCAATATATCGCGCATACCGGCCAGCATTAGCGTGGTAAGCGGGTAATAGATCATTGGCTTGTCGTAGATAGGGAGCAGTTGCTTGGAAACGGCTAGCGTTACCGGGTGGAGTCGAGTGCCGGAGCCGCCGGCCAGGATGATGCCTTTTCTTTTGGAAGTTATTGTCATGGTGTTCTCAATCGTCTATGTGGACCGGTTAGTAATTTTCAGGTTTGGTCGGTAATATTAAATACTATGTATTTGGGTTAGCAAAACTTAACATAAGACAATGGTAAGTGGGTGAGTGGCAAAAACCGAGGCTCTACTTACCAATCAAGCCTTATGTTTGCATCAGAGCCATCCCCTACCCTCGATTTCAGCAATCATCTTTTCAGCTGCTGCTATAAGGCCTGGCACAAAAGCATGGCCTGTTTGCAGGGCGCTAATAAGCACTACTGGGTCTTCTACGTATTCGTGGATCATTTGGTTTCTGAGAATACGCATGGACATCCACTCGTCTGCAGATTGAATTAGGCTTAATCGTTCTGCTCGGTCAAGATTATCAATGGCTGCGCCTGTTTTTTCTCCCAAGGCATCTAGCAACAATGGTAACAATTTGTCGCCCACGGTATCTTGCAGGCGGCCAAATCTGCTTACAAAAGCTTCAACCCTCTCTGCCAGATCAGGATCGGCTTCAAGTTGGGTTGCACGTTCCAGACTGAACACGCTTTTAAACAGGCGTTGATCAGTGGTGCCAAGGTGTTGGCATTCTTTGCGCACAACTCGCACCAGAAATTGTAGACGAAGTACAATCTTGGTTTGCAGTGTCATAGCAATTGCCCTTCCTGCAATGCGATTTCGTGGATTGGTAACCGCATTAGATTGGGTGCCATGAGGAGAACATCGACTTTGCGACCGCCCATTGAGCGCGAAATTTGACCTGAGAGTTGAGCTGCTATCAGCGCAGGATTTTCAACAGACTCAGCAAGTTCAAGCAGTAGGTCAAGATCACCCCCGTGAGCAGCATCATCAAGCCTTGAGCCAAAAACTCGCACGCGTGATCTCGCTCCAGCAACTTGGCTGGCCAATTGGCGAATAGATTGAATTTGATTGTTAGTTAGGCGCATACCTTTTCAAATTTGCCGGAGAATCTACTTAACATCGAATGTTGTGTCCATATTCCATGTGTGGGCCACCTGTATACTCACAAACCTTAACAGCTATATTGATCAGCATTTTGCTAAATATTGTATTTTAGCTACTTCCCACTTTCAAAGATCTCAGTCAACATTCGCTCCACCCCTTTTTGCCATTCTGGCATGCACAAATCAAAAGCATTCCGCAACTTCTCTGTATTCATCCTTGAATTGTGAGGACGTTTCGCCGGTGTTTGAAATGCACTGGTTGGCACAGGAACAATTTTATCTGGTGTCACCTTTAGCACAACTCCAGCGCGCTGCGCAAAGTCGAGTACAAAATTGGCATATCCATGCCACGAGGTTTCGCCCGCCGCAACCAGATGATACAGACCGGACACTTCCGGACTTTGCCGCGCTTTTTGTATCACTTGCGCGGTGACATCAGCAAGCAGGTCTGCTCCGGTTGGTGCACCGATTTGGTCGTTAATCACTTTAAGGCTATCGCGCTCTTGAGCGAGCTTCAACATGGTCTTGGCGAAATTGCCGCCACGCGCGCCATATACCCAGCTGGTACGAAAAATAAGATGCCGACAGCCAGATTGCCGGATGAGTTGCTCGCCTTCCAGTTTGGTTGCGCCATACGCATTAAGGGGCGACGTGCTATCTGTCTCGCGCCAGGGCACATCGCCACTACCATCAAAAACATAGTCTGTTGAATAATGGATTAACCATGCGTTTGCACGTTGCGCTTCTTGCGCTAGCACTCCCGGTGCCAAGGCATTGAGAGCGCGCACCAGTTCAGGTTCGCTCTCTGCTTTATCTACTGCAGTGTGGGCAGCTGCATTCACGATCACATCTGGTTTCACCGTGTTGATCGATTCTGCAATTCCCTTTAAATTAGTGAAGTCGCCGCATAACTCTTTGCTGTCATGGTCTAACGCGATGATCTCACCCAATGGCGCGAGGCTGCGTTGCAATTCCCATCCGACTTGGCCGCCCTTGCCGAATAACAAAATTTTCATTCGGCGCGTCCATTGTAATTTTTTTCAATCCACTGCCGATAGTTACCAGACAGCACATTATTGACCCACAGTTGATTATCCAAGTACCACTGAAGTGTTTTACGAATACCTGTATCAAATGTTTCAGCCGGCTTCCAGCCCAGTTCACGTTCAATCTTGCGCGCATCAATCGCGTAGCGGCGGTCATGCCCGGGGCGATCAGTTACGAAAGTGATTTGTTCACGGTATGAATTACCGTCATCGCGTGGACGCAACTCATCAAGCAAGTCGCACACGATATGCACAATGTCGATATTCGCTTTTTCGTTCCATCCGCCCACATTGTAGGTTTCGCCCAGCTTGCCAATTTCCAAAACGCGGCGAATTGCGCTGCAATGATCTTTAACATACAGCCAATCGCGTATTTGTTGACCATCGCCATAAACCGGCAATGATTTACCCGCAAGCGCATTCACGATCATCAGTGGAATGAGCTTTTCCGGAAAATGATACGGGCCATAATTGTTCGAACAATTGGTAGTTAATACTGGTAAGCCATAGGTGTGATGATAGGCGCGCACCAAGTGGTCGCTCGCTGCCTTGCTTGCAGAATAAGGGCTGTTTGGCTCATAGCGATTCGTTTCACTGAATGCCGGATCATTTTTGCCAAGAGATCCATAAACCTCATCCGTTGAAACATGCAGAAAGCGAAAGTTACTTTTTTCTGTATCCGCAAGTTTAGACCAGTACGCACGCACCGCTTCAAGCAGACTGAAGGTGCCAACTATATTGGTTTGAATAAATTCACCGGGGCCATGTATCGAGCGATCCACATGGCTCTCTGCCGCAAAATTGACAATGGCGCGAGGCTGATACTTTGCGAGTAATTCTCCCACCAGCGTTAAATCGCCGATGTCGCCATGAACAAAGATATGGCGCTGATCACCTGTTAGCGAAGAAAGATTTTCACGGTTGCCCGCGTAGGTGAGCGCATCTAAATTGATGACTGGCTCGTTGGATTGAGCAAGCCAGTCAATTACAAAATTTGAACCGATGAATCCGGCACCCCCGGTTACTAAAATCATGCCCGATCCTTTTTGATAAAATCCATCACAATAATAACGGAAAAAAAAGGAGATTTTACACCTGATTCAAGTTTATTTGGTGCCGCTTGCCGGATTCGAACTGGCGACCTACCGCTTACAAGGCGGTTGCTCTACCAACTGAGCTAAAGCGGCGATGAAAAACTGACGCGAATCTAGTTGGTTTCTAAGATCCGGCGCTCTTTCTTAAGAATTATATTGAAATATTCCAAGATTTCGCGGTTGATGCAGTGACGTGTCACCATCAAAGCGGCGCTATTATACATAGGCTCCAGAAATTCTCAAATTTGTCTGCAACAAACATTTAAAGACTCACGCAAAGCCGGGCAGCTATGAAATAATCCGGTCACTGTGAAAACCAATTCCTTAACTGAAAATCTAGCCAACCTCGTCGCTGGTGAAAGCGCACTTATCCAAGCTATACACACCGATGACGCTCTGCGCCAACGCTTGTTGGCATTGGGTTTTCGCGTTGGCAAACATATTGAGATTATCCGCAAGGCGCGCTTTTCCGGTCCGCTACAAGTTCGCATTGGCACCACCGATATTTTGTTGCGCCGCAACGAGGCTGCCAAAATCATGGTAGAGAAATTATGAAGCGGGTCGCACTGCTAGGCATGCCCAATACGGGCAAGTCGACATTGTTTAACCGCATGACGGGCGGTTCTGCGCGTGTGGGTAACTGGCCAGGTATCACTGTGGAGTTGCTCAGCAGCAAAATATTACTCGGTGGCGATATGGTCGAAATTATTGACCTGCCGGGCATCTACGACATTCACGGTTTTTCCGAAGATGAACAAGTGGTGCGCCACTTCCTTCATGACAATGTGCCCGACCTTGCCATCATCATTCTCAATGCCACTCAGATCGAACGCCAACTCAGTTTGTTGCTGCAACTCAGGCAATATAATTTGAATATGGTGGTACTGCTTAATATGGCAGATGAAGCCAAAAAATTCGGCATCAGCATTGATACCGCAAAAATGTCTGCTTCGCTGGGTATTCCCATTTTTCTTTTGAGCGCTAAATACGGCAACGGATATCAAGAGGCTTTACAATCTGTGACCAAAGCCTTGCGCTATAGCACGCCGGGCATGGCAGAAGAATTGCGCTCGCAACTGGAGCAAGATGCGCACATTGAAAGTGAGATGACGCGGGTTCTGCAAAATTCAGTGCAGGTTCCCATGCGCCTGCCGGACAATCTCACCACTCATCTTGACCACATCATGCTGCATCCGTGGCTGGGCTTGCCTATTTTCTTTGGCATCATGTATCTGTTGTTCCAGGGCATTTTCATTTTGGGCCAGCCGCTGCAGACGGGGATTGGCGATCTGTTTAGCTGGCTGCGCGAGGCCGCTCTCACGCCGTTGCTGAGCGGCCTTCCCGCTATCCTGCAAGGTTTGCTTCTCGACGGCATTTACAATGGGGTCGCCACGGTTGCTGCTTTTGTCCCCATTATCATTTTGTTTTTTCTGTTCATGGCAATCGTGGAAGACACCGGTTACCTTTCGCGTGCCGCCTTTTTGATGGATGCGTTAATGGCGAAACTGGGATTGGACGGGCGCAGTTTTGTGATGCTGCTGATGGGGTTTGGCTGCAACGTGCCCGCATTGATGGGCACGCGCGTGATGCGCTCGCGCTCGTTACGTCTGCTCAGCATGCTGGTGATTCCGTTTTCGCTTTGCTCGGCCCGCTTGCAAGTTTTTATATTTATCACCGCCGCGCTATTCGCACCGAAATCGGCCGCACTAGTTGTGTTCAGTCTGTACCTGTTCAGTTTTGCCGCTGCCATTCTTACGGCACTGATATTCAAACGCTACTTCCCCAACAGTGAACCGTTTGTACTCGAACTCCCTCCCTACCGCTTCCCCACCATTCGCCAAATGCTGCTTCGCGGCTGGCACGAGGTATACCATTTCGTTCATCGCGCCAGTAAATTTATCATCATCGGCGTAGTTTTCGTCTGGTTGCTTACCCACTTCCCCGCCACCGCCACACCAGCCGGGCCGGATACTTGGGCGGGGCAAATCGGTAGCTGGCTGCATCCGCTGTTTAAACCCATCGGCATCACTGCAGAACTCACCATCGCCCTGATATTCGGTTTCGTCGCGAAGGAGATTGTGATTGGTTCACTTGCCGTCATTTACGGACTGAGCGGGCATGCGCTGAGTGGGGCATTGGCACTGCAGTTAGATTGGGTACAGGCTTACAGTTTCATGCTCTTTACCCTGATCTACACACCGTGCTTGTCCACCATCGCAACGCTACAAAGCGAATCAAAGAATACCGGCTTTACCCTGCTTTCTCTAATCTGGTCTTTGGCTTTTGCTTGGGTGGTGAGTTTTGTGTTTTATCAGAGCGCGCGTGTTCTGGGGTATTAGGTGCATCGCTTTCACTCAACACAGACTCGCGCCGTCCCCTGTTCCATCTGCCCGATCACACACGCCGCTACAAAACCATCCGCATAAAAAGCAGCCAGAATTTTGTCCACCGCACTTGGTGCACACGCCACCAGCAAACCACCACTTGTTTGCGGGTCACATAACAATTTTCTTTGCCATTCGGGAAAGTCCTTCGGCAAATTCACTTCTGCCCCATAGCTCGCCCAATTTCGCTCAGCTGCACCCGTGGCATAGCCTTGTTGTGCCAGCTGTAAGGCCGTTGGCAGAATAGGAAGTTGTGCATAGCGAATCATTGCTCCAAGTTTCGAGCCTCGGCACATTTCCAACAAATGGCCAAGCAGCGCAAATCCCGTCACATCAGTCATGGCATGCACCTCCGCCATCTCGCCAAACTTCGCGCCAACGCGATTAAGTTGCGTGGTGGTATCGAGCATTTCACGATAACCCGTTTCACTCAATTCGCCTTTTTTCATCGCGGCACTGAGGATACCAACACCCAGCGGCTTGCCCAAAATTAATACGTCACCTGCTTGTGCGCGATCATTGCGTTTGATGTGGTCGGGGTGAGCTATTCCCACGGCGACAAGGCCGTAAATAGGTTCAGGCGCGTCGATGGTGTGCCCACCCGCTATTGGGATACCGGCAGCCTCACACACGGCAGCTCCGCCGGCGAGAATGTCACGAATGGAATCCAGTGGCAGCTTGTCAATCGGCATTCCCACCACTGCCAGCGCCAGTATCGGCATGGCACCCATCGCATATACGTCAGAGAGTGCGTTGGTAGCGGCGATGCGCCCGAAGTCACGTGCATCGTCCACGATAGGCATAAAAAAATCGGTGGTGACTACCACAGCTTGGTTGTCGTTTAAACGATACACCGCTGCGTCATCACTGCTTTCCGTCCCCACCATCAGGTTCGGGTAAGATGGCGGTTTAGGCAAACTCGCGAGCATCTGCGCCAACACGGCAGGCGCAATTTTGCAGCCGCAGCCACCGCCGTGTGAATATTGAGTCAGTTTGATGGGTGATGTCATTTTTGAGAAATCCGTATGCGTAAAATTCAGTTAGCAAACGTAACACAACTTTCGGATTACGACGACATCATTGACGTACGTTCACCAGCCGAATTTGCTGAAAATCACGTTCCCGGCGCAATTAATGCCGCTGTTTTAAACAATAGCGAACGCGCACGTATCGGTACGTTATACAAACAGACCTCCCCTTTTGAGGCGCAACGTCTTGGTGCTGCGCTCATCGCGCGCAATATCGCACTGCATCTGGAAACACAATTCAACCAGCGTCCGCGTGAGTGGAGGCCGCTAGTGTATTGCTGGAGGGGCGGCCAACGGAGTGCGGCAATGGCGCATGTTCTCGCTCAAGTAGGTTGGCGCGTTGGGCAATTGCAGGGTGGCTATAAAATCTTTCGGCGCCACGTTATTGATGAATTGAATGCTCTCCCGGTACGCTATCAATTTAGAGTGATTTGCGGTGCCACCGGCTCCGGCAAGAGTCGTCTGTTGCAAGTTTTGCAAGCACAAGGCGCACAAGTGTTGGATATGGAAAAGCTGGCACAACATCGCGGCTCCCTTCTCGGCAACCTGCCCGGTCAAAATCAGCCGGCACAAAAAATGTTTGAAACACGACTGTGGGATGCACTACGCCGATATGACGCTCGATTTCCCGTTTTTGTGGAAGCAGAAAGCCGCAAGATAGGCTTGTTAGCCATTCCCACCAACTTGCTCGAACAAATCAGGCAAGCAGAATGTATTGCAATAGAAACGGTCACGCCAGCACGGGTAAAGTTGCTCTTGGAAGACTACGCGCATTTTTTAGCCGATACTGATTTGCTCAAAAACGCATTGGCCCCACTGCTTGAATTACATGGGCACAAGGTGATCGAGCAATGGCATCACATGGCGTTACAGGGTGAATGGTCCAGTCTGGTTACCGATCTGCTCAATCGGCATTACGACCCTGCCTATTTGCGCTCAACCGCAAATAATTTTCCTCGTCTGAAAGATGCACGAATATTGCAATTGAATACGCTGGATGAAACTGGCCTGCTGATCGCATCGCAAGCACTTTTGACAAAAAACCAATAAAAAAAGAGCCTATAGCTCCTCTCATTAAAATTTCTCAATTAACCAGAATCGGTTGCTATTCTTTCCAAGCCTGATCGAGAATCGCTTGCGCTTTGGTCAACTTTGTATTGGCCTCCTGCAGGTGCTGTTTGGATAACTCTGACTTCTTACGGTCATCAGCAAGTTGTTTGGTCTGTTCTTCGTACGCTTTTTTGCGCTGTTCCAATAGCTTCTCAGCATCGGCAACTTGCTTAAGGTCAGACTTATGCTGTGCGTCCGCTTTGACAACTTCTTGCCTTGCATACTCCACCCCTGCTTGTTGCGCCGATACATCCTTGGCCTGAGCAAAGGTTGCAGAGGTAAAGCAGAGTACTGCAAGGATTAATTGAATTCTTAAAATAATTTTAATTCCAAATATTTGCAAGGTGAACTAAACCTAAACAGGCTCAAAAACTCCATTAATCAAAATGAGAGTTTCACACCCAAATAAGTCCCGCTGTCTACAGTCGCAGTCTGTCCGGTAGCGATAATACCAAAATTGGCTTCACGATATTCAACGTAAACTTTGGTGCCGGGACTAACTTCATAATCCGCGTGCAAACCCCATTGGTTAGCTCTGTTTGCATCCCCAAAGGTTGTTATTTTTGGGCCGGCAAAATAGTAAAATGCGGTTGAAAGCTGCTTTGCAGCGGGGAAGGCGTAACCCAGTTCGCCGCCAATTTCAATGGCTGCAACATTCTGCGTTGTACCAGGAATATAATTTTTTACCATCGCCACTACTGTCTTTGCGCCTACGGCCAAAGTCAAGCCGGGAGAGTCGCCTTCGTCTCCTTTTACTAATAAACCGGCTTCAGCCAATGTGTTCATTGAATCGTTGTAGAGTATGCCCACATGAAAATCAGAATTTCCCTGAATGAGCGCTCCTGCAGCAAGACTATACTTGAACGCAGCT
Organism: uncultured Gallionellaceae bacterium; assembly: GCA_903913145.1. Classification (GTDB taxonomy): domain Bacteria; phylum Pseudomonadota; class Gammaproteobacteria; order Burkholderiales; family Gallionellaceae; genus PALSA-1006. Next base: position 1,137 of record CAIWKC010000354.1, on the reverse strand, counting down.
GCGTTATTATTCAAACTGATATCCAGAGCATCGGCGACCGCCAATGGGCTGGCTATCAACAGGAGGACGGTAATAATTCTACGAAACATCATAAGCTACTCCTTAAAATCTAAATTGAAACTCAACCTGACTCGCAGAAAAACGAACACAAAAATTTGGCCAAGCAAACACTTGACGGGCACAACACTATAGCGCGCAAACTTCACGCACGCTATTACTTGATCAGTTAAATCAGAAACTACGAAGCCCCGTAGCGCGACGCCAGGGGCTTGGCAATTTGTTATTACTTCTTTACACCATTTACAGCAGCCTTCAAGCTTGCGCCAGCCTTAAATGCCGGAACCTTGGACGCTTTAATCTTCAATTCCGCACCAGTCTTGGGATTGCGACCAGTACGAGCAGCGCGCTTGCGCACTTCGAAGGAGCCAAAGCCAACCAGTGAAATTGAATCACCCTTTTTCAGAGTGGCGGTAATAATTTCAATTAGTGCCGCGATATTGCGTTCAGCGTCGGCCTTTGTGGAATCAGTTTTAGCTGACAGAGCGTCAACAAGTTCTTTTCTGTTCATGGGATCATGTACTCCGTAAATGTTAAGGGTTAATAAAGCGGGACTGCATTGTCATAGAAAAATTCCTTGCTGGCAATATGTAAAAGTATCTATATCCTCGATAACACCAGCGTCCCGCAGGGAGTATTCTAGAGAACGCGTTAATTTTAAACAAGCTAGTAATGCATAAATGCCCTTGAAACTTGCGCCAACACCCCCATTTAGCCCCAGTCTTGTCATGTAACTACGGAGAAAACTATGAGTAACACAGCTACAAACAATCGCGAAACCATGGGCTTCCAGGCCGAAGTGAAGCAACTTTTGCAACTGATGATCCATTCTCTTTATTCTAATCGCGAAATCTTTTTACGTGAATTGATTTCCAACGCGGCAGATGCCAGCGACAAGCTGCGCTTTGAGGCATTGCATAACGCCAGCCTGTTTGAAAACGATTCCGAGTTAAATATTCGTATCAGCTACGATAAAACTTCACGCTCACTGACGATTGTCGATAATGGCATCGGCATGAGCCGTGACGAAGTGATTAACAATCTCGGCACCATCGCCAAATCTGGCACGCGCGAATTTTT
>CAIWKC010000353.1 GCA_903913145.1 uncultured Gallionellaceae bacterium | reverse complement strand
CACTGTGGCAATCGCTTGATACACAAAAATCTTGGCGCGGTGAAATCTGGAATAGACGAAAGTCAGGCGAGATTTTTCCTGAAATGCTATCGATTTCCGCTCTGTGTGACAGCGATGGAAAAGTTTTACGTCATGTTGCAGTGTTCTCGGACATCAGTCACCTCAAAGAACATGAGGCAGAACTGACACGTGTCGCCCACTACGATCCGCTGACTGGTATTCCTAACCGATTATTGCTGGCAGATCGCATGAAACAGAACATCTCCCAGACTTCGCGCGACCAGAATATGATGGCTGTCTGCTATCTTGATCTCGATGGATTCAAACCGATCAATGACACCATGGGGCATGAAGTAGGTGACGCTATTTTGGTTGAAGTATCCAAGCGGATTGAGAACACAATTCGTGGAGGCGATACAGTTGCTCGTCTTGGCGGTGATGAATTTGTTATCCTTCTGCTAGGGCTTGAAAAAGGAGAGGAAAGTCAAACGACACTGGAACGACTACTCAAATCCATTGCTGAGCCGATCATGGTACAAAATCAAACCATGAGAGTCACTGCAAGCATCGGTGTCAGCATTTATCCGAATGATAATGAGGATCCAGACACCTTGATGCGCCATGCCGATCAAGCTATGTACGTTGCCAAGGAATCTGGCAAAAACCGTTATCACATTTACGACGTAGAAATGGATAAACGCGCCAGAAATCAAAATACATTCCTGCAAAGTATACGCTGTGCACTCGAACAAGATCAGTTTGAACTGTACTACCAACCCAAGATCAATCTGCGTACTAAAAAGTTGGTTGGAGCAGAAGCACTTATTCGATGGCGGCACCCGGAACGTGGTGTCTTGCCTCCATCCGAATTTCTTCGGCACATCGAAAATACCGGTCTTGATATTGATATAGGTGAATGGGTCACCAAAACTGCTCTTGCGCAAATGGAGCAGTGGAGAAAAGAAGGATTGTCCATTGAGGTTAGTATCAATATTTCCGGTTATCACTTGGAGTCAGCAGGTTTTGTGAGTAAGTTGAAACAACTACTATTCCTCTACCCTGACTTACCAGCCAGTAAACTTCAAATTGAAGTGTTGGAAACGGTCGCTTTAAACGACATCAAGGTTGTGCGCGAAATCATAAGTTCCTGTCGAGAACTTGGAGTGAGCTTTGCGTTGGACGACTTTGGTACAGGCTATTCTTCACTTAGCTACCTTAACGCTCTTCCAGTTGACGCGCTCAAGATTGATCAAACGTTTGTAAGAGATATGCTTGAAGACGAAGGTGACCGAGCCATCGTTGCCGGTGTTATCGCCCTTGCAAAGGCTTTTCATAGACAAACAGTTGCTGAGGGCATTGAAACGACAGCTCATATTCAAGTACTGGAAGGCATGGGATGTGATATAGGACAAGGCTACGGCATTGCGCGGCCAATGCCTGCAAGCGAGTTAATGAAGTGGAAGTTGAATTGACCTAAAATAACCCATGCTATTGTGAAACGAAAAATTTTATTTGTATAACTTTCAATTTATTTGAGTCATATGAATACATTCCAATGGGATAGCAACTTTGAAACTGGGTTGGATGATGTGGATCAACAACATCAGAATTTGGTCAACTTGATCAATCGATTTGGTGAATTGATATAT
>CAIWKC010000352.1 GCA_903913145.1 uncultured Gallionellaceae bacterium | reverse complement strand
TTGTTCGCTTTCGAGTTTTTCCTGTTTGATTCGCGCTTCGATCTGGGCGGACAATTGACGCTCCGCTTCAATGCGTACAGCGAGTGCTTCTTGTTCCGCTTGTTCAAGTTGCGCCCGTTCGTGTGCCAGTGACGCCAGCCGCACCTCTTCCGCAAGCTTTGCTACGTACTCTTCGGCTCGCCGCGTTTCTTCAGCCGCACGATGGCGCGCATCCTTAATCGCCGCTTCGTGGAGCCTCGCTTGAGTAGCATGCTCCTCGGTTTGCAACCGTCGCTCCTGCTCCTCACGTTCGGCTGCTGCCAGCCTGAGTTCTTCTTCATGTACCGCCCGCTTGGCAGCTTGTTCGTGTTCGAGCTTTTCCTGCTCGATCCGCGCTTCGATCTGGGCGGACAATTGACGCTCCGCTTCAATGCTTGCGGCAAGTTCTTCTTGTTCCACCAGTTCGAGTTGCGTCCGTTCGCGCGCCAGTGCCTCCAGTCTCAACTCTTCCGTAAGCTGTGCGGCACGCTCTTCGGTTCGCTGCGCTCGATGGTGCGCTTCCTTTAGCGCTGCTTCCTGCAACCGCTCCTGTTCTGCGCGTTCCGCTGCGCGCAGGTTGAGTTGTTCGTCCTGTATTTGTTCTACAGCTGCTTTGTGGAAATGCGCTTGTTCCGCCAATTCTTCAGCTTGCAACCTTCGCTCTTGTTCCACACGCTTGGGAGTGTCCAGCTGGTTTTTATCGTCGATTGACTTTAACTGATCTAACATCCTGCTCATGCAGATTCCCCCTAAACATAACTACTTTTGTCACGTTAACCCTGAAAAGCAGGAGCTATTTTAAATTAAGGAAACGCAGATATATTCGTCATCCCCGCGTGTAATTGCGACCTTGCTGGTGTATGTTGCCAGCAAAGTCGAATGGCTGTTAGTACATCCGGCAGGGAGCCCGTAGTGCTTTTATCTACTTGGTTCCCGCTTTTGCGGGAACGACGAAACCGAATAAGTCTGCGTTTCGCTAGAGTTTTAATTCTACTCCGAGATTGCTGTCGACGACTCCCATGGCGACAACATCGCCGCCAAGATGCGCGCCAAGCCGGATTAGTATGGGTAAATACGCACGATTAAATATAAAAGTGTGGCTTGCCCCGCTTTAGAATTCCTACCGGGCACATAGAGGACGATGTGGCTACCAACCTGGAGATGATCGCTACCGCCAGAAGTGCGACCGGCCAAGCCCGAGCTGAGGTCGCAAAATTCCAAGCGCAAGCACTAAAAATCCGCAGCGGCAAAGCACTCAACATCAACATTGCCAAGGCGCTGTGGAGCCTGATCACCGATCTGAGCCTTGCTGCTTTTACAGACGACGCTGCTTAGGATTGGTTGACGATCAAGCATGCCCATCGCGCCTCCGAACACGGCGAACTGACTCGGGTACTCGCCCTATCCTCGGCTCAGCGAAAACCTTGTCGCCCCGCTTAATCTGCTCTTCTACTAAAACCTGTACCTTCATGTTGTAAATAATGCCAACACATTAATGCTTTCAATTTATTTAATCTGAGCTACAACAAAAGAGCAGCAAAAAAAAAGCAGCCAAAGCTGCCTTTTTTCATCACCAATTCTACTTAAGCGCGTTTCTTGAATTCATTAGAACGTGTATCTATTTCGATCTTGTCGCCGATTTCAATGAACGCAGCAACCGGCAATTCAAAACCGGTGTTGATCTTGGCCGGCTTCATCACCTTGCCTGATGTATCACCACGCACAGCCGGTTCAGTATAGATCACTTCACGCACGATGGTGTTAGGCAATTCGACCGAAATGGCCTTGTCGTTGTAGAACACCACTTCGCACTTGTCTTCCATACCGTCTGACAAATAATTCACCGCATCGCCGAGGTTCTCTTTTTCAACTTCGTACTGGTTGTATTCAGCGTCCATAAACACATACATCGGATCAGCGTAATAAGAGTAGGTGCATTCCTTTTTGTCGAGAATGATCTGATCAAACTTGTCATCGGCAGCGAAGATCGCTTCGCTGGGGGTTTCAGTGAGCAAATTCTTGAACTTGAATTTGACTACTGAGCCACTGCGACCGGAGCGGCTATATTCAGCCTTTTGTACAACCAGCGGCTGGTCTTTTACCAATACCACATTACCTGCGCGAAGCTCTTGAGCGATTTTCATTTTAGTCTGCCTAATGCTAAATTTCGAAGGCGCGCATTCTACCAACTTGGCTGAAAAAATCCAGTAAATTCAAAGCGAGGTTATTACCTGCTAACTTTGCAGACCATGCCTGTCCGTGACGAGCTAATTCTACACGCTGCAAAGCGAATGCCTGCCAGGCCTTGGCGATGTCACCCTCCCCGTTCCAAACGACCCACATATCTTCGTTCGCCTGACGCGCTTGCTCCGACAAACCTTCGCCAAACAACGAATTCAACGCGCGCAATTTTTGCATATGTACGCCGTCGTGCTGAGGATAGATGTGCCACACAAAAGGCTTGCCCGCCAATTGAGCTCGCACACAAGAATCTTCACCACGCACAAAATTAATATCGCAAGCCCACAACAATTCGTCGTAGCGGTCCTGTTCTACAAAAGGCAAAACATGCACGCGCAGATTGCCGCTTTGCCACGCATCACCTGCTTTTGATGCGGCCTGCCCGAAGAACGCCGCCACCTGTGGTAACACTCGCCCCTCGGGCACGCAACACACCACTGGCTTTACACCTAGCGCCCACGCTTGCAACAAGCCCGTTACAGCATCGTTCTCATAACTGAACAAGGAAACTCGCAACTCACCGGCCACACGTTCTGGCACACCCACACTGCGCCAAAACTCCCTCTCCCTTGGGGAGAAGGTTGGGGTGAGGGAAGTCTTTTGCACATTTAGGTCAGCCTGAAACGCATCACGCTTCTCAAACAATTCACGCTCCAACAACAACCCACCGGTTTTTGCAGTAAATCCGGGAAAGAAAAAATATTTCATCAAGGGCAAGCGCGGATGCGGTGAAGGTAACTTATGCGCACCTTCCACCCAATCTTCTGCTGAAAGATATTCAAGATTAATCCAGACCGGCTTACGTTCTTGCGCAGCCATCGCTTTGATATAAGTTTCCGGTAACTTGCAAGCAAAGGCCTCGATTACCAAATCGGCAGGATGAATGGCTGAAAAATAATTTACGCTTGCATCAGGTGCGACAGCCTCACCCCCTTCCTCAGTCCCTCCCCCGCTGTCCGAAAAGCTTTTGGCCGGGTACCCGGGAGAAGGAAGGAAAGTCCTACTTCCAACTGAAGAAGGGTTGGGGAGGGGGTGAGTCCACCGACAAACCTCCACCCCGAGACAGCGTTGCGTATCTAATGTTGCCTCTACTTCTGGACATAGCTTCGCAAAACTGCTGAGGTCATCCACCCACAACCGTACTTGTAAACCGTGCTCATTCGCTATTTGCCGGGCCAGTCGCCAACTCACGCCGATATCTCCGTAGTTATCAACCACGGAGCAGAAGATGTCACAAGTTTCACTCTGCATGCAACGCCTCCACCGGGTCAAGCTTAGCCGCACGCAGCGCAGGCGCTACGCCCGCTGCAAGTCCGATGCTAATTGCAGTGAATTCGGCGAGGAAGACAAAAAACCATGGCGTATGAACCGGGAATGAAGGTACGAAAAAATGCACAGATTGAGCGATTCCGATTCCGACGGCCAGCCCCATTATTCCACCCAATCCGGACAGTAAAATCGCCTCCCCCAAAAAAAGAGCCAACACTTGTTGTTCGCGTGCTCCCAAAGCACGCAACAAGCCTATCTCTGCCGTGCGTTCTGTGACGGCCATGGTCATGATTGTAAGAATTCCGACTGCTCCCACCAATAGCGAAATACCGCCCAATGCGCCGACTGCGAAGGTAATAACATCCAGCACTGAACTCAATACATCAAGTGCTTGCGCTTGCGAAATGAGCGTAAAGTCTTCGCGTCCGTGACGGTCTTTTAAGCGCTCTGTGATGATACGTATAACGGCATCCAGAGCGGCACCGGCGCGGTAGCTCACCTGAACTTCCATAAGCCCCGGACGATTGAGTAATTCCATTGCGCGTGCTGCGGGAATAAACACGGCATCGTCCATATCCAGACCGAGTATTTGTCCCTTTGGTTTCATCACGCCGATGACGCGAAAGCGTTGTCCGCCGACTCGCAGATATTGACCCAGCGGATTTTCTCCGGCAAATAGTTCTTGTCGCACTTTTGCGCCGAGCACAACAAAAGCGCGGGCCTGTGTGTTATCTTCGTCCGGCCAGAAACTGCCGCTTTGCACTTTCATGGTAAATGCCGCGGCGAAGTTTCTCCCTTCACCAAATATTGTCGTGCGGCGCGTTTTACCATTGGCGCGCAACTCCGCGTTGCCCATCACGCTGGGATTAACATTTTCGATATAAGGCAAATGACGCAGTAAGTCTGCATCATCCAGTGACAACGGCCTGACCGAACCCAAGACACCTATATTGCCCCCCTGCGTCTGCGTTTTGCCGGGCTGAACGCTGATGATGTTTGAACCGAACTGCGAGAACTCAGCCAGCACAAACTGATGTAGACCTTCACCGATGGAAGTAAGCAGGATGACAGCGGCAATGCCGATGGCGATACCCAGTCCGGTGAGGAAGCTGCGCATACGGTAGGTCAGGAAACTGGAAGAAGTTAGACGAATCAAGTCAATGAACAACATAATTTATCGTCCCGCCAATGCTGCAACCGGATCAAGTTTTGCCGCGCGGCGTGCTGGCCACACGCTAAACAGGATGCCTGTTCCCAATGCCGTTCCACAAGCTGCCAGTACTGCCCACCACGGCGGACTCACGGGTAGACTCGGATATATTTGCCCGATGAGAATACTACCCGCATAGCCCAATACCAGTCCGGCAAAACTTCCAATAACGGAGAGCAATGCCGCTTCAGCAAAAAACATCGTGCGTATCACTTTGGGCGGCGCGCCCAGTGCTTTGAGCAGGCCGATCTCTTTTACTCGCTGTGCCACTGCGATCAGCATGACATTCATGATAAGCACACCTGCCACAGCTAAACTGATGGAGGCAATGCCTCCTACCGCCATGGTGAGTGCGGTGAGTATGCGGTCAAACGTGGCAAGCACAGCGTCCTGCGTGATGACTGTCACATCTTTTTCGCCGTTATGGCGTTGGAACATAATTTCTTCAGCATCGTGCTTGGTTTGCTCAATGACATCGCGACTTTTTGATTCGATGAGAATACGAAACAGCCCTGATGTATTAAATAATTGATGCGCGGAAGCGACCGGAACAATGACGATCTCGTCGGTGTTGAATCCCATCGACTCGCCCTGAGTCGCCATCACGCCGATGACACGAAAACGCCGGTCGCCTAGTCGTACCCAGGCTCCGACAGCCTGTTCGTTGCCGAACAATTCGCGTTTAAGCTTGACCCCTAATACGCACACTGGAGCACTTTCATGCATATCGCCGGGAGGTAAGAAACTTCCCAGCCCCATATTCATGTGACGAACTGCCAGCAAATTGGAGGTTGAGCCGAGTACGACCACTTCGCGGTTCAGTGCATTGAGTGAAAGTGTCGCAGAACCGACTGTTAATGGCGCTATGCGTTTTACTGTGCTTCCACGCGAAATGGCTTCCGCATCTTCTAACGATATTTCACGCGGAATCTGTCCGAGTAACATTCCCGGGCCTATCCCGGCTGTCTCAGTACGGCCGGGTAAAACGATGACAAGATTGGTACCCAAAGAAGAAAATTGGTTGATGACGTAACGCCGTGCACCTTCGCCCAGAGCAGTCAAAATCACAACTGCCGCGACACCAATAGACATTGCCAGAATCATCAATAGCGTGCGTGTAGGACTACCACGCAAACTGCCTAAGGCGAATTGCAGGGTGTCAATAATTTTCATGCTTGACCGTTCTTTTCCTTCCGACTTGCAGGAGGAGAAAACAATAGTTTGATGATTTCATCTGAATTCATCTCAACTCAGCTTATCGGAAAGTATTGCTCCATCCAGCATTTGCAATTGGCGTTTGGCACGTGCGCCTATCTCTGCATCGTGCGTGACCAATACCAGCGTGATACCTTGATTCAGCAAGCCTTCCAGCAGCTTTAACACTTCCCATCCGGTGGTACGATCCAGATTACCGGTAGGTTCATCTGCCAGCAATACGCTAGGTTCCATCACGGTAGCTCGAGCGATGGCAACTCGCTGACGTTGGCCTCCGGAGAGCTGATCAGGACGGTGGTCAGAGCGCGCAGTCAGGCCATAACTTTCAATCAGTTTAGTAACACGCTGCTTGCGTTCCTCCACCGGTATGCCAGCCAACATCATCGGCAGTTCAATATTTTGTGCAGCCGTTAGACGCGGTACCAAATGAAAGGATTGAAATACAAATCCAATTTTTTCGCTGCGCACACGCGCTTGCTGTTCATCACTTAAATCGGTGACATTGCCGCCATCCAACAGATATTCGCCGGATGTTGGCCTATCAAGCAAACCAAGCAAATTAAGCATGGTGGATTTGCCGGAACCGGATGGCCCCATGATGGAAAGATATTCACCATTACCCAACAACAAATTAATGTCGCGCAATGCGGTGACTTTTTGGTCACCCACCACAAACGAGCGGCTTACGTTGCGCAGTTCGATCATTTTGCCACAGGGGTCACTTCAGGCTGAACCTGCACACCCGCTTTGACGCCCGGTCTATCCAGCGAGGTTACAATCTGGTCGCCCTCGTTCAAGCCCGATACAACTTCGGTGTATTCCCAATTCGACAAGCCGGTAACCACAACTCGCTCATCCAATACGCCATCGCTTTTATACAATAACACGCGTTTGCCTTCCATCAGTGTTTGCGTTGGAATACGCAGCACATTGGCATGCACATCGTGCACAATCTCCACATCGGCGCTATAACCCACCAGCAAATTTTCATTCTTAGGCAATTCCTTGAACGCGACCTCTACTTCCACCGTGCGTGCCTGTTTCTCAACTTCTAATACATACTGCGCGATGCGCTTCACTTTTCCGGAAAAGATGCTGCCCTTAATCGCATCAAGCGTGATGCGACTGTTTTGCCCAAGCTTCAATTTCGCCGCGTCAACCTCGTCAATTGGCGCGCTCACGAACATGCAACTATCGTCGATCAAATCAATGGCGGGTAGTGTCGGAATACCCGGTGGCGATGGCGTGGCATATTCACCCAATTCACCGCTAATATCAGCCACGATTCCGGCAAATGGGGCTTTCAAAACCATGCGCTCCAAGCTGGTTTGTGCCACTTCGATGCGCGCTTTCGATTGCTCAATATCGCTGTGTGCACCCTCACAGGCGGCTTGTCGGGATTGAGCATCTGTCAGCGCACGATCAAGTTGCTGCGAAGAAATAAAACCCTTGTCTCGTAATTCTTTCGATCGCTCGGCATCACGCTGTGACGCTTCCGCCATGCTGCACACTTCATGCACCCGCAATTCAGACGTCGTCAACTGGTCCCGCGACAACTTTTCCTGCGCATGCATATCCTTATCCCACAACTCCAGCAAAACCTGCCCGGCAACGACGCGGTCACCCTTCTTCACGCGCATCTTTGAAATTTGCCCCCCCGCAGGAGGCGCCAACTTGGCGCGGCGACACGGCTTGACCGTACCCGCGCGCGTATTGCTCACAGAGGCCTCGACATTACCGCGTTCCACTGTTTTCAATATCACCGATAAAGGTTTGCTACGGGTTAGAAATGCTATGCCTGCAATCAAGGCAACAACTAGAATAGCCAAAATTGCGAACATGGTATAGCGGCGGGAAAATTGGCTGAATCTCGAGAAAGTCATTGCGGCTCCGTTCAACTGTGCCAGTCAAAATTGTTTGGCACATACTAGCTTATGATTTCTATTCTTAATCATAGAGGTAATTTTGTGTTGTCACGTTAGCACAATTTTAGAAGTCCGTAACGATTGAAATTTCCATAATTCATTACAAATATGCCGGGACTTTAATAAACTTTCAACTTAAGCTGAATTGATATCCCGCCATGCAGTTGATCTTTGTAACTGGGAACGAAAACAAAGTTTGCGCCAATATATTTATTTTCATAGCTGGCTACAGGCACTGCTACCGGAAACCAGTTGCCATTTTGCATTTTTGGGTAGCCATCAATAGCGCCAAATTCAGCTCCCAGGTTAATCGAACCTATTGCCAATGGACGCCAATACCATCCGACATAATTAGTTGCGCCCCAATCACTGTTGTGAAATTCACCCAATACAATGGAAGAAGTAGTTGAATATCGGTATTCACCTCCAAATCCAAAATTAATGTTGTTAAACCGGTTCCTACTTTGGAAATGGTAAGTGTAAAAACCTGAGTTTAGCCATAATTCGCTGATCGGAATCGTGTCGACCGTTGAAAGAACCAGCGAATCATCTGCATAGGATATTGAAGAAGTTAAGGTCAAACTCAAACTAAAGAGAAACTTAAGAAATGTTTTTGACTTCATTGATCGACATCTGAAAAAGATTGCGATTATTTGGCGGCTGCTATCATCCCGATTTTTTGGCATAACTGACAAGGTAAAGTGATACTCAAACTCAAAGAGTTATGGATCCCAATTCTGACCCAATGAATTAGCTCTAACCTTCAGGGAAAGGGTATTCCTGCGGCATATCTTTAAGCAATTTCTTCTTGCCTGAGACTTTGCAATTGCTGTAAGTATCAGCCTAAAATACGATCATCTCATCGTGCGTGCAGGAAGTAATTTCGTATGTGTTATAAGATGAAGTTCCTTGATTTTGAAAACACCAACAGAGCCTGAAAGACTCTGTGCTTCCTCCTCGAGTGATTCGGCCGCAGCGGCAGCTTCTTCAACAAGTGCTGCATTTTGTTGGGTGGCCACATCCATTTGAGAGATAGCGTTGTTCACTTGTTCCAAGCCAGCACTTTGTTGAGATGAAGCTGCACTGATCTCAGTCATGATGTCGGTAACATGTCTAACAGCAACGACGATTTCCTCCATAGTCTTGCCGGCATTATCCACCAACTTGGCACCCGCTTCGACTTTTTCAACTGAATTGCCTATCAGGGTTTTAACCTCTCTGGCCGCTGCTGCGGAGCGCTGCGCAAGGTTGCGTACCTCAGTAGCGACTACGGCAAAGCCACGACCCTGCTCGCCTGCTCTCGCCGCTTCTACGGCAGCATTGAGTGCCAAAATATTTGTCTGGAAAGCAATACCATCAATAACACTTATGATATCAACGATCTTACTAGAGGATTCGTTGATAGAACTCATTGTACTGATCACCTCTTTTACAACTGCACCGCCTTTTTCGGCTACAGTGCTCGCGCTGAATGCCAGCTGGTTTGCCTGTCGGGCATTTTCTGCATTCTGTTTCACAGTTGAAGTAAGCTGTTCCATACTGGCGGCAGTTTTTTCCAGACTGGAAGCCTGTATTTCAGTGCGTTGAGACAAGTCTGTATTGCCGGTGGCAATCTCTTTGGAAGCCGTGCTAATTGAATCAACAGATATCCTAACGTCGCCCACCAATTTTTGAAGGTTATCCACGGTAGTGTTAACCGCATCTTTTGTTTGACCAAAAAGGCCCGGATAATCATTGGTGATTTTATGCGTCAAGTCTGCCGCGGCTAAAGCTTGAGCAACCCGAACTACATCGCGCAAGCCAGTGTCGGTAATAGCAGAAAGTTGATTGAGCAACTCGGATAGGGTTTTGCTATAGCCGGTCTTGCCTTGTAAATTCATTTGAACGCTGAAATCTCCCCGGGTCGCCGCAGCTTCAACTAGTTCGTGTATTTCGGCAACGATTAAACTCAAAGAATCGACTGTTGCATTGACGTTCACTTTTACTTCGTTATACGAGCCCATATATTCTCGGGTAACTTTCTGGCTGATGTCACCATGAGCCAATGCGTGTGCAACCCGTATGGTATCTTTGAAGGCCGAATCAATGCTGTCGATGAGTTGATTAAGCTCGACAGAAATATCTTTACTAAAACCTTGCTTCCCGGTCAAAACCAACTTCTTGTTAAAGTCCCCCTGCACTCCGGCTTTAACCACTTCCTGAATTTCAGCCACAACCAACTTCAAACTTTCCTGCATGTTTTTCATTGAATACATCATGCTGCTGTTGTCGCCAGCATTGATATTCAGTACGGACGACAGATCGCCGCATGCAATTTTATTGGAGACCTCGGCTGCGAAATCAGGCTCACCGCCTAATGATTTAGTCAGGTTGCGAATAATCAATTGCAGAATAACAAAGGCGATAACAGCAAGAATTACAAACAGGCCGAACATCCACTTCACTGAATTAAAAAATATCGTGTCAATATCATCAATATAAATTCCAGATCCGATTACCCAGCCCCAAGGCGTAAATCCCTTTACATAAGATATCTTTCTTACTGGATCAGTGAAACCGGGCTTGGGCCATAAATACGAAACAAATCCCGCCCCGTTTTTTTTGACTGTATTGGCGAACTCAACAAATAAGTGCAACCCGGTGGGGTCTTTTATATCAGAAGCATCCTTGCCATCCAGTTCAGGCTTAATGGGATGCATCAAAACATGAGGAGTCATATCAGTGATGAAGAAATACTCCTTCTCTTCATAACGCATTTTTTTGATCGCGCCCATCGCTGCAGACTTGGCTTGATCCTCGGTCAGCACACCTTGGGTTTGCAAGTCATAGTTATAATTTAGAACACCAAAGACAGACTCAACCACATGCCGAGTCTTGACTTGACGATCTTCAAGCAACAATGTTTTCTGAGTATATAAGGCGAATGCTGAAATGATTAGCAGGCCCAGCATCACAACGATAATGACAAGTGACAACTTGGTCTTGATGCTCATGGATTTAGCTGTGAAAAACATGCTACAGGCTCCTTGTCATAAATTGCAATACGCAAATGATATAGGAACTAGTGAAAGAAAGTAAATCAAATGCAAGTTAACGGCCACGCATTAAATACGTCCTATTGAATGGTGGGAGCAACTGGGATCGAACCAGTGACCTTTTCCTTGTCGAGGAAATATTCTACCGCTGAAATATGCTCCCTGAGGCTGGCGCGCATTATAGGGATTTGCCTCGCTTGTAACAAGCCCCATTGCACTGCTAATAGATCATCCCTGCGCCCTAATAATGATCGTGAGCCATATTTTCGAAGCGGGTATATTCGCCCCTGAACGTCATAGCTACTGTACCTATCGGGCCATTACGCTGTTTGCCTATGATAATTTCGGCTTTGCCTTTGTCGGGTGAATCTGGATTGTAAACTTCGTCGCGATAAATGAACAAGATCAAGTCAGCGTCTTGCTCGATCGCACCGGATTCGCGCAAATCTGACATGATGGGGCGCTTATTGGGGCGCTGTTCCAGACTACGGTTTAACTGTGACAGGGCAATTACAGGGACTTTCAATTCTTTTGCCAACGCCTTCAATGAACGCGAAATTTCAGAAATTTCAGTCGCGCGATTTTCACCGCCACCTTTGCCAGTCATTGGTGACGACATTAATTGAATATAGTCGATCACGATTAATCCCAGTCCACCAGTTTGGCGATGTAAACGACGTGCGCGTGAGCGTAATTCCAGAGAATTGAGCGCGGCAGTTTCGTCAATAAAAATGGGGGCGTCATTTAATCGCCCCAATGCATGTGTCATGCGCGACCAATCTTCGTCTTCCAATTTTCCGGTGCGCAAAGTATGTTGATTAAGTCTGCCGACCGAACCGATCATACGCATGGCCAACTGTGTGCCGCCCATTTCCATACTGAAGATTGCCACGGGTTTGTTCGACTCCAGCGCCACGTTCTCGGCAATATTGATGGAGAAGGCGGTTTTACCCATACTCGGACGACCCGCAACTACAATCAGATCACCAGGCTGCAAGCCGGAAGTCATGCGATCCAAATCGGTAAACCCGGTAGCAATGCCCGTGACATCACTGGCGTTGTCGCGCCCATATAATGTTTCGATACGTTCGACAACTTGAGTTAGCAAAGGAGGAATGGCAACAAAACCTTGATTACCCCGCTCTCCCTGCTCGTTAATTTCGAGCACACGACTTTCTGCCTCATCCAACAATTGCCCTGCCGAACGACCGGCAGGATTGTAGGCACTCGTGGCAATATCGCTACCCACCTCAACCAATTTACGCATGATTGAACGCTCGCGCACAATTTCGGCATAACGGCGAATGTTCGCGGCAGTCGGCACGTTTGCTGCCAACGATCCCAAGTAAGACAAACCACCCGCCTTATCCAGCTCTGCATTACTTTCCAATGACTCTGCTACTGTTATGACATCAACAGGCTTTGCATGGTCGGTTAAACGGGCAATGTGACGATAGATAAGGCGATGCTCACTACGATAGAAATCGCTCTCGACGATCAAGTCGGCGATTTTGTCCCATGCACTGGTATCCAACAAAATACCGCCCAGCACAGATTGCTCCGCTTCCACGGAGTGTGGCGGTAGCTTAATTGCATCCATTTGGGGATCTGAGATTGGAGCGGAAAAATTTTGCATGATGTATAAATATTTTCGGGACGTGAATTTTACACCGAATAACTGTATAAAAT
>CAIWKC010000351.1 GCA_903913145.1 uncultured Gallionellaceae bacterium | reverse complement strand
TCCGCCACCGGCAGAATCTAAGTTAGTGCTGTTATCAACCAAGTTAATAAAGAACTGGGATGTTGCAGAATTTAGAACGTACGTACGCGCCATGGCAACCGAACCACGTATATTGCTCAAACCATTTGGCATTTCCAGCGTGATTGGTGCTGAAGTTGCAGCTTGCTGTAGAGAACTATTGAATCCACCACCCTGAATGACGAAGCCCGGAACCACGCGATGAAATATTAAATTGCTATAAAACCCACTTGCCACGTACTGCATAAAATTAGCGACAGTGATCGGCGCGTTATTGGGGTAAAGCTCCAATACCATCTGCCCCATCGTGGTGTTCATAGTTACTTGCGGCACCGGCACAGTTGGGCTAATAGTTGATAGCGTAGAGCCATCGGAAGATTTAACTGTTATGGTCATTGCACCACTTACTACAGGCTGACAGGTATAAGCCAACTGGGTGGTCGTACCCCCGGACAACAAGGCTATATTACTGCAGCCTGAAGAAACTAAAGTAATTCCGCCGGACAAATTCTGTCCATTGACAGTGATGTGTGCAGTTTTGCTGTACATCAAAGTGTCTGTTGTAACACCAGAAACAGTCGCACTTGTACTTGCTAAGCCACCGCTGCTGCTACCGCTACCGCCACTTCCACCGCTGCAACCCGCCGCTAACGCCGCAGCAATTATCAGCGTTACAAAACCGGCTATTCTCATTGGAAATCTCCGTACTATTATCTTGGCGCGATTCTACCTGAATTAGGTGGCAGCTTGACGGGGAGTAAATGGCACTTTGTGACACATTCTAAAGGTAAATTGTCTGCCACAAAGCGGACAGTTGTGAATGTCTCAATATGGCCGATTTTACGCTCTCGGTTTTTACACATGCTAGGTCCCTTGATGAAACGGGACCAGACTCTAGCAAATTTGATTATTTCGTGTGATTGCACGTCTGGATCAATTTTTCCAAACGCTCACAACTAACCCGATCGAAGCGAAACTAACCAGTTCAGGAGAGCATAACAGCGTCGCACACATGCCATCACCCAACCGAACGGTTATGTCTTAATATTTGTAAGTTGGTAGAATAACATGCAACTATCAGTAGGCATCACTTCTGTCTTTTGAAATCGGGAGAAGGGCCAGATAATCGTAGTATTTCGCTCCATTCCACTAGGATGCATGCATGGCATCAATATTTTTGCTCAATTGTTTCAAAATAAAGTTGGGAAAATATCTGCTCATAACCTTAAGTTGGCCCGCCTGTCCAGGGGTCATTTCGAATTTGTTGTTTGCAAGGCCATTGAGAAACGCACCAACCAAATCTTCAACGGACATCATGGAGGTACCCTTCATGTCGTCATTACTGAACGAACCAAGCAATTCCGTTTTTGTTGCAGGAGGTGCTAACTCAAATACCTTGATGTCAGTATTTCTAAGCTGTTCTCTGAGAGCCAGTGTGTAAAAATGGAGTGCAGCCTTAGTAGCACAATATACAGGAGAAATTGGCAAGGG
>CAIWKC010000350.1 GCA_903913145.1 uncultured Gallionellaceae bacterium | reverse complement strand
TATCGATTTCAAGACTTCTCGCCAGTGCGCATATTTCCGCGTCGGACTGATGGTGAACGTCAATGAAGCGATCAAAGGCGGTACTCAATCGCTGCCGCATGGTGTCATCTGGCGAGGCACCAAAGGAAATCCCGATCACCTAGAATTTGCTGCGGTCGTGCTGTTCCAATAACTCGGCCATCAAATGCGCGGTGGCGTGGTTATAAAAATCCGATGAGAAATAACCCAGGCGAATCTTGTCATGAGAGTACTTGTCATTGACATTTGAAGTGGTCGGAACTTCAGGATATTTTTCTTGAACATAGATCTCAGCACATTTTTTTTGTTGTGCCAGTGTGGCAGGGATGGTCAACAAGATGAAAGGTGTTGATACCATCATGCCGTTTTCAACGGCGACCAACACTTCATTGATAACTTTATTAATTCCTTCCCAGTTGCAACATTGCATTTGGCAATAAAGATAATCCCCGTAGACAAACTGAAAATCAGATTCAAGATCAAGTGTTCCGCGATAACTTTCCATCGCGCCTTCAAATTGTCCATTATCCTTCTGGAGATTTGCCAGGTTGTAATACGCCACGGCAAAATCGGGCTTGATTGTGAGGGCGCGCCGAAAACTTTCCTCTGCGTCCCCAGTCTTTCCGAGACCATTTAGGGCTAGCCCCAGATTGTTGTGCACCTCAGCCATATCCGATTTATAAGCGAGCGCTGATCGAAAGGTCTCAACAGCCTCGTCCAGCCTGTTTAGCGCTTGAAATACCGTACCCAGATTGCAGCGTGCTTCGACAAAATCTGGTTTTAATGCCAGTGCCTTGCTGATTAGCTCAGCCGCAATCTCATGCCTTCCAGTCTCATGGGCTAGCACGCCAAACAAATGCAAGGCATCCAGATTATCCGAATCAATGCGCAGTATCTGTTGATAAATTGATCCGGCCTCCAGCACTCGGCCCGCTTTTTGATGTTCAATTGCGATATGAATGGCGTCGGGAATTGACGCGGTTGCTGATTGCTTGTTTGTAGTCTGCAATTCTGCGCGCAACAAACAACATTTCTTGTATTTTTTGCCGCTACCGCAGGAGCACAAATCATTTCTTTCCAATTTCACTTTCAACCCGCTTCCCTTATCGATATATTGACCAATAATCATTGCCAGATCATTAGAATGATATTACTGACAGATGACAGACGCATGACAGGATTTGTCACAGGGACCAGTTCGGCCAGTTCTCAAAACTGAATGAAGCGACTATTTATATCAACATTTATTATTGATCCATCTCGAGGTAATATGATCAAAGAATATATATCCCTTGATTCATTGCAATCCTTCTTTGGGCATACAAGTTTGCTCGTTATTATTTTTTAAAGAGTGCCTCATGTTTCCATTACCATTCCCGTATCTCCGAGCACTCATTGAGCCTGATGAGACACAGCTGAACAACGCAGGTTTCCTTGTCGGCGCAATGATGACTCCAGATTATGCTGATCTTGGCGAACGCCTTCTTAAATCGTGTCAAGATTTTTCCCTTCCAGTTGCAATCTTTGAGGTTCCAACGGTGCATTGTTCAATCAGCCAAAAAGGAACCGAAAACCTTTCCTATACAAAGGCCAATTTCATTCACTTTTTAATTGATCGCTACAAAAAACCAATCCTGTATGTTGATGCCGATTGCGTGGTAATGCAGTACCCTGATCGAATTGAGTTGCTGCTTGAGGACCAGGTAGACTTCGCAATTTTTAACTGGTTCGCTGAAGAAGATACGGCCGGGTTTATTCCGGTCGATGTCACCATTAAAGATGATGCGGGCACTCGCGTTGTGCGCGACCGGTTTTTTCAATTTGCGATTAGCCAGGATGTTTTTAGCGAATCACAACTTGTATGTTCCGGCGCTACACAGTTATATAACAATACCCCTGCTGCAAAGCAGCTGTTAACTTCCTGGCAGGCGGTAATAGAAAGTTCGCCACATAGTCAGGACGACCAATGCTTGGACTTCGCTTTTAATAATCGTCCTGAAATTATTAGTCACGTCAAAACTGCATGGCTGGATAAAAGTTACGCGCGTATTGCATGGTGGATATATACAAAACCCGTTATTAACCACCCCGAGTTCCCGATAAAAAGTGGTCCCGCGGTTAATCTGGATAAAATTGGCGAGAAATCACGGTTTTATCTTGCCGACGTTGAGAAGCGGAGTCCTCCCCAGGTTTTTCCACGCGACTGCCTGATTGATTCCACGGAAAAAGTCCTTCTCCGCAGTCAGGGAAAACATTTCATACAGGTTGGCTCATTTTCAACCGAGCTTTGGCTTTAATTCAGCGAAAGATTCACACGATGATTACTAAATTTTTGAGTGTCGAAAAATCTGCAAAAAACTGAAATAATTCCTATGCCAGCACACTCAAAATAAATCTAGCCATGTTGTGGTGAAATGTCTTCTCGAACCTGATATTTTTCCCACATCCCCCAAAGAGCATCCTCAAAGTGCCGGGCAAAGCGTTTGGCATCGAACAACGGAGATACCAGCACCTGCTGGCGCAAACTTGCCCGTAACATGCCCAAGCGCACAAGGTTTGCGGCATATGCCACCGCTTTAGCCACATAGTCGTCTTCATCAGCAGCAACCCAGTCGGGCAATCCGGCGTTGAGTGCGATGCTCCCTGCTGTACACGACATGAATCTGTCACCGCGCAGGCTCAGCACGGGCACACCCATCCACAATGCTTCCACGCTAGTGGTGACACCTGGATAGGGAAAGGTGTCCAAAGCAATATCCACTTTGTTGTACATAGCCAAATGTTCAGCGGCAGCGTGTTGTGTTCCGCTCAATTGCAGGCGCTCCTGTTCAATCCCGCACTCAACAAAACGCTGACGGGTTTGTTCGCAGACGGCACTATCTTTCAACTGGCCGGTCTTAAGCAATAGCTTTGCGTTTGGAACTGATTTGAGTATGCGCGCCCATACAGCGACAGTTGCATCGCTCAATTTGGTCAAATTGTTAAAGCTGCCAAAGGTCACATAGCCGGCTGAAAGAGCCGGGAGAGGGGCTACCTCCACAGGAGAACTTGGAACAGTCAGACATATGTAGCTTTCCGGCATTCTCCAAACCGCTTCCGTAAACTGGTTATCGAATTCGGCGGGAATAGCGTGCGGGTCACCCAGCACATAGTCCATTTCAGCTACGCCGGTAGTTGACATATATCCCAGCCAGGCAACCTGAATCGGTGCCGGTTTCCAGGCAAACATCGGCAGGCGGTTGTGGGCGGTGTGGCCGGAAAGATCAATCAATACATGTATTCCATCATCCTGTATCAGGCGAGCGGCTACCTCATCACTCTTACCAGTCAACGTTTTCCAAGCTGAAAAACATGGTCGTATGCGTGCGCTCAGGTCATCTTCCTTATGCTGCGTTGGATAGGCGAACAGTTCAATACGTTGTTGATCAATATGCGACAGCAGTCCTTCCAAAAAGAAACCGACCGGATGCTTCCACAAATCTCCCGAAACTAGCCCGACACGCAAACGCTCGGGCCGTGGAGAGCAATTCCACGATGAAAAACGCGTACCCGCCTTGCCGCTTGCCAACCGGCCAAACTTGCGCGCCTGCTCAAGATGATACTCCGGCTCGTGGCGGATATTGTGCAGGGTAAAGAGCAAATTGCTATAAGCTTCCGCATAATCGGGTTTGATTTCCAGCGCACGACGGTAGCTTGCGACTGACTCATCAAGTAGACCAAGATCGCGTAAAACATTGCCCAGATTACTGTGTGCCATGGAAAATTCCGGTTTAATTTCTAACGCACGCCGATAACTCTCAGCAGCTTCCTGAAATTGCCAAAGGTCGCGCAAGGCATTACCCAGATTGCTATGCGCCTCGGTAAAGTCGGATTTAATTTCCAGGGCCCGTCGATAACTCATCGCTGCTTCCTGAAGTTGCCCAAGATCCCGCAAGACATTGCCCAGATTGTTGTGCGCCACTGCAAAATCGGGTTCGATCTGCAGCGCCTGTCTAATGCACACCTCTGCTTCTGAAAATCGCCCCATGTCGCTCAGAATATTACCCAAGTTGCTGTGAGCCTCTGCCAACTTGGGGTCAATTTGAAGTGCGTGCAGAAAACTTTCTCCCGCATCGACAAGCAGTCCCATATCTTTCTGGACAAGCCCCAGAGCGAGATACGCCTTGACATAATCGGGTTTGATGCCCAGCACCTGCCGATAATTCACCGCAGCTTCCTGAAATTGGCCGAGGTCCCTCAGAACATTGCCCAGATTGTAGATCGCCTCGGCAAGATCGGGGTTAATCTCCAGTGCACGGCGATAACCAGCCTGCGCTTGATCAAATTGCCCGAGACCACTCAAGGCAAGCCCCAGGTTATTGTGTGCTTCGGCGTAATCCGGCTTGATCTCCAGAGCACGGCGACAGCTTGTCTCCGCTTCGTCAAATTGTTCAAGGTCGCACAAGGCAAGGCCAAGGTTGCTGTAAACTTTTGGATAGGCAGGTCTGATTTTCAGCGCCAAGCGGTAACTTGCAACTGCGTCATCCACTTGCCCGAGTTCACGCAAGACTATGCCCAGGTTGCAGAACGCCTCGGCGAAATCCGGTTTGAGCGTCAGCGACCTTTTGTAGCTGGCCACCGCGTCTTCGAGATGCCCCTGCTCTTTCTGCACATTACCCAGGTTGTACTGCGCTTCTGCATCATCGGGTAATAATTGCGCCGCCTGTTGCATGGCAAACAGAGCATCTTTGCCTTGCGACAACAGCGTAACACCCAACAGTTTCCAGATAAATCCGGATGCCGGG
>CAIWKC010000349.1 GCA_903913145.1 uncultured Gallionellaceae bacterium | reverse complement strand
TGAGGATCTGAAATGTCTGCTGGTGTGATTTTATTCATCACGTCGGCGGCCGTGTAGCCAAGCATGCGCTCCGCACCCACGTTAAAAATCTGGATAACGCCCTTGGCATCAGTCGCAATACTAGAAAAGTTCGCGCTATTGAAAATCGCACTTTGCAACGCACCCGCTTTAAGTAACGCCTCTTCCGCTTGCTTGCGTGCGCTATTGTCGGTTCCGATCAGCAAATATCCAATAATCGCGTCTTGATCGTCCCGAAGTGCGGTAACCGAAACAACTGCGGGAAATCGGCTTCCATCTTTACGAATATAAGTCAGCTCGTAAATATCCTCGATGCCGCGTGAAGCTTTAAAAACCAAAGCTTCGAATCCGGGAGTGATGGTCGTTGACAGTTCGACGCTCAATGCCGCTGCACGCGCAATCACTTCCTGCGGATCAGAAATATCGGCTGGTGTGATTTTATTCATCACGTCGGCGGCCGTGTAGCCAAGCATGCGCTCCGCACCCACGTTAAAAATCTGGATAACGCCCTTGGCATCAGTCGCAATACTAGAAAAATTCGCGCTATTGAAAATCGCACTTTGCAACGCGCCTGCTTTAAGTAACGCCTCTTCAGCCTGCTTGCGTGCGCTATTGTCGGTTCCGATCAGCAAATATCCAATAATCGCGTCTTGATCGTCACGAAGCGCGGTGACCGAAACAACTGCGGGAAATCGGCTTCCATCTTTACGAATATAAGTCAGCTCGTAAATATCCTCAATGCCGCGCGAAGCTTTAAAAACCAGCGCTTCAAATCCCGGTGTAATCGTTGTAGACAACTCGACGCTCAATGCCTCTGCACGCGCGATCACTTCTTGAGGATCGGAAATGTCTGCCGGTGTGATTTTATTCATCACGTCGGCGGCCGTGTAGCCAAGCATGCGCTCCGCACCCACGTTAAAAATCTGAATAACGCCTTTGGCATCTGTCGCAATACTGGAAAAGTTCGCGCTATTGAAAATCGCACTTTGCAGCGCGCCTGCTTTCAAAAGTGCTTCTTCCGCTTGCTTGCGAGCTGTGTTGTCAGTACCGATCAGCAAGTAGCCGATGATTGCGTCTTGATCATCGCGAAGTGCGGTGACCGAAACAACTGCGGGAAACCGGCTTCCATCTTTACGAATATATGTCAGCTCGTAAATATCCTCAATACCGCGCGAAGCTTTAAACACCAACGCCTCGAATCCGGGCGTGATAGGCGTAGACAGTTCGACGCTCAATGCCTCTGCACGCGCGATTACTTCTTGAGGATCGGAAATGTCTGCAGGTGTGATTTTATTCATCACATCAGCAGCCGTATAGCCCAACATGCGCTCGGCACCCACGTTAAAAATCTGGATTACGCCTTTGGCATCAGTCGCAATACTGGAAAAGTTGGCGCTGTTAAAAATTGCACTTTGCAACGCACCCGCTTTGAGCAGTGCTTCTTCCGCCTGTTTGCGTGCGCTATTGTCATATCCGACCAGCAGATAACCGATAATTGCGTCCTGATCGTCACGTAACGCAGTAACCGAGACAACAGCCGGAAATCGACTTCCATCTTTACGTATGTAGGTCAGCTCATAGATGTCTTCAATTCCACGTGATGCTTTGAAAACCAAGGCCTCAAATCCGGGCGAAATTTGTGTGCCAATTTCAACGCTGAGTGCTTTGGCGCGCGCAATCACTTCTTGAGGATCCGAGATGTCAGCCGGTGTGATCTTATTTATAACGTCAGTTGCGGCGTAGCCCAACATACGCTCGGCTCCCACGTTGAAAATCTGAATGACGCCTTTTGCGTCAGTTGCGATACTGGAAAAGTTAGCGCTATTGAAAATGGCGCTCTGCAAAGCACCCGCTTTGAGCAAAGCCTCTTCTGCCTGCTTTCTTGCGCTGTTGTCTGTCCCGATGAGTAGATAGCCGATAATGCCATCATGGGCATCTCGTAATGCGGTAACTGACACGACTGCAGGAAAACGGCTGCCATCTTTTCGAATATAGGTTAATTCATAAATATCCTCGATACCGCGCGAAGCTTTAAAAACTAACGCTTCAAATCCGGGAGTGATCGTCGTAGACAGCTCCACGCTCAATGCCTCAGCACGCGCAATCACTTCTTGTGGATCTGAGATATCTGCCGGAGTGATCTTGTTCATGACGTCGGTAGCGGTGTAGCCCAACATGCGCTCTGCACCGACGTTAAAAATTTGAATAACGCCCTTTGCGTCAGTTGCAATACTAGAGAAGTTTGCACTGTTAAAAATAGCACTCTGCAAAGCTCCCGCCTTGAGCAAAGCCTCTTCAGCTTGTTTGCGGGCCGTGTTGTCGGTACCGATGAGCAGATAGCCGATAATGCCATCATGCGCATCGCGCAGTGCTGTAACCGACACGACAGCAGGAAAACGGCTACCATCTTTACGGATATATGTAAGTTCGTAAATGTCCTCAATACCGCGCGAGGCTTTGAACACCAAGGCTTCAAATCCAGGAGTAATGTGAGTAGAGAGTTCTGCACTTAATGCCTCAGCCCGGGCAATCACTTCCTGGGGGTCGGAAATGTCTGCCGGCGTGATCTTGTTCATCACATCAGCAGCCGTATACCCCAGCATGCGTTCAGCACCCACATTAAAAATTTGTATAACACCTTTTGCATCCGTCGCAATACTTGAAAAGTTTGCACTGTTGAAAATCGCACTCTGTAAAGCATCCGTGTTAATGAGTGCTTCCTGGCGTCGGATTTCGGTGATTCTCTCGGCGACAACAGCGGCAGGAATGAGAATGGCAGGTATGCGAGGTTTTTTTGGCATGGATTCTTAAGTCACATAATCAATTGGTCCGGGAGGATTTCCAGATCAAGGAAATGCAGGCAACTTAACCTACAAAGACCTCGGGTCCAATCTTGGCGATTTAATTAATCGTGATCAGTGCGCTATCGCGCATAATGTTGAAGTTACTTTGGCAGGGTAATCAGGGTTAATAGGCATGATGGTTAATGCCAGTTAATTTCATTAGCAGTCTGTATACCGATTAAGACGTCGTCCAGACTATCCGGAATCACAGCCTCAAACTGAGACCTGGGTATGCGTCCAGCCATAATTTCCGCATAACGTTGCGGAAGCAGCGGCTGAAGTTCTGGATTTGCGTAGCCAACAGGATAAATTGGCTGGTTGGTAGAAAAATCGTATTTGTCGGTAGCACCCAGCGTATGTAAAAACTCATGTGTAATAACAACATTATTTTGCAACGACATTTCCTGTGATGCAAAAACATTAACGCGTCCGATTAATCCTTTCTGTAAACCGGTAGAATGCCCGAGCAGTTTTGTTTGGGCAGGATCAAAATATAGCAAAAATATTTTCACCTGAGGAGTCGAGCCAAGCGTCACTGTGTTATGGAATGACCACCAACGCATTCTTAGGCTCCAAATAATTATTTCAATGCTGCTGCCATTCCGGGGAGCTTCGGGCGGAAGTGAATCCAATATTCCGCCAAGTTTGATTTCAATTGAAGCATTGGATGAGCGGTCATAGCGGGTAGCTTCATCGCGCATAAAGGTTTCGATTGGTTTGAAATTATCTACTGTCAGACTTCGCAAATAGTCTGTTACAACAGGACTACCATCAGCATTGATGAGGTAAATAATTACCGGTAATGTGCTTTTCCACTCAACTGAACGAATCTTGTCGCGCCAAGAACCAATGGCTACGCCGGCGAGGATTAGCAGCAGAAAAAATATTCGGATGACTTTGAACATATCCCCGTGGTTTTTTAAACCGTCAACCGCAATGCCCAACCTAAAAGTATCAATGCAAAGTTTGATTTAACGGTATTGCATTAACATCTGCAAATACCGCATCTGCATCTACCCGATCAAAAATATAGCGCTGATTGCAAAATTCACAATGTACTTCTACTTCGTCTCGTTCGACAATGATCGAATCAACCTCTGCCTGTCCAAGCATGCGCAACATGCGTGCCACATTTTCTCGGGAACAAGTGCAACGAAACGCAACCAACTGCGCTTCGAATAGACGAATGTCTTCTTCGTGATACAGTCTATGTACCAGTTCACCTGCAGTCAGTGTCAACAGTTCCTCCTGTTTCAGCGTGTCAGCCAATTGTGTTGCTCTATTCCAGGAATCAGCATCCGAAGATTCGGCCTGATCCGGAAGCTTTTGCAGCAACATGCCTGCAGCAAGTCTGTCATTTGCGGCAAGCCACAAAACAGTTTCCAATTGTTCCGAACGGGTCATGTAGTTGCGCAAAATATCGGCAATACTTTCGCCTTCCAAAGCGACGATTCCCTGATAGGCTTGATTGCCATCTTTTGGATCAAGTGTAATTACAAAACGACCATCACCGACCAAGTCTTGCAAAGTGCCTTGGAGTAATTCTCCTTCCCACTTCGCAGTTGCGCGAACTTCAAGTTCACCCGAACATTCCACAACCAGCAATTTCACCGCGCCATTGCCATGAATTTGCAATACCAGTGATCCTTGTAATTTGAGCGTTGCTGCAAGCAGTGCAGCAGCAGCACACAACTCACCCATCAGATCGCGCAATATTGGGGGGTAGTTATGCCGGTCAAGCACACTCTGCCAGACAGATTCGAGACGGACGATCTCACCGCGTATCGGCGCATGTTCGAATAGAAATCTTTGTAATGTGTCAGTGATTTTTTTCATGCAAATTAATTTTCAAATAATGCCTAAAAACAAGTTGACCCGAACCTCATCCAAACGTTCAGGTCAACCTGAAGTGTGCCATTAAATCTCAATCATCCCAATTGGGGTAATTCGGAATTTTGACAGTATCTTCATCAAACACTCCCTTATTAGCCTGGGTATGGCAAGCGTCACAGTAGCTTAGCGACTTCACATCTTTGTTACCTTTGATCATTTTTTCGGGAATCTCGTGGTGTTTGCGTTTGATGTAGCGCACCTCGGTGACCCTTAGGGGAGCTTCCATATTTTCAGTCGCAACAGAAATTTTACGCGATCGCTTGTGATAAGACTTGTCTGCTGCATTCGCAATGGCGTAATCGTGAATCACTTTCAGAGTATCCGCATCAAGCTCGGCATTTTCACCAAAATGTTTTTTCAATGCCTCGGCAGTCAATAACTTTTCCCAAGACTTGGTAGGCAACAAACCCGGTTGATAAGCAAAGTGGCAGGAACCGCACTCATCCTTGTATTGCTTATTTTCAACGGGGACAATTTCTTTTTGTCGATAGGGAGTCAGAATAGCTTCCGCCAAATCCTCCGCAACGACAATCCCGCTGCAAAAAGTCAGTGTAAGAATCAATGTAACGGCAGCCGATATTTCTTTAATCATGCTCGATCTCCTGAATTATTGTGCCAGCAAAAAAGTAAGGAAGTCGGCTTTTTCCTGAGCAGTACACTCACGACCCCAAGTGTCGTTGCAATTACGTTTAAACCATTTCTCGATCTTCTTTTCGTCTGTGAATCTTTCTGTATTTACGCGGGTAGACAGGGGATCAATGACCTTATGTGTCTTGCGATGTTTGCCTGCTTTGCTAAAATCAGTACCGTGGCATGTCGAACACGAAATCATTTCACCATCCTCGCCTTTGGTTTCCTTTGTCCAGTCGGACTTGGCTTTGGATGCGTCAATTTTACTTACACCTTCTGATTTGTATTTTGCCAATAAAGAATCCGTAGCGGGAGAAGCCATCACCACAGGCACTGAAATAGTCGCGGCGAAAATCATTAATGCAAGTAGTCTTTTCATTCTATATTTCTCCATTGCCAAGTTTTTTATTACCAGGTCAACTTGACTGCAACCAACATGGCAAGCGCACCGAGTTCGGCAATCCCTGCATGGCTGACTTGACCTGTACTTACGTTCATTGATTTATTCACGGCATAGGCCAGTAAGGCGGCTCCGGATACACCAAGCACTATGTGCTGATTGTCCGGATCCTTCCAACCGTCTTCAAAGTTAAAATCATCCCAGTGAACGATCAAACCCGACACCACTGTGGCGACCGCCATCACTGCAGTTGCTTTTGCAAATTCGGCATGCGTACCATTCACTGGGCGACTATTCTGGGTGCAGTTTTGTGTGCCACAACCGTCACCGGGTGCTGTCAAAGTGGTTAACCCTGCTAAAGCGAGTGTTCCCAGTCCCAGGTATTTATGAATCTTTTTTGCAGTAAATAGTTTGGGCTCGAATTCAGCCGCGGGAGTTGCAGCCACAATTGTATTTTGAGCCTTACTTGCCGCCGCATCATTTTCAGCAAGAAGGAAAGATTTTGCATCTTCGTTGTAATACTTGCCGGCGGGTAATGAAAGATCAAGTGTGCTTTCTGTTGCACATGCTAACCCTGTAAATAACGCCAAACAAATGGCGACATAAAATTGTCTCAAAATTGCATTAACCGTCATGTCCCCTCTCCTCTTTCTTATTCTAAATTTTTTTGTTTATTAAATAATTTTACTGCCAGTAATCTTATGCCTTGAAATTTAAAACCGATTTTTCTTTTTTCCGGTGATCATTGCTCGTACTAAATTTTCACCATGTTGAATACTGCCTGCCGCGACACCTAACAGGTGCAAGGGAATCATCACCAGTGCAATGTCGATCAACCAGCCATGCAGATGCCGAAACATATAACTTGTCTCATCACTTAACAAGTTTGCAATAAACAAAAGCGGTCCTTCGTAATCGATTGCCGCCAGCGTGATTAGTCCGGTAATTAGTATCAACAATAATAAACCCAGTAACGCAAACACCATCAATGCACCAGCCGGATTGTGACCGAAGTAGTGTCTGGGCTTGTTCTTTATCATTGCGCGCAAGTATTCGATGGTTTCTTGCGGTGAAAAAATAAACGATTTAAAACGAGCGTACTGGTTACCGGCAAAACCCAAAACCACCCGAATCAAAAGCAAAAAACACAGAAAATATCCAATCAGGGCATGAAAGTAGCCAAAATGAAATTCAGCTGAAAAATAAGCGGAAACAAAACTTATTACCAATGTCCAGTGAAACAATCTGGTCGGCAAGTCCCAAACTTTTACATTCACTTCTTCATTCATATCAATTATTCAATATATTACTTATTATTTTCTAGCACTTCGAAGCAACAAAGACAGGGCATCTTAACAGAATAGACAAGTTTTGAAATTTTACTTCAATGCATCTTTACCCCTATTTTCATTAACTAATTTTCATCTTGGTACTTCAATCCAATTCTCAGTTTAAAGCAGTGCTCCCTACTTCAAAAAAATATATTCATAAACTTTAAGCACCATGTCTTCCCCTCGCGTAAAATCAACAATGTTAATATTTTGCCTCCTCAACGGCGCTGATTCCCCTTTAGATTGTTGATCGTTGCTCACTGCCGAACAAATCACTGCTCTGTTTGCACCCGATGGCGCGCTTTCCGCTCACATCGAGAGTTTTCGCGCACGTCCCCAACAAATCGAATTGGCACATGCCATCGCAGAGGCGATTAACGCCAATGGCCAACTGATCGCGGAAGCCGGGACAGGCACAGGCAAAACTTTCGCTTATCTTGTCCCGGCTTTGCTGGCAGGTGGCAAAGTGGTGATTTCGACCGGAACGAAAAATCTGCAAGACCAATTGTTTCAGCGCGATTTGCCAACCGTGCGCGACGCGTTGAAGGTTCCCGTCTCTATCGCCCTGCTCAAAGGTCGCTCCAATTATGTATGCCATTACCATCTGGAGCGTGCCCAAACTGAAGGAGTGTTTAAAACGCGTGATGACATTCGCCATCTGGGCAAGATCGCCAAATACGCCAAAATATCCCATTCCGGTGACAAAAGCGGGCTCGCAGACGTCCCGGAAAATGCACCGATCTGGATGCAAGTGACTTCCTCACGAGAAAACTGCCTGGGACAGGATTGCCCGCAACACAAAGAGTGTTTCGTACTCAAAGCCCGCAAAGAAGCGATGGAAGCAGATGTTGTCGTGGTTAATCATCACTTGTTCTTCGCTGATGTGATGCTGCGTGACGAAGGGGTTGCAGAATTGCTACCCGCCTGCAATACGGTCATATTTGACGAGGCACACCAGCTACCGGAAACGGCCAGCTTGTTCTTCGGTGAAAGCCTGTCAACTTCGCAAATGCTTGAACTCGCGCGCGACTGCCAGCTTGAAGCGCTTACCAGTGCCAAAGATTTTGCCCCGCTTCCATTGGCCTGCGATGCGCTTGATAAGGCAGCACGCGATCTGCGCCTTATCTTCAAAAAGAACGAAGGCAGAATGCCGGCCCATGCAACGCTGGAATTACCCGGATGGACCGACGCGCTTGCCACCCTGGGCAAGCAACTTGGCACACTGAATGAATTACTGGAAAAACAAGCCGAGCGCAGCGAGGGACTTGAAAATTGCCGGCAACGCGGGCAAGCACTTGCATCTCAACTTAAGCAGTGGCAGGACATCGATACGACGGACAAAGTCCGTTGGCTGGAAGTGTTTCACCAGGCTTTGGTACTCAATACCACTCCGCTTTCAATTGCTGAAATCTTTGCCAAGCAAATCAGCGGCCACCCGCGCGCCTGGATATTTACGTCTGCTACTTTGGCAGTAAAACAAAATTTCGCGCATTACCAAGCCGAAATGGGTTTGCTTGAAGCGAGAACCGCTTGTTGGGATAGCCCTTTTAATTATCAAGAGCAGGCGCTTTTATATGTACCTCAAGAAATGCCGGAACCGAGCAGCCTTGGCTACACCGATGCCGTGATTCAAGCAGCCCTACCCCTTATCGAAGCCAGCAAAGGACGCGCATTTCTGCTATTTACCAGCTTGCGTGCTATGCAACGCGCCTATGAAATATTGCAAGCCGAGTTCGAGCGTAAGAATTTGAAATATCCGCTCATGATCCAAGGCGAAGGTTCCCGAAACGAATTACTGAGCCGCTTTCGCACTCATGGAAATGCCGTATTACTCGGTAGTCAATCGTTCTGGGAAGGTGTCGATGTGCGTGGTGAAGCACTATCGCTGGTAATCATTGACAAACTGCCGTTCGCTCCACCTGATGACCCGGTACTCGCGGCACGCATTGCACAGATTACAAAACAGGGGCGCAACGCTTTTATGGAATATCAACTGCCGCGTACAGTCATTAATCTCAAACAGGGAGCGGGACGGTTGATACGTGATGAAAGTGACCGGGGTGTCCTGATGATTTGTGATCCCAGATTAATATCCAAGCACTACGGAAAACGCATCTGGCAAAGTCTCCCGCCGTTCAAACGTACACGTGATGCGCTGGAAGCTATTAATTTTTTCACCCTTACTCAGGATAGGACTACCTCAGTGAAATAATTGACGCTTTACGCCTTTTGTTGTCAACTATGTACCAGCGTAAAATCAAGCAAAAGTAAAAAAACCAAACCAATGGAATCCACAAGAATTTTCCTTAGTGATTTTCGCTTCCGTGTTGATGAGACTAATCTCTCCGTGCGGTCGCAACAGTTGCAGGCGAGACTGAAACTTTATCCGGGCATGTTGCTTAGTCAGATTGTGGCTCAAGCTGTTTTTGTATGGCTAATGTGGAAAGTGCCCGGATCTATTCATCAATATTTGCTAATTTGGCTGGGTATAACCTATTCACTGTATCTGACAGAATTTATCCGCTGGCTTAATTTCCGGGAAAAAATCCGCACCATCGCTGAATGCAATGAGTGGAGTCGGATATTCTTCCTCTTTGCACTCACCATTGGCTTGATGTGGGGATTAGGCTCAATGTATTTCCTGCCCAAAGATTTGTTAGTTCAGGTCGTGCTGATATGTGTAATGCTTGGACTTGCCTCCGGATCTGCCGCGACTAACACAACGCATCTTCCATCTCTGTATGCGTATGTTCTTGGCCTGATGGTGCCGCTTATATTTCGTGTGCTGGTCGAGTTGGATGAAGCTCACTTTGCGCTGGGTGCACTTTTACTGTTGTTTATGCTAATGCTATTGGCATCGGGACACTCCATACACAAACTTGTTCTGATGTCATTGCAGCAAAAATTCGAAAATCAGTCACTGGCAAAACAACTGGCATCAAAAAACAATGAACTTGAACTCAAAGTTGAAGAGCGTTCAGGCCAGCTTCGCCTCAAGTCCGAAGAAGTTTCACACATTCGGGATGTGACGATTGTTGCAATGGGTATTTTGGCGGAAACACGTGATCACGAGACAGGCAACCATCTCAAACGTACCCAGAACTACATTCGCGCACTGGCCAACAAAATGCGTAATCACCTTCGCTTCAAGAATTCATTGACCGAAGAATTCATTGAGGCACTTTTTAAGCTCGCACCTCTGCATGACATAGGCAAGGTCGGCATCCCTGATCATATTCTGCTTAAGCCTGGAAAGCTGACGGCAGAAGAGTTCGAAATCATGAAGACTCACCCGGTCATTGGCGGTGATGTGTTGACGGCCGCCGAAAGTGAACTGCCGGCTCCAAGCCGTTTTTTACACATCGGACGTGATATCGCAACAGGGCATCATGAAAAATGGGACGGTAGTGGTTATCCTCTCGGACTTAAAGGCGAGGACATACCGATCTCTGCTCGCCTGATGGCTATTGCCGATGTTTATGATGCCTTGATCAGTCAGCGCGTATACAAAAAAGCATTTCCACATGAAGTTGCCGTATCACTGATTGAACTAGGTCGCGGAACGCATTTCGATCCT
The DNA here is from genome assembly GCA_903913145.1 of uncultured Gallionellaceae bacterium. Taxonomy (GTDB): domain Bacteria; phylum Pseudomonadota; class Gammaproteobacteria; order Burkholderiales; family Gallionellaceae; genus PALSA-1006. The sequence goes on along the minus strand of CAIWKC010000349.1, from coordinate 13,503 downwards.
GATCTGGTCGATGCTTTCCTCGATATTCAAGATGATTTTCGAAATATTGCTGAACGGTATTGCGACATATCTAACGACATAGACTAATACATTGTCAAATTTCCACCATTTCTTTTTCCGTCATTCAGTTAATGCATATATCGAAAGTTTAATTTCATTTATAAACCAAAATTTCTGTTAATTCAGGCAGCTGTGAAAAGGTGTGATTCTAAACCACATGCCATTGCAGATTAGGAGTTAAATAAACTTGCCTTTGCATCTTACGTGAAGAAGTTTCTCCAAACGGGTAAAATAGGCAATCATTGTAGTTATTGATGTACAAGGTCACGCCAAATGAACGAAGCGATGTTGCAAATGTTGCAAGGAGTAGCGCGCCTCTATCCCCACAAACTTGAGGCGCAATATCCTCGCGTATTCAATAAATTGATCGAACTGTGGGATACGGCACAGATAGACGATTATTTTGCTGAGTTGATGGTCAACACCCGCCCAGGACGTCAGGGATTTCCACCAGACATTGCCACCGAAATTTATTATTTGAGCCAAGTGCGCGAGCGTACCCGTCCCAAGCAAGAATCAAAGGAAGATGAAGACGTCTGGGGTAGTGTCGAATTCAAAGAGCTGCGCATTATCGAAGGAGAAGGATACGAGCATACCCCCGCCGGATTTTTAAAATCGGTTGAATCCGGCAATCACGAGGTCATGACAGCGTTCATAGTTAGCGGCGCAGAAATAGATACCCAAGATGAACGGGGTTGGACACCCTTGATGATTTCTTCCTTTAACGGAAATCAAGCGATTGCCCGTTTACTCATTGATCGCGGCGCGAATATTCATATCGAGGATGCATCGGGATACAGTCCGATACATTGGGCAGCATTCAATGGATTTACAGAAATCGTTAAAATGCTCATCACTAAACATGCCAATGTGAATGCCCAAAGCAAGCATGGCTGGACCGCATTGCTGCAAGCTGCAACACGCGGGCACCTGAATACCTGTGCCGCATTAATTGCCGGAGGAGCGGACGTAAACCTGACCAGCTTTGATGGCTGGTCCCCTTTACATAAAGCCTCTGCAAATGGGCACATCGAAGTGGTTAAATTACTACTTAAATCTAAAGCCGACAAAAATGCGAAGTATAAAGACGGCTCCACTCCGCTTGTACTCGCACAGCGTGCCAAACATCAATCCATCGTTGAATTACTTCAATCCTTAACTTTTTTACCCTGACCAAGGAGTCTTTCCCAATGTCCCACAATCTGTTCAATACCCACCAATCTCTCAAATTTTCGAACGGTAATGAGTCTACTCTCTATTCGCTGCCCGCACTTGAAGCCGCCGGCATTGGAAAGATTTCTCGCTTGCCGGTATCAATCCGTATTGTTCTGGAATCGGTATTGCGCAATTGCGACGGTAAAAAAGTGACTGAAGCGCATGTGCGACAGCTGGCGAACTGGCAACCTAAAGCGTCACGCACCGAAGAAATTCCTTTCGTTGTTGCGCGGATTGTGTTGCAAGACTTTACAGGTGTTCCGTTACTAGCCGATCTAGCCGCCATGCGCGATGCTGCAGCTGCACAAGGCAAAGACCCCAAGGTTATTGAACCCCTGGTTCCTGTCAATCTGGTGGTTGACCACTCAGTTCAAATTGATTACTTCAACCGCCCGGATGCGTTGAAACTGAACATGGAATTGGAATTCGAACGCAACACCGAACGCTATCGTTTTATGAAATGGGGCATGCAGGCATTCGACACTTTCAAGGTCGTTCCACCCGGCATCGGTATCGTGCACCAAGTCAACCTGGAATATCTTGCGCGCGGTGTGCTGCAAAAAGACGGTGTGACTTATCCTGATACATTGGTGGGCACAGACAGCCATACCACCATGATCAACGGTATTGGTGTAGTTGGCTGGGGCGTGGGCGGCATCGAGGCGGAGGCTGGCATGCTCGGGCAACCGGTTTATTTCCTCACACCGGATGTGGTCGGTGTGCATCTCAAAGGCAAGTTGCGTGAAGGCGTAACGGCGACCGACTTGGTGCTGACCGTCACTGAATTATTGCGCAAACAAAAAGTCGTCGGTAAGTTCGTCGAGTTTTACGGTGAAGGCACTGCCGCCCTTACACTGCCCGACCGTGCCACGATCGCCAACATGGCACCGGAATACGGCGCAACCATGGGCTTCTTCCCCGTCGACGAAGTCACTGTCAACTTCATGCGCAACACCGGACGAACAGATGATGAAGTGGCTGCCTTCGAAGCCTATTTCAAAGCGCAAGGTCTATTTGGCGTGCCCAAGGATGGCAGCATTGACTACAGCAGCACAGTAGAACTTGATCTGAACAGCATCGAACCTTCATTGGCTGGACCTAAGCGCCCGCAAGACCGGGTAGCATTAAAGGCAATGAAAGACACCTTCAATACGCTTTTTAGCAAACCCATTGCTGAAAACGGATTCAACCAACCTGCCGACAAGCTGGCACAACGTTACGCCACCGGCAAGGGCGATCTAAAAATTGGCAATGGTGATGTGCTGATCGCTGCAATCACTTCGTGTACAAATACATCAAATCCTGGTGTTTTGTTGGCAGCCGGTTTGCTGGCGAAGAAAGCCGTGGCTAAAGGATTGAAAGTCGCGCCGCATATCAAGACTTCGCTTGCTCCCGGTTCGCGGGTCGTCACCGAATATTTAACTAACGCCGGCTTGCTTGATTCCTTGACACAGCTTGGTTTCAGCGTCGCCGCATACGGTTGTACAACTTGCATCGGTAACGCCGGACCGTTGAGTGAAGACATCGACAAAACCATTACCGACAATGGCCTGATCTGCGCGGCGGTGCTCTCTGGCAACCGTAACTTCGAAGCGCGTATCCACCCGAACTTGAAAGCGAACTTCCTCGCCAGCCCGCCACTTGTTGTTGCCTATGCGATTGCGGGCAGAATGAATATCAATCTTGACACTGATCCCCTCGGCACAGGCAAAGATGGCCAACCGGTTTACCTGAAAGACATCTGGCCAAACAGCGCCGAAGTCCAAACCGTGATGAAATTCGCTGCTGATCCGGCGGTGTATCGCAAACTGTATTCAGATCTGACCAAAGACTTGCCATTATGGAACGCAATCTCTGCACCGACTGGCAACCGCTACCAGTGGGACGACTCCACTTATATCGCGCGCCCGCCATTCTTCGATGCCGCCACACCTGAAGTCGGTGATATAAAGGGCGCAAAAGCACTGGCGCTATTCGGCGATTCTGTTACTACCGACCACATCAGTCCAGCGGGCAGCTTCAAGTCCACAACCCCTGCCGGTAAATATCTGCAAGCGCACAAGGTCGAAGTGAAAGATTTCAACAGCTACGGCTCGCGTCGCGGTAACCATGAAGTAATGATGCGCGGCACCTTCGCTAACGTGCGTATCAAAAATCTGATGCTTCCAGCCAATTCAGATGGTAGCCGTGTCGAAGGGGGCTTCACCCTGTACAAGGGCGAACAATTGGCAATTTACGATGCTGCGATGAAATACATTGTTGATGGCACCCCAACAGTGATTTTCGCGGGCGAAGAATACGGTACAGGCTCAAGCCGCGACTGGGCTGCGAAAGGTACACAACTACTCGGCGTAAAAGCCGTTATTGCAAGGAGCTATGAACGTATTCACCGCAGCAACTTAGTTGGCATGGGCGTCTTACCGCTACAATTCAAAGGCAGCGACTCACTTGCAAGCTTGAATTTGATTGGCGACGAAACGTTTGATTTGATCGGCATCAACGAGAACTTGAAGCCACAACAAGATGTGTCGCTCACCATTACACGCAAAGATGGCAGCAAGCAAAACGTCGCCCTGCTATTGCGAATCGACACTCCAATCGAGGTAGATTACTACCGCAACGGCGGCATTCTGCCTTATGTGCTGAAGGAATTGATGAGCAAGGCGTAACCCGCCACTTAGGTTGTGTGAAACCAAAGTCAGTCAATCTGCTATTGAGCGAACTGGATAGCAGATTGACTGACACGGCAAAGCGACCCCATAAATAACCAGACAAACTGTAGGGCACTATACTCACTATCCAATCTATGTATCGCAGTTTAACATTGGCATTTGTGATCTTAGGTTGATGATGATCAAGAACCGTTTTTCATAAAAAATGCATTTGCGTTGATTTGATAAGGGTATGAATGTCGCATGTGTACCAGTATGCAGTCGGTCAAACGGCTTGTAATTATTTGGCATGAGGGTCTCAGACAAGCCGATTATTAACTCTCGGTATGTTACTCATAGTAGTCCTCTTGACGAAACAATAGCCGACCTTAGAAATTTTGATAATTTTGCTTGCTCAAAAGTCAACATCAAACTTTCAAATTTAACTTTCTCTTCTGTTTTGGAATTAGCTCAATGCAATTTCAATATCCGTACTAAGAACAATTCAAAGAATAGCAAATGAGATTAAGTGATAATGATGAATTGACTTATTCGATTGGATTTCCTATCCTTCATAGACATTTTGTGTTCGCAGTCTCATCCAATAGATCAAAATGAGTATGCAATTAAAGAGGACATTGTGAACGAAGTTGAACTGATCAACCGGTACCCAGGATTTTCCGGCTTTGAGAATAGGATAACAACCGCCAATGATGCAGTATCGGTTGTTAAAGCGGGCAATCAAGTTTTTATTGGCACCGCGTGTGCCACTCCTCGAATGCTTGTTGCTGCACTTGAAAATGCCACCCCTTCCCTTCCAGACGTAACACTGGTTCATTTTTTGACGACCGGCGCAATTGTTAATGAGCAGGACAAACCGCTAACTCATTTTCGACACAAATGTTTTTTTGTTGGTAGTGATGAGCGTTTTGCCGCGGCTCAGGGTATGGCTGAATATATCCCGATCTCGCTTACGCAAGTGCCACAATTATTCGAGAGTCGCCGAATTCCTCTGGATGTTGCAATTGTGCAGGTCTCACCACCAGATGCTTTTGGCAATGTCAGTCTGGGCGTGTCGGTAGACATCAGTCTTGACGCATTGACCTATGCACGACGCTCAATTGCGGAAATTAATCCCAACATGCCAACCACGCTGGGTGACACCTCTATTCACATCAGTAAGTTTGATAAATTCGTTTGGAATGATTCCCCCATTCTTGAATATCAGCATATTCCGCTGGATGAAGTGGCGAAGCAAATTGCTGCCTACATTGCCAGTATTATTGAAGACGGTTCCACCTTGCAAATAGGCTTGGGGCGTATGCCTAATGAAGCATTCAAATACCTGATGGATCGTCGGGATTTAGGTATTCATACAGACGTAATCACCGATGCAATTATTCCCTTGATAGAAATAGGAATCATCACGGGTGCAAAAAAAACTCACAATCAAGGCAAGATAATCGCAAGCTACAGCATGGGCTCCCGAAAACTGTACGACTTGATCGATAACAATCCGTTGTTTGTCTTCAAGCCGATCACTTACGTCAGCAACTTCAAAACGGTGTCTAGTCAACATAAGATGGTTTCCGTTACTCAGGCATTTGCGGTAGACCTGACAGGGCAAGTATGTGCAGATCAGTTTGAGGGAGAGTTTTATAGTGGCGTGTCAACCCAGCCAGATTTCATACGCGGAGCAGCCTATTCAAACGGGGGTAAACCCATTATTTGTCTGCGATCAACTACCGATGATGGAAAGTCGTCTCGCATTCGTTCACTCTTGCATGAGGGAGAAGGCGTCACGATAGCGCGCAGTGATGTGCATTATGTAATTACTGAGTATGGAATTGCCTACCTGTTTGGCAAGTCTATCCGTGAAAGAGCATTGGCTTTGATCGAAATTGCCCACCCTGATTTCAGAACTGACTTACTTGCAGAAGCAAAGAAGCTGAACTATGTACATGCACATCAAATTCTCAAAAGCAAAGATGCGTATCATGTTGAACAGGAACGTACTATTAAGCTCAAGAACGGTGCTTCAGTAATATTACGTCCCGCTCGGGCGAGTGATGCCGCCACTTTGCAACACTTCTTTCATGAGATGAGTCAAGAGGATCGATATACAAGATTTTTCCAGCGACTTAACAATCTTTCATTTAAGGAGGTTCAACGATTATGCAATGTTGACCAAAAACAGGATGTGGCCTTCCTTGCCGTAACAGGTACAAGGGAAAATGAAACTGTAATCGGCAATGCAAACTACTTCCTAAATCCTTCTACAAATTTGGGAGAGGTGGCCTACATGATACTGCCGGCTTGGCAAGGCACTGGGCTGGGGACATCACTACAAGCCTGTTTGGTTGAACATGCAAAGGGCCAAAATCTTAGAGGCTTTGCAGCCGAAATCCTCACCAACAATAAAAATATGGTCAAACTAGCCAAACGAGCATGCGACAATGTCTCGGTCACCCGACACGACGATACTTATGAAGTTATTATGTTATTTGATGATGAAGTTGAATAACCAATAAAATTAATTATTCAACTTCCGTATTTGGCCGACTTTTATCAGCTTGTCGTAGCTAACATCAATATCTGTTCTGCATTCTATTTCTGCTATTTAGTTTTAGCTTCCTCTATTGGCAATAGCTAACTCTGCGCATGGCCTATGGCAGCGCAGGGGTTAAAGTAAAAAATGCAGTCGGGCCTACCGTGGTTGTTCCGTTTGCCGTATCGTGGAATAGCAATATCTGATATCCCTGACCGGGTGTTAGTTCTGCGGAGAAGGCCATAGCCTCTCCGCAGGCCTGACCATGTTCGCCCGGTGTGCCAAGCCAATAGCTGAGCAAATTAGCGTTGTCTTTGGTCATTTGGTCACTAGGCGTATTGGTTGGGAAAATTCCGATCCAAGTGTCGGTTGGTGCAGCATCGACAGGCCGGCAATAGTGGACGATCATGTTCGATGCTTCGCGCACTGAGAGCTGGGTATTGTTGTTGACACTTTGAGGTGCACCAACAATTTCAATGCCAGGGGTATTGGGTCCTATTTGTTCTGTCGACAATACCGAAAACAGGACAGGAGCTTGATGTGGTGGTTCTATTCTTCGGCGTAACCAAGCAGCATAGACGCCGGGTTTTAGACGATTTGTCGGTATGGTTATTTGGCCATTATTTTCTGCAAAACTGAATTGCTTTGAGCGGACACCGGGTAGCGTACCGAGTGGCTCGATGTTGACCACCATATCTTTCTCGACATGACCTGACGTAGTGAGGACGAGTGGTTGGCCTTGATTGACTGCGGCCGGGGTAGTGACTTGACCAAATGTATCGGCAATGCTGCCACGCATTGCTGCACCTACGGTGCGCAATGTTGTACGCTCAGTGCTTTTTTGACCGAAAAAAGCAGCTGTCAGCGGTTCGGCAAATTGATCGAAGCGACCTAGCGTGTCGAGGCCAAAGGCGTTTTCTATTGTGCGCAAGACGCTGTACCCGTCGTAATGTTGGTCGATGGCATTACCTGCCTTGAGAATGCCCGGAGAGCCGATCATAATGGTGGGTACACGATTATCAGGCCAACCCCATCCGAGGCTTTCGTCCCAAGTGATGATTAATAGTGAACGCGAGTTTTTCCATTGCGCGGATGCTAGCAACGGCATAAAGTTTGCACCAAGAAACTCGTCTTGTTTGGCAACGGAGGTGGCAACATTGGTATTGTCCCACCATGCACCTTCGCCATCCCACCAGCCGTCCGCGGCTATCCAGGCAAAATTTGGCAGGGTATTGGTGATTATGGCCGATTCGAAATCGGTGAGGTCGCGGGCTGTTGAGATGCAGCGAGTTGGATCGTTTATAATGTTTGTAAAATGTACAAAAGGCTGGTCGTCGGGCGCGTAGTAACCGAGCCCGCTCGGATCGCTATTTAGATTGCAGGGGGTTTTCATGTTTTGCACGTAAGCGCTCCAGCTTTTGCCGCGTGCGTCAAGCAGATCACCCAAGTGTGTTACCGGCAGATTGTAATCAGGATAGTATACGGGGCCGTATTTGTAGGTGTCACCGGCAACCATGGCGACGTAATTTTCATCGCTTGGATGGTAATTGGCCCACATATTGGTGAGGATCACACCTTGCTCAGCAAGCGACGCCAGAAATGGCATTTGCGGATTGATTGTTATCTTATTGCCAATAGTGTTGATGACATCAGAATAGTTGGTGTTTTCCATCATCACGACGTAGACGTGGTCCAAGTCGGGTATGTTGGATATCGGCTGATCCTTCTTATCGGAAACAAGCCAAGACACATCGCCGTTGAGTTTTAAACTTATGTTGTCGGCATAGGCATTATGGTAAGAGGTAAACCCACTGAGAAAGTTAACGGTAATAACGATATGGCGGGTTTTTACTGGTACGTTGCCTTTAATTTCGCTAAATATGAGGCCGGTGAGATTATTTCTAGCCTGAGCATCTGCATTCGTTAAGAGAACAGGAGCACCGGTTGAATGGCTGTCTTCATCAAGGAAAATCGCTGTTAGAGTGGCTCGTTCTGGCCGATCTCGCCAACCGCCTAGCCAAGCAGAAAGTGTGAAATGAGTGTTGCCGCTATCGATAGCCTTACTTTCTGCTTGGACGTTGACAATTTGTTCTATCGCAGTGTCTGCCCCGGGGGCAGCAAACAATGCGGTGTTAGTTTGGGAACTCGAGGGCAGGATAGGTGTTTCATGAGCATAATTGAAGGCGGTATAGCACAATACGCTGGCTGCGCCATTAATTACCTGCCAGCCTGGAATAGGAGACTGCGCAGTCCAATCATCTGTGCAGCGATGTTGCTCTGCATCACCGTTGATCAAGAGGTTACCTGTCTCGAATGCTTTCGCAGTGATGGGTTGAAGCATGATAGAAATCATGCCGATGACAAAACCAGCTTGTTTTATTCTGCCCATTGACATAAACACATCCTCGCTAAATTAAATGATTGGCTAGTATCATGTCGTTTAGCATAGCCAAGCTATATGACTATTTTATTAATCAATAGTTAAACTTGGATGATGAAGGATGTTTATTGTGTGCTTAAAAATTTGGAGCGTGTTTAAGGCTATATTCTAGAAAAAATGGTAATTTCACTTCAATGGGGCGACGAATCTGTGAATAGCAATGTCGGTAGAAGATCGGCATTTACTGTCAGCTTGACCTTAACACCAAAAATTGAATGAATTCATTTGATTTGAGCTAATTGGAATTCGGCTTCGTATCGACGGTCGGTTTCGACATTTCATCATACTATTCTGTGAGAGTCTCAAATCAAAGCGTAAGCCAACGCTGCCATCCTTGATAATTTTCCCTGATGATATTTGTGAATGCCTCATTTATTTCTTTTTACTTCATAGTGCAAGCACACCACGCCCAACGCAAAAGTTTTACTTTTCACCAGCTTGAGTGCAGTTCTTTGCTTAATGTTTTTGAATAAGGGAATACCCTGCCCAAGCACAATCGGATTGATGAATAGCCAATACTCGTCAATGAGATTTTCCGCCATCAGCGCATGCGTTGCGGAGGGGCTGCCAAATACTAAAATCTCGCTACCCACGCTATGCTTTAATTTGCTGATTTCATCGCTTAAGTTGCTACTGATGATTGTGGCATTAGGATTACTCTTTTCCAAAAGTGTTTTCGACAAAACAATTTTTTGGGCGGTTTTATACCAGCGCGAATGCGCATGATCATGTGGACTAGCGTCGGGCTGCTCTGAAGCGGTTGGCCAGTACGACTCCATCATCTGGTAGGTGACGCGCCCATATAACGCGGTGTCGGTCTGCTGAATTCGTCGCTCAACATATTCAAACATATCGTCGCTCAAACTTATCCAGCCTAGGCTAGCCATGCCCTCATCATCGGAGGCAACAAAACCATCCAGTGACACATGTACGAATGAAACGATTTTTCGCATGATTTTCTCCTTCATTTGAGCCGCTAAAAGTGTAACAAAACTAACTCACTCATGTCCCTCAACGAACTTGGAAAAATTATTTAGGATAGCTTGCCATCCCTGACGTTGTTGTTCAATGGGATTTTCTGTTTCAACATCAAAGGTGACGCGAACCGAAACAATATTTTCTCTTGTCACGAATTCGACAGTTCCTATTCGATCTCCGAACGTATACTCAATAAGTTCGTTTGGTACAATCTTGGTGTATGTGCCAGCGAAGTCAAATCCGAAGCTACCGTCTTTCGCCTCCATGCGAGAAGTAAACAAGCCTCCTACGCGCAAATCAACACTAGCTTTGGTTGTGTGCCAGTCATCAGAAGCTGTATTCCACTGCTTAATGTCAGCTGGTGTTGTGTAGGCACGCCAGACAGCGGCAATTGGTGCATTCACGGTAGTTTCAACTGTAATTTTCATAAATAATTCCTTGAAATAAATAGCATAAGAAATTTACTTGCCAATAAGTTAATTCATCGTATTGCAAGTTGTAAAATTCTAACAGCCAAACTTCCATTTCACAAAGCCCCCCATTGGAGAAGGGCCGTTTATGTGCCGGTAGTGTAAATTAATTTTTCAAAATCCCCAGTAACCATTTTGCCTTTCTATTTCCGCAAATAAATTTCTGAGTCCTCTTTTGGCAACAGGTAAACCTTACCCGTCTTTGAAAGTGAGAATGGGCCCTAAGCTTTCAATCGTTAAGTTACCTCTGATAAGAGGCATTCCCCTTTACCTTGGAAAGAGAAAATCTTGGCATCCTGCTTATGTGGTGGCTGCAATTACTATAAAATATTTCGAGGATTTTCACGTAGCACTTTTTGACAGGCATCAAAAAATCAAAAAACGTGTCCAGCATCAATGAAGAAATTTTTAGACATGATTTCATTGCTGTGTGCGCCCGTGTCCTTTCCATATCGATATGATATTGCAAACCCAGTAAGCACTTATCTTTTCTCCCAGAGTTCGCAATTAGACTCGTAATACATTCTGATCTTCTTTGTTCGAACTTCTCTGGCGCCAACTTAGCCAGAGATGCCCACTCATCAAAGTCAAAACTTTCTGTTTCTACGTTCCTCATATTTTGCGGTTACTACTTTGACGTTTTCAGTTTGCATTAAACTTTGAATTGACCAATTGTAGTTTGAAGAGAAACGGCAAGCTCTTCCAGCCGGTTAGCCGCGCTGGAAGTATTCTGTACGGCTGCGCTATTTTCTTCTGACATTTGAGCGATTCTTTCAACGTTAACTGCAATATCACGACTTGCTGCGCTCTGCTCTTTAAGTGAGTCTGCTATGTCAGTGATTACCTGCACTACTCGATTGGCTTCGCTTTGGATTTGTTGAATCGACTGCCCAGCCTGATTGGCCAGTTTCACTCCGCCAGTCACTTTATTTGCACCAACTTCCATACTGGATACAGTTTCGCGGGTAGCACCCTGAATATTTCCGATCATGGTGGAGATTTCCCTCGTGGAATTCCCCGTGCGTTCTGCCAGCTTGCGCACTTCATCTGCCACTACCGCAAAGCCACGTCCCTGTTCCCCCGCACGAGCAGCCTCTATTGCTGCATTGAGCGCAAGCAAATTGGTTTGATCGGCAATTTCTTTGATCACGTTCACTATCGCTGTAATTCCGTCTGCCTGCTGCTGCAAACCCTCAATTACTTTTGCTGAACCCGTAACTGAAGATTCGATATGAACCATCTCTGAAGCTGCACTTTGAATGACCTCAGCGCCTTTTTTTGATAGTTCGCCGGAATAAATAGAGGCCGCCTTAGCTTCTTCAGCATTGCTGGACACTTGATCTATGCTAACTGTCATTTCTTCGACTGAAGCAGCCATAGATGAAGCCGCTTCAGACTGCAGGCGTGAACCCTCTGCCACCTGGGTACTTGCAGTTGCTACTTCGGTAGCTGTTCTTAATACCTGATCCGAATTAGATTGAACCTCGGAAACCATCTTCTTCAACTTCTCTTGCATTTCCTTCATAGAGGCAACCATACTGTAAGCATCACCTTCTTTCGCGGCAACGCTCATGGTCAAATCACCAACCGAGATTTGACGTGCGATTCCTGAAACATAATCAGGTTCACCGCCGAGTTGTTTCATCAGGTTGTGGACAATCAGGTAGCCAATGATTGCCGACAGCAAAGCCCCAATAATTCCACCCAGTATCAGCGTCAGTTTCGTCGTAGCTTCAAGCGAAGCAGAATCCTCACTCCGCTTGACCAACAAAATTGATTCTGTTTTTTCGAATTCCGATTCAAGAGCGCGGAATGCATCCATGCTCTTCTTGTCGCGGGCTTCCCTGAAAAACGCAATAACCGAATCCATCGAGCGACTGCCTTCGACAGACTCCTTGCGCAACTTGATCAAAGTTTCTCCGACGCTAGAAAATTCTTTATGCAATTCAAGGATTTTAGCCAGCCTATCCTGCTGGCTCGGATTGTCTGAAGTCAACAACTTGGCCTTGTCAAAATGCTCAATGAAAGCCTTTCTCCCATTGTTGTATGGTTCGAGGAAGTTCTCGTTTCCACTAACAACATAACCGCGTATCCCGGTTTCCATGTTGATCATGTTGGTCAACATGCCGCTACCCTCTCCCATGACTTCATAAGTATGGACGTTCCAGGAATTGGCCTGACTAAACCTGGACATGTTGTAATAGCCAATCGTAATGACGAATATTAAAACCAGCATTACCGCGCCGAATCCTAACCCTAATTTCGTTGAGACTTTCATGATTTCATTCCCTTCTGCCAACTCATTTATTTTATGTGCAAGCAATATTTATCGAATTATTTAATAGGAATCGGTTTTCATACCAAATACCCATGAAGGTAATCGCAACTGTGTATCAAGCTGAAGTATTCGCCACTATTGTTTTAGGACTCACAGCCTTTCGTGACAACTCTAGGCTGCCACAATATTGCAATGCTTCAACAAATCTCCAAGGTGCTTAGATGCCTCAACTACAGAATCAAATACGCCAAGAACTTTTGTCTCCTCTGCATACAATGCTCGACCTGTCTCTGGATCTCGAATCAATACAATTTTAACCATTGCCATTTCCCTGTCCGAAATTTACATTGAAAAAATTTCACATACTCAGAAAAGCGCCAAGATGGAAATATCGACTTCTAAGTATTTTATTAGTCGACTATATAATACAGTCATTGTCCGTGACAAAAAAGGGCGGACAAATGTTATTTGGAGATAAACGATGCAATCTGACAAACTCGTTCCCGCATCAGAAATTGAACTTGAAACCGGTTTCGGTAAAGATTTATTGCGAAAATGGCGACAACGTTACGGGTTTCCTCATCTAGAAACAGGGACTGATGGGAAAATCGGATACTCGCGTAAAGCAATCCAACATTTGCTTCTGATCAAACGTTTATTGGAAGGAGGGTTTCGACCTGCGCAGATTGTGGGCAAGCACCCATTGGAACTTGAACGTCTTCGTTTGGCCATAGTAAACGATTTGCCCGAACCTAATATCAACAGAAAATCGCGTAAACTACTCGATCTATTAAAGAAATCTGATTTGGCTGGACTTCAGTCACTTTTGGCTAAAGAGCGTGCCAAGGGAAGCTTAAACCGGT
>CAIWKC010000348.1 GCA_903913145.1 uncultured Gallionellaceae bacterium | reverse complement strand
ATCACGATATGAGCATGATGGACATGCGAACGTCTCTAGGTGTAACAGGACCAATGAAGCTTCACCAGTTGGAAAACATGAGGAGTCACGTTGAAGCCGTTAAAAATATTATTGGCTTAATTTCAGACAGCAAGTTTGATGAAGCCTCGGTATTAGCACACGACAAGTTGGGATTAACGCCTGAAATGAAAGGAATGTGCGGTATGTTTAACAATAAAGAGTTTGAAAAACTTGGCTTGGCTTTCCACAAAAGTGGCGATGATCTTGGAGATATTTTAAAAACCAAAGATGTGAATGCCTCGTTACGTGCATTAAATAAAACGATGCAGTATTGCGTTGAGTGCCATGCGACTTACAGACAATGACAGCATTACTAAGCTACTTGGCCAGGAGATAACAAGCTACCATAGCGGGTATGTATCATTACCCACCTCACCATACCCTAATAGCAGGTAAGCCTAAGTTTGAAAGCTTTAGTAGCCAAGATAGAATCCCTCGCGATAGAGACTTGGGGGCGAATCTATGATTGGATTTGTCCTCGAATTGGTCGCGATGCTTTTTGTCATCCTCGCGGCATCGGAACTTTTCACAAATGCCTTGGAACATTTGGGGCAGAAGCTCAAGATTTCTGATGGGGTGACCGGCTCAGTGTTCGCCGCTATCGGCACGGCACTTCCAGAAACGATGGTTCCGCTCCTTGCGCTATTTGCGGGCACCAGCAATGTCAATCTGAACGAGGAAATTGGCGTCGGATCTATTCTCGGCGCTCCGTTGATGTTATCGACTTTAACGACTTGCATGATGGCGCTTGCCATACTGCCGCGACGAGGACTATCGGGGCATGTTAGTCCGGAACGAAGCGGCTTTGTGCGTGACCTCAATTTCTTCCTGTGCGCATTCGGGCTTGCCGCAGCAGCGATGTTTGTTCCTCGGGAAGCGCGTTATATTCGAGGCTTTATTAGCTTGGCGCTTGTTTTAACTTACTTCATCTACATCATGTTGACCCTTCGTGCCTCTGAGCAGTTGGTTGAGGATGGCCACGGCACTGAGGCGGATGAAAAGATGTTCTTATCGAGGATCGGCCTGCCAACTAATTTGCCCACGATTTTGCTTCAGTTAGGCGTTGGACTTGGCCTGCTAGTCTTGGGAGCCAAGGGTTTCATTTCAGGGATTGAGGGCGTATCACATATACTGGGTGTTTCCGCGCTCTTACTGTCACTGTTGATCACTCCTATAGCGACTGAACTGCCAGAGAAAGTGAACAGCATCCTCTGGGTTCGCCGAAACAAGGACACCCTAGCATTTGGCAATATCACTGGCGCGATGGTATTTCAGGGGACATTGCTTCCTGCAATCGGCATCATGCTTACGCCGTGGCAACCGCGTATCGAGGTTATGAGCGGAATCTTTGTCACACTAATCGCAGCTACTTGGCTTCGTATTAACTCGCGATCAACAGGACTACCGATCTGGGCGCTGTTGGTTAATGGTGCCTTGTACATCACATTTCTCGTGATAACACTCAAGAGATGAAATAATAATAGTTAATGGATTATTACTGTTACTTGATCAATGGCTGGTATCGGGAAGCATAAATTCATTGCCGAAAGGCCGTTGTGGGTGGCAGTAGACATTCGTTGTTACTGTGAACAAAGGTTACAATTCGGCCCAAGTGTGTAAAAAACGCTTCAAACTATTACCTTAAACCTATAAAAATATACTT
>CAIWKC010000347.1 GCA_903913145.1 uncultured Gallionellaceae bacterium | reverse complement strand
CCCGCTCCCGCCAGCGGGAGAGGGGATCATGTGCAATTGAGGTTCATGGGTAGGGGCTGGGGGACAGGGGACGCACTGGAACAGAATGTTTATAGTGGTACGTGAGCTGGGTTTACTGCCCCCTCCCCATCGACCCCCTCGCTACGCTCTCCCCCGCAAGAGGTAGAGGGGGATAGGTCTCGCTACGCGAGTATCACGATCCTTGTCGTGAGACAGTTTGGTCCCTATCTGCCTTGGGCGTTGGAAATTTGAAGGGACCTGCTCCTAGTACGAGAGGACCGGAGTGGACGTATCTCTGGTGTACCGGTTGTCACGCCAGTGGCATCGCCGGGTAGCTATATACGGAAGAGATAACCGCTGAAAGCATCTAAGCGGGAAACTCGCCTTGAGATGAGATTTCCCTGGGGATTCGATCCCCTTGAAGGGTCGTGGAAGACTACCACGTTGATAGGTCGGGTGTGGAAGTCCAGTAATGGATTAAGCTAACCGATACTAATTGCCCGTAAGGCTTGATCCTATAATATTAAGTAACATGCAAGTGAGTTTCTAAAAACTCGCGAATGCAATCAAAAACCAATACTTTACTTCTCCAGAATGCGTCGGCCAGTGGCGGCAATTCAGTTAAACCTGAACCGCACCTGTCTCCGACAACCGTTATGTCTGACGACCATAGCAAGTTGGCCCCACTCCTTCCCATCTCGAACAGGACAGTGAAACGACTTCGCGCCAATGATAGTGTGCACCTCGCATGTGAAAGTAGGTCATCGTCAGACTCCTTACAAATGCAAAAGCCCTCCTCGTGAGGGCTTTTGTGTTTCTGAAGGTTACTGTTGGCCTGCTTGAACGCAGTGACAACTCGACGCAGCGCGGCGTAAGTGTCTAGCCGCGCCTTATTTAAATGAAGGAGAAGGAGTGAGAACTTAAAGGCTATTTATATTCTCGTAAATCTTTGCGTGGGTCATCATGGGACCCATGTTGATGTTGCTCATATACCTTTGCAAAGACTTCCGATTCATTTTTCTTGGTTGGATGTACGGGCGTGCTCATATTGTGACGCTGTATATCTTCGCAATAATGCACCATATGTTTGTGAATCAGATCAAACAGGCTTTCCTTGAAATGAAAACCTTCTTTTGGCAGTGCATTTTCTAAAGCCTCGAGAGTATAGTCTTCTAGACTGTAGTGAATTATCAGGTTGCTTTCGTGACTTCCTCTTTCAACTTTCAGTTTATCCATTCCACAAAGCAATAGATAAGCTTGTGCTACCTGAGAGACAGAGTCTTCTGAAAAAGAAAGAACACGTTTCTTTTGAAGTTCGAATGGATTAATCATAGGCTCACTTTCCGTGCAGAATATTCATACCTTTCAAAAGGTTTAAAGCTTGGTTCAGTTGATAATCATTTTTGGCCCCAAATTCTGAAATTTCAGACTTATTGCCTTCAGTATCCTTGTTCTTTTGTGGCGTCTTAGTGTTGGTCTTAATAGCCACTTCATCTGTTTTATCATCAGGTTGGCGATCATTGGTTAAATGACGATCCAAATCCGCTTCGCGTAAGCGGAACGCGTTATCCAAAGCTGCAGTGGCCGGATCTTCTACCAAAATATCAGGTACTATCCCCTTTGCTTGAATAGAACGCCCTCCGGGAGTGTAGTAACGCGCAGTGGTAAGTTTGATGGCTGTATTATTGCCGAGCGGCAATATAGTCTGTACCGAGCCTTTACCAAAGGATTGTGTTCCCATTATTACAGCACGTTTATGGTCTTGCAAAGCACCGGCAACAATTTCAGAAGCGGAGGCTGAGCCACTATTTACCAAAACCACCATAGGCAAGGTTTTGTAAGCTTCAGGCAGGTTCTTCAAATAGTCAGTGGTTCCATTGCCACGCAGATAGTTCTCTGCGCTTGCCGTCAGACGCATTTTGGCGTCTTCAGTACGGCCTTCTGTATAGACTACCAAAGCATCTTTGGGCAAAAAAGCTGCCGAAACAGCAACTGCAGCAGTAAGCAAACCACCCGGATCGTTGCGCAAGTCAAGCACAACCCCCTTGAGATTTCCCTCGCTCTGTTTAAATAGAGTTTCAAGCGCAGTGGCTAGGTTTTCACCTGTGTGTTCCTGGAACTGAGTTACACGTACAAAAACATAACCAGGTTCTACTAATTTAGATTTGACACTTTGTACCTTTATGACAGCGCGAGCAACAGTAATTACAAGAGGGTTGATCTCCCCTTTTCGCACAATGGTGAGCAGAATCTTGCTACCCGGTTTTCCACGCATTCGCTTAACGGCATCGTTTAGCGAAAGTCCTTTAACAAGTGTGTCATCAAGTTTAATGATGAGGTCACCCGTCTTGATTCCGGCATGATAAGCGGGTGTATCTTCAATTGGCGAAATAACCTTTACCAAACCTTCTTCCATCCCGACTTCGATGCCCAGTCCGCCAAACTCTCCCTGTGTTCCAACTTGCATTTCTTTATAGCCTTCAGCATCCAAATATGCGGAATGCGGATCAAGTCCGCTAAGCATGCCATTAATGGCTTCAGTAATAAGTTTCTTGTCACTAACAGGTTCAACATAATCACTCTTGATGCGCCCGAAAACTTCGGAAAATGCACGCAGTTCCTCAACCGGCAAGGGAGCGATCGTGTCCTTTTCGGCGCTGGCGGAGAAGTGAAGGCTAATGAATACGCCCGCGATTAGACCAACAGCAACCAATCCGAATTTCTCAATACGACTACGCATTTGTGACCTTTCTTAAAAAATCTGTTGCCTTAACGTTTAATCCATTTTATGGGGTCAAGTGCATTACCTTCATGGCGCAACTCAAAGTATAAACCGGATTCATCATTGCCGCCGCTATTGCCGACTGATGCGATGCTGTCGCCGCCATGCAATGAATCTCCGACTTGTTTTAAAAGAGTTTCATTATTGCCATATAAACTCATATAGCCACTACCGTGCTCTACAATGAGCAGATTTCCAAAACCTCTAAGCCAATCGGCAAAAACAACCCTCCCAGCAGCAACGCACTTGACAGATTGGTTTTCGGGGGCTCGTACAAACAACCCCTTCCACGCCACATGACTGTCTGGGCGAGGGGTGCCAAATTTATTGGTAATAATACCCTTGACTGGAAGAACAAGTTTACCTTTTAGTGTGGCAAATGGTTTGCCATCAAATGTGTCATCAGGCAATTTATCGTTGCGGCCTTGATTTGAGATTGGCGCTCTTGACAGCATTTTTGAGAGTTTATCGATTAATTGCGATAAACGGTTTTCATCATGTTGCAGTTTTCCGATTTCCCTGCGCTGTTGTTTAAGTTGAACGGCAAACTTGGCAAGAGTTAGCTGGCGCAAATGTTTTTCATTCTCCAAATGCTGCCGCTGGTTGTGCTCTTCAGTTTGTAATTCAGCAAGTTCATTAGTCTTATCAATGGTTTGCACGGATACAGCCTGAATTTTTGATAATTTGCTACGCAAAGATTTTACCCAGGCTGCGCGAGAACGGGCAATGTAATCGTAATATTGCAATTCACGGGAAACTTGATTGGGGTCATGATTGTTTAGCAGCAGCTTCAGGTACTCCTGTTTACCACCAAGGTATTGCTGGTATAGCAGCTTGCTGAGCAACTGTTGTTCGTTTTGCAAATCCTTACCCAACTGAGCAGAGTGCTGTTGCAATTGAACCAGCGCATGACCGGCAATATTTTGCTGTTGGGCGAGCAAATTCAGCTTGCGATTGCTATTGCTGATATTGCGTTCGGATTCACGCAACGCATCTGCGGCCTCGGACTTTGATTCGTTGGTTCTGTCAAAATCCTGCTGTAGCGCGGAGATGCGCTGGCGTAAATTTTCCAGTTCTTCCTGCTGTGTGGCGTGCGCAGTACTGCCCACTAAGAGACACGCAAAACATAACAAAAGACGCACTAAAAAGATCACAAAATTTCAATAAGCGACTTGCCAGTCATTTCTTGAGGTTGAGACAAGCCCATCATGTTGAGCAGGGTCGGGGCGACATCCTGTAACGCGCCGGTAGCCGCGATGTTTGCTTTGCGTCCGATATAGAGGAACGGGACCAGATTAAGTGTATGTGCGGTGTGCGCCTGATGTGTGGCACGGTCAATCATCTGCTCTGCATTGCCGTGATCGGCAGTGATTAGTATTTCACCGCCGCTTTCCAGCATTGTTTTTACAACGCGACCAATGCAGACATCCAGTGTTTCCACTGCTTTGACAGCCGCTTCCATGATGCCGCTATGACCAACCATATCGCCGTTGGCGTAGTTACACAAAATTGCCTGATATTTTTTACTGCGAATTGCAGCCTCTAATTTATCAGTTACTTCATAGGCGCTCATCTCGGGTTGCAGATCGTAAGTTGCCACTTTGGGAGAAGGGACCAAAATACGGTCTTCTCCTGGATTGGGCTGCTCTATTCCCCCGTTCATAAAGTAAGTTACATGCGCATACTTTTCTGTTTCTGCAATGCGTAACTGGTGCAATCCAAGTTTGCCCAGATACTCGCCCAAACCGTTATGAATAGACGTTGGGGCAAAAGCCGCAGGAAAATGAAAATCTTCACCGTAACTGCTAAGCGTGGTGTAATTGGCCAGTTTCGGGAAGTTGGTACGTTTGAAGCCCACGAATTTGTCATCCGTTAATGCGCGGGTAATTTCACGGGCACGGTCGGCACGGAAATTCATAAACACGACCACATCCTTGTTCTGCATGGCGGCAGGTTTTCCGATGAGAGTAGCCTGTACAAATTCATCGTTTTCACCCCGCGCATAAGCTTGCTCGAGTCCTTCGGCAGCACTGCTGGCGGCAAAAGGTGCCTTACCCTGAGTGAGCATGTCATAAGCGATCTGTACGCGCTCCCAACGATTATCCCTGTCCATTGCAAAGAAACGGCCACAGATTGTTGCAATACGTCCTGCGCCTAGCTCATCACATTTATCTTGCAATAATTTTAAAGAATGCCCGGCACTGCGCGGTGGGGTGTCGCGCCCGTCCAGAAATGCATGCACAACAATATTTTTCAATCCGGCACGCGTTGCCAATTCGAGCATGGCGAGGATATGCAATTCGTGGCTATGAACGCCGCCGGGAGAAAGCAAGCCGAGAATATGCAAGGTCGAATCTTGCTTTTTGGCTTCAGAAACTGCTGCGGACAATGCCGGATTGCTGTAGAAGCTTCCGTCTTCAATGGCGACATCAACTTTGGTCAGGTCTTGATAGACCACGCGCCCGGCACCGATGTTAAGATGGCCAACTTCCGAGTTCCCCATTTGGCCGCGAGGTAATCCGACTTCAAGTTCGGATGCATGGATTAGCGTGTGCGGATAAGTATTCCAGAGTTTGTCAAAATTGGGCTTGCGAGCCGCCGCTACAGCATTGTAGTCAGAGTCCTCTCGATAGCCGAATCCATCCAGAATGAGAAGAAGTACGGGGGTGATTTTCATATTAACCTAACTTTCACGCTGAAAGCTTGAGGTGCCAGCGTATTCAAATATAAGTGGTTGCTAAATTAGCCGATGCTGTGCAAACTACGCACTGCGCATTTTAGCTGATTTCGGGTATAGATATGACCCAACTGTAAGTTAGGATAGGGATTAATTATGACAGGCAAACTGATAGATAAAGACGAAGACATCATGCAGGCTTCAATGGCAATCAAGGCCATGGCTCATCCTTTGCGCTTGAAAGTATTGTGTGTGTTGGCCGGGAATGAGTTGAGCGTGCAAGAAATTGTGGATTATGTCGGTACGTCACAGAGCAATATTTCCCAGCATCTTGCTATTTTGCGAGACAAAGGTGTATTGGCGACACGCAAGGATGCAAATCGAGTTTTCTATCGAATCGGTGACCCCCGTACACTCAAGTTGGTAAGTATGATGCGCGACGTATTTTGTGCTTCACCCTAAGTTAATGCTTTTGAATGCGAACGTTAATCTTGCTTAATGACATTCAATTTCTCATCCTTCATTAAACAGCTAGCTGTTTAATGAAGGATATTTTCGTACCTGCTTTATAGTTTCTCAATCCACTGTAACAATCTGTCGATATATCCGAATTTTGCAAGTACGAAAAACAGAATAATTCCGATAAGTGTGCCAATTCCAAATGATTGAACTAATCCATTCACGACATTCTCCTGGTTGGGTTGCTTGTAATTTATAAGTACATGCTAATACTCTAATTTAAAAATTTCAAGTGTTTCAGATTGATAATATTGAATTTTTTAAAAATTAGGAGGAGATCAAGTAATAAACTGTGTATTGAATCCGCACATTTGTAAAAAATGTGGTATATTAGAGTTTAATAATATATTAAAAGATGTGCTATGTGCAGCTTCAAGCTTGCAATACTCTGGCGCGCAAACGTTTTGTCACTTCGTTGAACTATTCAGCGCAGCTTACCGCGACTTGGAGGCAACAAATTTGGAAAGCAGTAAATCATTGAACAGTATGGTAAATAATCCAAGTTATGGCAAGAATCAAATTTGCTATAAATGTTAAGTGCAAGAGAACGATTTTTTGTCATAAAATTTATGGAATTATAGAAGTTTCAACGTGGTAAATAACTTTTAACAACAGGAGATAGATATGAAATGCAACTCAGGAATGATTGATCGTGTATTGCGTGTTGTCGTAGGTTTGGTGCTGATAGCTCTTGCGGCAACAGGCAAGGTTGGAGTTTGGGGTTGGATAGGTGTTGTGCCGCTGCTAACGGGAGCGGTAGGGTATTGTCCTGCTTATGGCATTCTGGGCATGAATACATGCGGCATTAAAAAAACCTGAATACCATTCAGTTGCAAGAAATAGCTTTAGTATTAATAACAGCGATCATCGCTATGTTTGTGAAGGATCACGACATAGCGAAAGTCGCTTTTTCATGAATTTTCCCACGACTAATAAATTGGTAAGTGATAAAGCACCTGTAGTGATTGTTTTTGGAAGTGATCTAAGCACGTAAACATATTCAAATATTACAATGGATGTGACTGATGAAAAATGACTATCGTATTTTGCCGGCTTGCCTGATTTCTTTGATATCGGTTTTTGCCTACGCGGGTGAACCTTTGGCTACGGTACCGGCACAGTTCCGGGAAGTAGCTCAGGTTTACAGTGCTGAAGGGGTAGTGGAAGCAACACGGCAAGCTACTGTGTCGGCCCAGATTTCCGGGCGCGTGAAAGAAATTAACTTTGACATCGGGGATAAGGTCAAAAAAGGTCAGGTCATTTTACGCATTGATGAACGCGAGGCTGATCAAGCCATGGCAGGAAGCGCAGCACAGGCACGGCAAGCAGAAGCCGCCCTGCAAAACGCCAAATCAAACTACGAGCGCTCCGTACAATTATTCGAGCAGAAATTCATTAGCCAGTCTGCGTTAGACAAGTCTCAGTCCGATTACAAGATTGCCCAAGAACAAGCGGCTGCGAGTGAAGCGGGTGCAAAACAATCGGAATTGGCTCAAGCCTATACCTCGGTAACCGCTCCTTACAGTGGCGTGGTTTCCGCGCGTATGGTTGAGTTGGGTGAAATGGTCTCTGTCGGTAAACCCTTGATGACGGGTTTTGATCCGTCACAGATGCGGGTGATTGTAAATGTGCCGCAGTACAAGCTTGCTGAAATCGGAGTGCATCCAAAAGTAAAAATTGAAATACCCTCCCTGTCGCACTGGATCACAGCTTCGACGGTTGTCGTGCAACCGGCTGCCGATGTGCGCACACACAGCACACAGGTAAAAATATCATTGCCTGAGAACGAGACGGGAATATATCCGGGCATGTTTGTGAGGGCGCATTTCACTGTAGGCAAGGCAACCAAATTACTGATTCCGGCTAGCGCAGTCATGCGACGGAGTGAGGTTGTGGCGGTGTATGTGGTAGATGAAAAAGGCGGGCTGATAATGCGCCAGGTTCGAGTGAGTGAAGTGACCGGTGAAAATGAAGTTGAAGTGTTGTCCGGCCTGACTCAGGGCGAACGTGTCGCTGTTGATGCAGTTAAAGCGGGTATGAAACGGTAATCTTGAAGCGTTAATTTTACGATTAGCATGATTGATCGTTGTTAGTGGCGATTGATATTTAACAAGGTGGTGTAATGGGTATTTCAGGTCGTATCGCCAGATTATTTTTGCACTCGCAAATGACGCCGTTATTGGCGTTGGTCGCGGTGTTGCTGGGATTGTTTGCTGTGTTGGTGACGCCACGCGAAGAAGAGCCGCAGATCAATGTCACCATGGCGAATGTGCTTATCGCTTATCCCGGCGCTTCCGCGCAGGATGTGGCACGCACGGTTTCTACCCCGGCAGAGCAGGTTTTGGCGCAAATCGCAGGTGTGGATCATGTCTATTCGGTGTCGCAACCGGGTATGGCGGTGCTCACCGTGCAGTTTAAGGTGGGTGAGCTACATGTTCCCTCGCTGGTCAAACTTTATGATGTCATTAACTCCCACTCCGACTGGTTACCTCCAACCCTCGGCGTGGCACAACCTATCATTAAAGCCAAAGGCATCGACGATGTACCAGTGTTAGCGTTGACCCTATGGCGTGAAAAGGATGCGGGCGGTGGGCTTGCGCTTACGCAGGTTGCCCATGCGATTGAGAATGAACTGAAGCGTGTGAAAGGTACACGTGAAGTTCTTACGCTGGGAGGGACGCAACGTGTCGTGCGTGTACAACTCAATCCTGATGCGCTGAATGCCCATCAACTTTCGGTACAGGAAATTCGCACTGCATTGCAGGCGGCCAACATGTCCGAATCGGCCGGCAATCTGGTGCAAAATAACCGCGAGGTGCTGGTTCAGACGGGCAATTTTTTGAGCAATGCGGATGAAGTCGGTCAGCTTGTCGTGGGCGTTACCGAGGGCAAGCCGGTATTTCTGCATGACGTGGCCGAAGTGCTGGATGGAGCGGACCAGCCTTCAAGTTATGTGTGGCTGGGGGCAGGGCCTGCGGCGGGCGACAAAGGCATGCAAGCCAAAGGCGAGTTTACCGCCGTGACAGTGGCAATCACCAAGAAACCGGGCGAGAACGCGGTGGATGTGGCCGACAAATTATTGCTGCGCGTGGAAGAATTAAAAGGCAGTGTGATTCCGACTGATGTACAGGTGACAACGACACGCAATTACGGTGAGACCGCCAACGACAAGGCGATGAAGCTGATCAAGAAATTGTTGTTTGCCACCACAGCGGTTGTGCTGCTGGTATGGATCGCGTTGGGTAAACGTGAAGCGTTCATCGTTGGTGTGGCTGTATTACTGACACTGGCGCTCACTTTATTCGCGTCCTGGGCGTATGGTTTTACGCTGAATCGTGTGTCGCTATTTGCGCTGATTTTCTCTATAGGAATTTTGGTGGATGACGCCATTGTGGTTGTGGAAAATATTCATAGAAGGCGTGAATTGGCGCAACACCAATCCCTTTCTGAAATTATTCCTGAAGCGGTTGACGAGGTCGGTAGTCCGACCATCCTCGCCACCTTTACAGTGATTGCGGCATTGCTGCCGATGGCATTTGTAAGCGGATTGATGGGGCCGTACATGAGCCCGATCCCGATCAACGCCAGCATTGGTATGCTGATTTCACTCGGCGTCGCTTTCGTTATTACTCCGTGGCTGGCGCTGCGTTTTTCCGCATCGCATCATGCTGTAATAAAAGATGAACGCGATACCGCACTGACAAGATTCTTCCGCAACCGTTTGAGTCCGTTTCTGAACGGTGAATATGGCAAGCCCGCACGGCGCAAATTGTGGCTGGGTATTCTGGTGGGGTTGTTGTTCGCCGTGTCGCTCGGGGTGTTCAAACTGGTCGTATTAAAGATGCTGCCTTTTGACAACAAATCCGAATTCCAGATTGTTGTCGATATGCCTACCGGTACAGCACTGGAGCAAACCTCGGGAGTGTTGCACGACATCGGCACTTATCTTGCCACTGTGCCCGAAGTGACGGACTACCAGGGTTATGCGGGTAGTGCGTCGCCCATTAATTTTAACGGACTGGTGCGGCAATATTATTTGCGCGCAGCGTCGGAGCAGGGTGATCTTCAGGTCAATCTGCAAGACAAGCATAAACGCCATCGCAGTAGTCATGAGATTGCCACCTCGGTACGCGAACCGGTTGAAGCGATTGCCAAGAAGTGGGGCGCCAAGGTAAAAGTTGTTGAAGTGCCTCCCGGTCCTCCGGTAATGTCACCCATTGTGGCAGAAATATACGGGCCAGATTACGCGGGTGCGCGCAAGGTTGCCGGCAAAGTACGTGAGCAATTCGGCAAGACTGCCGATATCATCGGTATCGACGATAGCGTGAGCGAACCAGCACCAAAATTTCAATTGCGCGTATTGCAAAGTAAGGCGGCGCTGTTGGGCGTGGCGCAGCGTGACATCGTCGACGCCGTGCAGATGGCCTTGTCCGGGCAGGATGTGGCTTCGCTGCATGACAGCACTTCAAAATATGCACCGCCGTTGCGTTTGAGGCTTCCCGCAGAAAAACGCAGCCAGATTGACGAGGTACTCAAGCTCAAAGTGCGCGCGCGCGATGGTGTTTTAATACCGTTGTCTGAACTGGTGCAGCAGATCAATTCGGAGCGCGACTATCCGATTTATCACAAGGATTTGTTACCTGTCGTCTATGTTTACGGGGATATGGCAGGCAAGCTTGATAGTCCCTTGTATGGGATGTTCGGCATCAACGGCAAGACAGATGAAATGGAGTTGGACGCAGGCGGTCATCTACAAAGCTGGTTTTTCAAAACGCCTTCTGACCCCTATGCGAGCTATGCTTTGAAATGGGACGGCGAATGGCAGGTTACGTTTGAGACCTTCCGCGATATGGGCATTGCATACGGAGTGGGGTTGATACTGATCTATTTGCTGGTGGTGGCACAATTCAAGAGCTACGTTGTGCCTTTAATCATTATGGCACCGATCCCCCTTACCCTTATCGGCGTCATGCCGGGACATGCGCTGCTAGGCTCTCAATTTACCGCGACTTCGATGATTGGAATGATTGCGCTGGCGGGGATCATCGTGCGCAATTCCATCTTGCTGGTGGATTTCGTCAATTTACAGTTAAGAGACGGAATTGATCTGCAACATGCGGTGATTGATGCTGCCAGTGCGCGTGCCAAACCCATTATCTTGACCGGACTGTCTGCGATGCTGGGGGCTTTGTTTATTTTGGATGATCCAATATTCAACGGGCTCGCTATTTCGTTGATATTTGGCATTTTAGTTTCTACCGTGCTGACGCTAATCGTGATACCCGTGTTGTATTACGCCACGCTGTATAAAAAATTGAAACAAACGTAAAAATTCTTTTGCCACTGAGAACAAAGCACCGAGAAATCCAGGCAAGCCTTACTTGCCCTGATATTTTTCAAGCTGACGCGACAGCACATAACTCTCTCTTTGAACTCTGTACCCGCAAGGAGTAGGGCGTGGCTGTAAGGGGATGAAGCCCCAACAGCACACGCTCTGTTCTGTGTGGCAAATCGCCTTTAATACTGTAAAATAACCAACCTTAAGGATTTAAAACATGAACGCAGAACGCATCATTCGCATCGTTGCAGGAAGTTTTATTTTGTTGTCGCTGTCTTTGGGGGTTGAAGCCAGTCCCGTTTTTGTCAGCAAATATTTTTTGTTTTTTACCGCGTTCGTGGGGTTGAATCTGTTTCAGAGCGGATTCACGCAGATGTGCCCAATGAATAATATTCTTTCCAAATTAGGTGTCAAAGGCAGTTGCTAACCAAATTCTCCCTCCGCTCAATTACGCTAGCCCACATTAGCCTGACACTCGTCGGGTTGATGTGGGTTTTGCCTTTCCTGTATTACCACCACGCCTATCCCATTACGACCTTTAATCAGGAGTGGGGGGCGGTCGTACTGAGCTTGTGTGCTTTGCCGTTGTTGGTCAGCAAGCGTTACTGGCTGCAACCGGAACTTCCCAGGATTGTTCTGTTGCCAATCTGCTTGATGCTATTGTTGCTCGTTCAGTATTTGCTCGGCAAAGTTCCAAGCTTTGATCAGACACTGCTTTTGACCATGTATTTATTATGGGCGGCATTGCTGGTCATGCTGGGGCACCGCTTGCGTGTCGAACTGGGGTTGCCACTCGTCGTCACAGCATTGGCTGCGTTTCTGGTGGTCGGTGCGGAGTTGAATACCTTGTCTGGCATCATTCAACATTATCACTGGCACACATTTCTGGATTCGGTCGTCACGGTTAAAACTGCGGCGGCGGTGTATGGCAACATAGCCCAGCCGAATCATTTTGCCAATTACATTGCGTTGGGGCTCGCCTCCATAGGTTTACTTCAAGCTCGGGGATCAATACGCAATTGGCAAGCCGCACTACTCGTTACACCGATGCTTTTCGTGATGGTGTTAAGTGGTTCGCGTAGCGCGTGGTTCTACCTGATCTTTATCGCGGGAATGTCATACCTGTGGCAGCGGCGTGACAAAGTCTATTTACCGTTGATGAAATATTCCTTGTCACTGCTTCTTGGCTTTGCGTTGATGCATCTCGTGGTACAAATTCCTTGGCTTGCCGGTGTAGGCGGTGTGACTACCCTGGATCGCATGTTCGGTGAAGTGGGCAGTGGCGGTATCCGACTCTATTTGTGGAAAGAGTCGTTGTTAATATTTATGCATTTCCCTTTTTTGGGTTCTGGCTTTGGTCAATTTGCGTGGCAACATTTCCAGTTGAGCGCCGAACTGCATAATATGAGCATTGTTGGCCTCTACAACAATGCTCATAATCTGGTCATGCAATTGGCGGCTGAAACGGGATTGGCAGGGTTGTCGATTTTGTTCGCTACTCTTGGTATGTGGTTTATGCAGGCACTGAAAGTTCAGCGCACAATTTACCACTGGTGGGGATTTTGCATACTCGCCGTTCTGGGCATTCACAGTCTGCTTGAATATCCTTTGTGGTATGCCTACTTCATCGGGATTGCGGCGATTTCGCTAGGATTGATGGACAGCAGTACGTATCGCCTGGAACTTCGTCTTGTAGGTAGATTATCCGTAGCCATGATGTTGGTACTGGGAATTGTTTCGGCCGCGCAATTATTCACAGGGTATAAAAAACTCGAGTCATCGCTGGCTATTCATCCGATTTCCAATGAAGATACTACTTACATGACTCGCTTGAGAGACAGCCTGGTCGACGTGAACAACTATGCACTATTGCGACCTTATGCGGAGCTGTATATGACCAGCCTGATCGAAGTGAGTACAGATCACTTGTCTGATAAACTGGAATTGAATACTCAAGCGATGCGTTTCGTGCCGATCGGTACAGTGGTTTACCGTCAGTCGTGGCTACTGGCTTTGGATGGACGCTTGCCGGAAGCCAAAACTCAGTTGGAGAACTCCATCTGGTCATATCCGGCGGATTTTTCTGCTGCGGAGGCTGAATTAAAGATATTGGCACTGAAAGATCCTACACACTTTTCGACTCTGTTAGAATTTGCCACCCAAAAAAACGAGGAGTATCAGCGTGCAGTACTTGCAAAGTAATTATATGATGGTGATCGTGTTTGTGGGCAGCGGAATAATGCTGCTATGGTCTTATTTCGGGAGCAAAATTCAAGGTATTAAAGAAGTGGGAACTGTCGGTGCATTACAACTGATCAACCACAAAGATGCCGTGATTGTCGATGTGCGCGAGCAAAAGGAATACGAAACCGGACATTTGATGAATTCGAAATTGATTCCATTAGGTACGATCAAAGGTCGAATTGGAGAATTGGAAAAATACCGTGAACATCCTATCGTGCTGGTTTGCGGGAGCGGGCAACGCTCCAAAATTGCGGCAGCGCAGTTAAAAAATAAAGGATTTGCCCAGGCATATAGTTTGGTTGGCGGTGTGGTGGCTTGGCGGAAAGCTGAATTACCGTTGGAGAAATAACATGCCCAAAGTCGTGATGTATTGCACCGAAGTTTGTCCTTATTGCGTCAATGCCGAGAGATTGTTGAAAAGCAAAGGGGTGACTGAAATCGAAAAAATTCGAATCGACTTGCAACCTGAGTTGCGCGAACCGATGATTGCAAAAACCGGGCGTCGTACCGTGCCGCAAATCTTTATAGACGATTTTCATGTTGGCGGTTTCGACGACTTGGCAGCACTTGACCGCAAAGGCGGGCTAACAAAATTATTGAATCATGAAGTTTAGATTTTGAAGTGAAACTTAGATTTTGGAATGAAGATTTTGAAATAAAACATTAATTATTTTTTAAGGAAAGCCATGAGCGAAAATACTGCAGCAACACCAACTGAGCAAGCACTTTTCAACATTGAGAAACTCTACGTTAAAGATTTGTCACTTGAGGTACCCCATGCTCCGGGGATTTTTTTGGAGCGTGAGACCCCGCAAATTGAGCTGCAATTGAATACAACCTCAACCTCGGTCGAAGAAGGTGTGTTCGAAGTCGTTGTTACGGTAACGGTCACTGCAAAATTGGCAGAGAAAGACAAGGTAATGTTTCTGGTCGAAGCCAAACAGGCAGGCATTTTTCAAGTGCGCAATATACCGAATGGCGAGACCGAGCCTATTCTGGCTGTAGTGTGTCCAAACATCCTGTACCCGTATTTGCGCGAAGTGGTGTCAGATGTGGTGGTGCGCGCAGGCTTTGCTCCGGTGATTTTGAGCCCGATTAATTTCGACGCGCTTTACCAACAACAAAAACAGAAGGCGCCGGAATTGACACATTAATTTCTCTGTAACCCCATTTAAGGGAAATCAAGCAAAGTTCAAACGTGACTAAACTGACTATGAAATTTGCATTATTAAGCGCAGCGTTGTGTGTACTACTGAGCATTTTTTCTTCAGCGCAAGCGTTCGAATTTGTCTCGGTAGCCGAGCCTTCAATTTTGTACGATGCACCCTCGTTGAAGGCCAGCAAACTATTTGTTGCGACCCGCTACTTGCCGCTGGAAAAAATTGTTAGCCTGGACAACTGGATCAAGGTACGCGAAAGTTCAGGAAAATTATTTTGGATTGAGAAGCGTTCTCTGAGCAGCAAGCGCTTTGTGATGGTGAAAGTGCCTGTAGCCAGCGTGCGCGAAAATCCTGACGCGGGTGCGGCTGTTATATTTCAAGTTCCGCAACCGGTGGCGCTGGAGTGGTTGTCCAACACTGGCAGCGGGTGGCTTAAAGTTCGACACATTGATGGTGCCACCGGCTATATCAAATTTGCCGAAGTGTGGGGCGGTTGATGAAAATATCAGTCTTGGGCGGGGGCGCTTGGGGAACCGCGTTGGCCATCAGCTTGGCTCCGCGTCATCAAGTCACCCTGTGGGCGCGTGATATTTTGCAGGTCAAAGCGATGCAGGCAAGTCGCAACAATCACCGTTATCTGCCCGATATAGAATTTCCGCAATTGCTTCAACTTACGTCGGACCTTGATGCGGCTCTTGCAGATGCAGAGCTGTTTATCGTCGCAGTGCCTGTTTCCTCATTGCGCGGCATTTTGCAACGCATCGCCACTCTGGTTCATGCGATCCCGGTCATATGGCTTTGTAAAGGGTTTGAAGCAAAAACTTCGCTATTGCCGCATCAAATCGTTGCCGAAACGCTCCCGGCAAATTTTCTCTGTGGCGTATTGTCCGGACCGAGCTTTGCACAAGAGGTCGCTCGCGGCTTGCCAACCGCGATGACCTTAGCATCCAAAGATTTAGATTTTGCCCAACGCACCGCGCAGGCTTTGCATCACTCGCGCTTGCGCATTTATTCCAGTGACGATGTGGTCGGCGTTGAAGTGGGCGGCGCAGTCAAAAATGTGTTGGCAATTGCCGCGGGGATCAGTGATGGCTTGCAAATGGGATATAACGCGCGTGCCGCACTGCTGACACGCGGTCTTGCCGAAATCACCCGTTTGGGTTTGCAACTCGGTGGAAAAGCCGAAACCCTGGGAGGGTTATCCGGCGCCGGAGATTTGATTCTGACCTGTACTGGCGACCTGTCGCGTAACCGCAAAGTCGGCATGTTGCTGGCGCAAAAGCGTGAGCTGGTGGATATTTTGAATGAACTCGGACACGTAGCGGAAGGGGTATACACCGCACTCGAAGTCCACCAAGTCGCCAAAAAATCAGGCGTGGATATGCCGATTAGTGAGGCAGTTTATCAGGTGCTATATGAACAACTGCCAGCGGATAAAGCGGCTGAAAGTTTGCTGAGTCGGCAACCGAGCAATGAGTTTTATCAGGATCCAAAATAATACCAGGGAGGTATGGCAATATGCTCCTACATGCTAAACCCGCATTGTCGCCACGCTTCATAAACTGCAATCGCAACCGTATTGGAAAGATTTAAACTGCGATTGTTTGGCAACATCGGCAGGCGCAATTTTTGTTCGGAAGGGAGCGATGCGAGAATATCGGCAGGCAATCCGCGACTCTCGGGGCCAAACAGAAATGCATCGCCCGCCTGATATGCAGTTTCATGGTAGGAGTGAGCGCCTTTGGTGGTAAAAGCAAACAGGCGTGAATCTGGCAAACTACGCAGGCAGGTGTCGAGATCATCGTGTACTTGCATACTGGCATATTCGTGATAATCCAGACCGGCGCGGCGTAATTGCTTATCATCAAGTTCAAAGCCGAGCGGACGAATCAGATGCAATTGTGCCCCGCTATTGGCGCACAATCGGATGACGTTGCCGGTGTTGGGGGGTATTTCGGGTTCAAAAAGAATGACATTAAACATACTAAAATATAGTTAATCTCCAAACGATAATGACATTACATCTTGTCAGGAATAAGAAAAAAGGCTAAGTTGCAGCCTCATTCGGCAACACTGGCTCATATCTAAAAGTATAAAAGGCGATAAAACTATGGCACGTCCCGAAAAAATCCGCTTAGGCGATCTTCTTGTGCAGCAAAAGCTCATCACAAGCGAGCAACTGCAATTTGCATTGGCCCAGCAAAAGACCACGGGGCGCAAGCTGGGGCGGGTACTGGTCGATAACGCTTTCGTATCCGAAGATCAAATATCGGAAGCACTGGCCAAGCAGCTCAACATACCCTACATCAATCTTAAATATTATAACGTTAATCTGGAGATCGTCCGGCGTCTGCCGGAAAATCAGGCGCGTCGTTTCCGTGCTATCGCGCTGGAAGAACGCAATGGTGCAATGCTCATCGGCATGACCGATCCGACTGACCTGTTTGCGTTCGATGAAATCTCGCGCCTGCTTAAACGGGATATTGATCTGGCCGTTGTCACCGAAGGGCAATTACTGGAAACCGTAGACCGCGTGTATCGCCGTACCGAAGAAATCAGCGGACTGGCACGCGAATTGTCGGAAGATCTTGGCGATACTTACGTTGACTTTGGTGCGATGAGCGACTCGGCCGGATTGGAAGAAGCCCCGGTCGTTAAACTGCTGCAAACCGTGTTTGACGATGCCACCCAAGTGCGAGCTTCAGACGTACACATCGAGCCGCAGGAAACGCGTTTGCAAGTCCGTTTCCGTATTGATGGTGCCTTGCATTTGCAAACCGAAGCTGACACTAAAATCGGGCCTTCTCTGGTTCTGCGATTGAAGTTGATGGCGGGCTTGGACATTTCTGAAAAGCGTTTGCCACAAGACGGACGCTTTAGTGTGAGGGTGCGAGATCAGGCAGTCGATGTGCGTATCTCCACGCTGCCGACACAATATGGCGAATCCGTGGTCATGCGTCTGCTGAACCAAAGTGCGGGCTTCCTGACGCTGGACAAACTCGGTATGCCGCCGGATATGTTGAAGCGTTTCCGCGAAGTGATCAGTCGCAGCAGTGGCATGGTGTTGGTCACCGGGCCAACGGGTAGCGGTAAAACCACTACCCTGTACGCAGGATTGGCTGAAATTAACACCATTGACCAGAAAATCATCACCGTTGAAGACCCAGTTGAATATCGCCTTCCCGGTGTCAATCAGGTGCAGGTGAACGACAAGATCGATTTCACTTTCTCACGTGTGTTGCGTGCCGCCATGCGTCAAGACCCGGATGTGATATTGGTGGGCGAAATGCGCGATGCAGAAACCGCCCAGATCGGCCTGCGAGCCGCGATGACAGGCCACTTGGTCTTCTCCACACTACACACCCGCGACACTGCGGGCACTCTGTTCCGTTTGGTTGATATGGGCGTGCCAAGATTTATGGTGGCCTCATCAGTGCAGGCGGTATTGGCGCAACGATTGGTGCGTCGCGTGTGCGAAAGTTGCAGCGAGCCGCATACCCCATCTGTTCATGAAATAGAGTGGCTCGATAATGAAGGTATAAACAGCAGCAACTGGGGAAATTTGCTGCAAGGGCGAGGTTGTTCGCATTGCAACGGTAGCGGCTACCACGGGCGCATGGCTGTTTATGAAATGCTGGAAATGACCAAAGCTATCGCTGATGCGGCGGCTCATGAAAAATCCACCCATTTTACCGATGTGGCGCGCGCCCATCTCAAAGGCAAGACGTTACTCGATTATGCGCTGGCCCAAATGAAATTGGGCGTCACTTCCGTTTCTGAAGTCATGCGGATTAGCAATCAGGTAGAAGATTAATGCCGGTATATGCTTACAAAGGGCGCAGTGCTAACGGCGATTTGGTACAGGGAACGCTCGAAGGCGCAGATACAGGTGCAGTAGCCGATATTTTGTACAGCACCGGTATCACCGCAACCGATATAAAAGTCTCGCAAAAAATGCGGGCTGAAGAAAAGTCAGTCGGTTCCGAAAAAAGTTTGTGGACCAAGCTGAACGAAAAACCTGTTACGCCGATGGACTTAATGTTGTTCAGTCGCCAGATGCACACCCTGTTGAAAGCCGGTGTACCTATAATGCGTGCGCTGGCAGGGTTGCAAGAATCGACACAGAGCCCTGCGTTTGCCGAGATGCTGAAAGACCTGCGCGAAAGCCTAGACAGCGGGCGCGAACTCAGTGCGGCCATGCGTCGCCATCCCACCATTTTTTCCGCGTTTTATATCAGCATGGTGCAAGTGGGCGAAATGACCGGCATGATGGACGAAACGTTCATGCGGCTTTTTACCCATCTCGAATTCGAAAAACGAATGAAGGAAAGTATCAAGAGTGCGGTGCGCTATCCGATATTCGTTATTGTTGCGATGGCGATTGCAATTGTCATTGTTAATATTTTTGTGATTCCCTCTTTTATCAAAGTGTTTGAAGGGTTTCATACCGAGTTACCTTTGATGACGCGCCTGCTGATTGGCTCATCAAGTTTCTTTGTCAAATTTTGGCCGTTGCTCATTGCACTTGTTATCGGGGCAGTGGTCGGATTCAGATCGTATACCAATACGGTTGCCGGCCGGTTTAAATGGGATCAATACAAATTTATGATTCCGATTGCCGGCAAGATCATTTTAAAATCTACGCTGGCGCGCTTTGCCCGCAGTTTTGCACTGGGCATGAAAAGCGGTATTCCCATCATGCAGGGGCTAAGTTCGGTGGCCTTGGTGGTGGACAACGAATTCATGCGCTTCAAAGTGGAAAAAATGCGCGAAGGTGTTGAGCGCGGAGAAAGTATTTTGCGCACGGCAGTTGCCGCGAATGTATTTAATCCGGTTGTCTTGCAGATGATTGCAGTCGGCGAAGAAACGGGCGATTTGGACGGTCTGATGTTCGAAGTCGCGGGCATGTATGAACAAGAAATTGATTACGAAATAAAAACACTTGCCGCTCAGATCGAACCTATCATGATTGTTGCCTTGGGTATTCTGGTGCTTATTCTCGCGCTCGGTATCTTCTTGCCGATGTGGGACTTGGGCAAGGCGGCGCTACATAAATGATGAATCCCGCTAACCCAAAAGACGAATTGTTGTCGCGTGCTTTTAGTTCGAAGGTGCAAAAGAAGCCAGCAGGTTTTTCTTTGATCGAACTCATCGTTGTAATTGCAGTACTGAGTGTTTTGATTTCAATTTTTTTGAATCGTGTTGAGTATTATCAGGAACTGGCTGAAAAAACCGCGATGGAAGAAAATGTGGGTGCGATCCAAAATGCTTTAACCATTCAGCACAGCAAGCACTATGTTAGGAGCAACTCAGAAGACATTACTTTGCTTCCCACCGAAAATCCCATGAAATGGCTGCAAAAACTACCGCAAAATTATGCCGGAGAATTTTACGACCCTAAACCAAACACAATTACGCCCGGCAATTGGGTGTTCGATCTTAAGGCACACGAGTTAATCTACGTCCCTGATCGAACTGAACACTTCGTTGCCGGAAAAGACGGCAAGAAATGGATTCGCTTTCACATTGCCATGCAATACGAGCAAATCAAGAGGGCTATGGGTATTGTAAACAGCATGAAAGAAGGCAT
>CAIWKC010000346.1 GCA_903913145.1 uncultured Gallionellaceae bacterium | reverse complement strand
TTGATTGAAAAAAACGGTGACTTCGAGTTGAGATTATACAAACCGATGATCGTTGCGGAAACTTATGTCGACGGTTCGCTTAGTGAAGCATCTAACGCAGGTTTTCGATTGATCGCTGGTTACATCTTTGGCGGAAACAAAAGTCGTCAAGATTCCTCGCCGGAAAAAATTGCAATGACCGCGCCGGTCACACTTGAACAAAGCTCGCAAAAGATCGCGATGACTGCACCTGTCGTAGTCGAAAACAAAGATAATCAATGGCGAGTTCATTTCGTTATGCCTGCCGGATACACTTTAAACAGTTTGCCTATTCCAAACGATTCCCGTGTTTCCCTGAGAGAAATTCCGGAGCAGAAAACCGCAGTGATTGTATTTTCTGGCTTTACAGGGGAAGACAAGATTAAAGATAAGACTGCCGTATTGCTTGATTGGATTAAATCAAGAGGATTCAATGCTACTTCAACCCCACAACTTGCGCGTTATAATCCACCTTGGACTCTTCCATTCTTCCGGCGTAACGAGATACTGATCAATATTCAATGATTAAGTAGCTCGGTTTCGACTCCTGCCTTTAATGAATGAACGGTATCTGGCAACCAATGCGAATAGGTCAATGTCAAGTTTGGATTACGTGTGTGAATTTGAAATATTAGACTGACTTTCTGACAAAAAATTTGTAGCAAATTCTAGCGTCGGCGCCAGTTTCGGGAAAAAACTTTCATAGATTAAATTAGAAAAGAGCGAAACTAGCCACGAACCGACTTTTGCGAAAGTCCACTTTGCTGCAAGCAGTTTTTCATATGCATTATATCGACGCTTGAGTAGAAATACCCAACCGAACTGAGTAGTTCTACTCTCCCCTAATCGGTAAATAGAGTTCAAAATTGCGTCTATAAAAATCTCATCTTTGCTGAGGTAGTGGCTTTGTTGCATTTCGCGTTTGATAAAGGTAAGCACTTTGAAAAGCAGGGGAGAAGACTTCCCCATTTCTGAATGGACAAATTACCGCCCGAAAAGTCGCTCAACACAGTTGAGTTCGACACAACAGATAATATACACACTAATCTGTTATCCCATCTTCAAGTCGGTGTGTTAATCCAGACACCAACAAGCGAAATTCGATTTAGCAATGCAAGCGCTTTAAGTATGTTGGGGCTCCCCATCAAAATGCGTTGCACGATGCGTTAGTTCGCACTCATACAGAATCGCAGTCTGTCCTTATCACTCCCCTGCAATGTACTTTTCCGCACAGATAAGCAGCGACATTTCCTTCAGCCTCCTTCATCTGCAGGGACGAGCCTGTTAACCAAGTTAAAGGATGAAATTATGAACAAAAATCAAGTAAGCGGTGCTGTAAAAGACGTCGCCGGCAAGGTGCAAAAAGAAGTTGGGAAGCTGGTCGGTAGCAATCAACAGCAAGCCAAAGGTGTCAGCAAGCAAATTGCTGGCAAAGCTGAAAAAGCTTACGGGGATGCAAAAGAAGCAGTCAAGGATGCAACCAGGGTGTGAGACTGATACCAAGTGGTCGCTCCGGTGGCCACTGCTGGTTTGCTAGAGGATTTATTCGCCACTTCCGGAAGTCTGTTTTTGCGCAAACTCCGTGATGATGCGCGCTCACCCTATGTGAAAAAGGAAACAATAATGGAACGTCAAAAACTCATCGTTACAGCCATCGCTCTAAGCGCAATTATTGCGGCACTCGCGGCCTGTCAAAAAGAGCCCGGACCTGCAGAAAAGGCTGGCAAGGCAGTCGATAATGCAACAGAGAAAGCTGGACAGCAGATTGAAAAAGCAGGTGAGGATATAAAGGACACTGCTAAAGGTGACAAGAAATAGGTGAAGGAATTCAAGGTCAGTAATGTTGAAAAAATCACTAAATTGCACAACAGTTTCGCCTCGCGTGAGTTGAGCAGTTGATTGCAACCAAGTTTATGAAATAGAAAGGCTCTTACATGCTCTATACCATCGCAGTTGTCATGCTCATCTTGTGGATACTGGGGCTAATTACCTCCAACACAATGGGTGGGTTTATCCATATCCTCTTGGTCATCGCTATCGTTGTTATCTTGATGAGATTAATTAATGGCAACGGAGTCTGAGACAGCTTATAGCGGGCTTTTTAAAGCCTGAAATAATTTAGCGATTAAATTCAACATATCGAAAAAGTGATGATTATGCAAATAACATCCGCTTGTGAGTTTTCTGAATCGGGTACTAGACAGCCTGTTTCAGTGGCATCAAAAGTAAAAGATTTCCCAATTGTTTGCGTAGGTGGTTCGGCCGGAGGACTCGATGCCTATATTCGGTTATTGCAAAATCTTCCCGCTGATATGGGTGTGGCGATCATCATCGTTAATCACATCACGAAATTCCCCACACACCTCCACGAGGTATTGCCACGTTTCACAGCAATGCCGGTTGAGCTCATTACGGATAGTTTGCAAATTGTGCCAAACCGAGTGTTTATTATTCCTGAGAATCGAGACCTGCACGTCCAAAATGGAGAGTTCCGTTTGGAGCCCATATCAAAGCCCAGAGGATGGCCGGATGTAATTACGGTTTTTCTTCGTTCATTGACTCGTTATTGGGACGGCAAGCTTATTGCTGTCATTGTCTCCGGCTATGATGGTGACGGAGCTGATGCATTGTGTGGTATCAAACAAGTAGGCGGCATTACCATCGCTCAGAAGCTGAGTACAGCAATCCAGCCAGACATGCCGGAGAGCGCAATTGATAGTGGCTGCATCGACTTTATTCTTTCTCCAGAAGAAATCGCTCAGGAAATTGTGCGCATTGCAGGTGTTGAAGTTTAAGTAGTTCGCCTTCAGTCGCTACCGTTTGTGAACGTCTAATGAACAACAGCGTCCGATTGCAGCGCCGCAACTGGTGAAAAGCATACACAATTAATTCTGCAAACAGGAGGAATATCATGCCGCTCAGAAAAGGATCCAGCCATTTGATCGTCAGCAGCAATATTAAGACACGTGTGGACGACTGGAAAATGGATGGACCGATTGGTACCAGTCATCCGCAGACAAAGAAAAAGGCGATTAAACAGGCTGTTGCTATCGCATTAACCAAAGCTGGCAAAAGCCGCAATCCGGTCACCAGACTGTCATGAAGGTCCACATCGTGCAAAAGCAAGTTTTCTGTAAAAGAGAGGGTCCGATTGCCAAATTTACTAATTACGAAAATGTAACGGACGTGTATATTGCAGTTTGGCTACTTCAATTTCAAGACCGTCATTTTTATGTTGCAGGAAATCAGCCTTGATCTTGAGTGATATATGATTTTTCACTCTTGCCATAACTAACTCAGAATTAATCGGTTTCGAAATGAAATCAACTGCACCTAGTTCCAGACCTTTTCTCTCATCCTCAGCATCGGTTTTGGAAGTAAGAAAAATTACCGGGATGTTCGTGGTCCTGCGATCATTCTTAAGCCTCCAGCAAACCTCATAGCCGTCCATGCTTGGCATCATAATATCGAGCAAAATCAAATCTGGAGGTGAATCAGATAGTGCAATCAGGAGCGCATTCTCGCCACTTTCAGCAATTTTTACCTTGTAGACATCCTTGAGCAGACTACTCATCATAATTAAATTGTCAGGCGAGTCATCTACCAATAGTATTGTGGCATTCTCACTTTGCTCATCTGCACTCATGGGGAAACCTTTCAACAAACTGCCTTGCAACAAGGACACGACTTTGGTCGGCCGTTTCAAGGGTTAGATTATGTGTGATTTATCTCCCAGTGGGATCTGGCGGGTTAGATACGCACGTATTACGTTAGCCAAACCAATCAATCTAAATTGTCGTACTTATCTGCTTTGTGGTGCTTTTTGTGTCCGTCCTCTTTGTCTTCAACTGACGAGATGACTTCTCCGCTAGTGGGGTCAATTTTCACTTTCATGATTACTTTGTCCTTAACGACCTCTATATCGAACGTCGACTTATCCTTGTGACGCTCGAACTCAGCGTGAACTGCCTTACCGCCCACGTATCGCTCAGCCGCAGCAACAGCCTGCGCCATGCCGATTTTTGCATCATCAATGGATAGTGTTGTTTCTTTTTCTAAAGAATTGACTGCATAAGCACTGCCAATGATTACAACATAAAGTAAAGCAGAGGCAGTCAGACTGAAGTTGCTTTTCATAAATTTGATCCATTTATTATGACGCGGATGTTCGCGAAGCAATCAGCTTAAAGCAAAATAATATTCGGTATGTACCTCAACGCTCATATCGTGCAGATTAGAACTAGTTACAGGCATGATTGTTAGACTTGAGAAAGTCTTCGCGCTTAGGGTTTTCATACCCCTCTTAAAAATAGGGGAGCTCTTTCGCAAGGGAAATTAGCGAGTCAACTTTTCAATGCCTGATCAGCATATATTGCAGATTAATTCTATGTAGGCAAACGAACTGAATAACATTCTCTGAAAAATTACACTGTAATTCCATTGCGCTCAACTCTATGCGAACCAAGCACATTGGTTTTTTTATTTTTAACAATACAAAAAGGAAAATACATCATGTCAGAAACCAATACAGCAAGCGGCCTTCACAAACAAGCAGCAGGCGATCATGAAGCAGCAGCCAAACATCATTACAAAGCCGCAGAAAGTCACGATCAAAACAAAGCGAGTGATGCAAAAAGCAACTCAAAAAGTGCGATGGAAAGCAGCACTACGGCACATAAGCATTCGACAGAAGCCTGCGGACTGTCAGCCAAGTAATTGAATGTCGCTTAGTTTGAAAATGAAGATCAGCCTACGGGCTGATTTTCATTTATAGCTTGAAAGTGATAGTGGTTGAAACAATTATTCGAGCGTGTGGCGCTGCTTGATACGTGCCGGTTTAATTGGAAATAAAACATAGGGATTAACATCATGATTAAGTTATTTGCGTTGATGTTCTCGGTTCTATTGGCGCTTGCGTTGCTGGGCGGCTATGTATTTCTCGACGCAAAGATCAATGACGCGGAAGCGCGAATTTCCGATGGACAAAAGGATATTGATAAGGGGCAGCCAGCACTCGAAAAAGGAAAGGCCAAGCTGGAGGCAGGCAAGATAGAGTTGGCAGACGGAAAAGCCAAGTATGAAAAAGCGCATGACAACCTTTTTATAGTGGCTTTGGATAATTTATTCAATCGCGGAAAAGGCTTCGATGATGCTAGAAAGCAAATCTCTGAAGGAGAGAAGCAAGTTGCCCAAGGCGAGGCCAAGATTAACACCGGAGAAAAGCGACTTGCTGCTGGCGAGTTGGAACTGAACCAGGGAAAGGAACAATTGCAAATGGCCAAGGACGTGCGCATTGCCTGCGCGCTGGGCGCGATTATATTTAGCGTTCTTTCCATTGGGCTCGCAATTCTTTGGAGACGATCACTAGCCCTTATCTTTAAATGAATCGATCCTTTGTTCGATATCGAACAGAAGGCAGTGAGTTTTATCATAAAAATTTAGCCTGATATTTCAGAGTTCAGTCGTCCGATGAATTCTCGACTATTTACGATATTGGTTTAAGTCTGATGAATATTACTTGGCTCATCAAGATTCAGGAGGTTTACGCATGAGATTGGTTGATCCGATTCTCTGCATAGAACTTGCGGCTTCTGGAAAACCACCTTCGCCGCAGTGATTAGCTTTGGCTATTACCAGATTGCTACAGAATGACAATTACAAAATTGATGATCTGGTTCGATTGGTTGAATCTGATCCGGCGCTTGCGGGTGAGCTGCTAAAGTTTTCAAATGCGGTTCCTATGGAAATAGCCGAGCTAACGTCTCTATCCCGAAAGCCGCAGTCACACTCGGTACTAAACGGGTAGCGGTTCTCGTTCTTGGACTCTCGGTGTTGCATAGTAATCGTAGCGGACACTGTCTTGGGTTTAACTATGAACGCTATTGGTCACGGTCTTTACTAACTGCACTTGCAGCGCAAGCTCTTTCTCCTTATGCCAAGATTAACGATGAAGATAATTTTACCGCAGGTCTGTTATGTAAAATTGGAGAGTTGGCTCATGCAAACAGGTTGGGTATTAACCATGAAGATTTCTATTTGATTGCAGATAGTATTATTACAAACCGGCTAGAATGGGGAGAGTTGCTAAAAATACAAACCCATAAAATACCTTCGTTTGCAGACTTGCTTGCGTCATCAGAATCAAGCAACTGAATTGATTCGCTTGAAACAAAAATGTAGTGATTTATGCAAGTTTTAATGACTAGTATCGGGTACTTAATTAAAACATCGAATGACTCAAAAGGGTTATCAACGTACTATATCTATGTGATTGAAAATGCCGTTGCAAGTGTATTCCCAGTTTGTGCACCAATACTATCTTAGTATAAGCATGGCAGCAGGGAAGGTTGGGTTGCTAACCCACCCTGCTTCAATTGAGCACTAATCAAACGTACAGCGAAGTATTCGTCGCTTCAATCAAACAGCTATAATTCGCATCTTCAAATATCACTCTGAATCAGTATGACCGACAAATACGCCGTCATCGGCCACCCCATATCGCATAGCAAATCTCCATTGATACACCATGCCTTTGCGGTGCAAACGCAGCAGGATATTTCATATCAGGCTATCGAGGCTCCACTAGATGGTTTTAAGTCCACTATCGAGCGGTTGGTAAATGAGGGATACAAGGGATGCAATGTTACGGTGCCGTTTAAGTTCGAGGCGTTTAAACTTTGCAACCAACTCACCGGGCGGGCGCAGGCTGCTCAGGCAGTTAACACCCTGTTCTTCAGGGATGGTGAAGTTTTGGGTGACAATACCGACGGCGTAGGGATGCTTGCGGACATCGAGCAAAACCTCGCTTGCAAGTTGTTGTTCAAGAGAGTGCTGTTGCTAGGTGCGGGTGGGGCGGCGCACGGAGTGATTTGGCAAATATTCAACGCGGGCGCGACCATTACCGTAGCAAATCGTACGTTGGAAAAAGCCCGCCAGATGGTTTCAGAGTTTGCACCTTATGGTACTGTAATTGCCAGCACTTTTGAAGGGCTTGAGGGCAAGTCTTATGACGTGATTATTAATGCAACATCGAGCAGTTTGGCGGATGAGTTGCCGCCACTGCCGGATGGTTTGTTTAAACCCAATTCATTGGCTTACGACATGATGTATGGGAAGCATTCACTATTTATGAAGTTCGCCGCTGAGCAGGGAGCAAGCCATTGTGCCGATGGATTGGGCATGCTGGTCGAGCAGGCGGCTGAGGCTTTTTTTAAATGGCGTGAAGTGCGGCCTGATACTGCACCTGTTATTGCGAAGTTGCGTGCATGATAGTGATAAACCAAAAGCTACGTCATTCCCTTGCCTCGTGTATTGTTGGGCCGGTGTCAACTCCGTCTCGTTGCGCGTGGATTTTGAATTGTCTGAATTTCCACCTAGGCGGGAATGATGCCAAGGTAGTGAGTTTAGAATGAAAAAATTCTGGCGTTTGTTTTGGCGAGTTCTGCTAATTATTTTCATATTGATTCTGTGTTACCAAGTTTGGATTGCCGCGCATCTTTGGTGGTGGGTAGATCACAATCCTTCTTCCAGCGCATTTATGGAAAATCGGCTGGAAGCTTTAAAAGATAAAAATCCTGCCGCGAAGCTGCAGCATCAATGGGTTCCTTACAGTCGTATATCCAATAGTTTAAAACAGGCATTGATTGCCGCAGAGGACGCAAAATTCGTTGACCATGACGGATTTGATTGGGATGGTATTCAAAAGGCATATGAGAAGGACCTGAAAAAGGGCAAGCTTGTTTCAGGTGGCTCCACCATCAGTCAACAATTGGCAAAAAATCTGTTTCTGAATTCAAAGCGCACGCCTTGGCGCAAAGGCGAAGAAGTCATCATTACCGTGATGCTGGAACATTTGATGGAGAAAGAACGCATCTTCGAAATTTACATGAATGTGATCGAGTGGGGCAATGGTGTGTTTGGAGCCGAAGCGGCTGCGCGGCATTACTATCAAATCAGTGCAGCGGAACTCTCATCGCAGCAAGCAGCCAGACTTGCGGCGATGGTGCCGAATCCGCGCTATTACGACAAACATCGAGAAGCAAAGGGTTTGTTACTCAAGACGGATATTATTCTTTCACGAATGGGTGATGCGGAAATTCCCTAGTGTGCGAGAAATTGCTTTCTATTGAGAACCGGGATTTATTTTTTTCTTTTCGCGTTTTTCAATAAGTTTCAAAATTACGTAGGTTAACCAGGCGACAATGACAAGCCCTACCGTGAACACACTATAGGCGACCTGCCATGACATAGTGTCATGAGTCATCATCGAGTATTCGGACATGCCACCGATGCCGGCCAAAACGTTAAGCGGCATGAACACAACGCTCAGCACGGTCAAACGCTGGATTG
This sequence comes from uncultured Gallionellaceae bacterium, assembly GCA_903913145.1. Classification (GTDB taxonomy): domain Bacteria; phylum Pseudomonadota; class Gammaproteobacteria; order Burkholderiales; family Gallionellaceae; genus PALSA-1006. The sequence goes on along the minus strand of CAIWKC010000346.1, from coordinate 3,919 downwards.
TTTTATTCTGATTAATGTTGATGAAACCGACGGTGGCATCCATCAGAAAGTTAATTTTGCCGAATAAAAAAGTGGTGTGGCCGTCAAGCGATTCGATATCGCGCAAAATTTGTTGCGCGTCTTCCAATTGATGTTTTTCAAGGAATTTACTCCGCATCAGAAATGAAACAGCGCGGCGAGTATCCAGTACATTGCGGCGTATGCGTCCATTCAAATCTTCTTCATGCGCAATGGCCACCAATATTTTAGCGGCCTCTTCATCGGTCATGTGTTTGCTCAGCACCTGTTTGCCAACCGCCTCCAATCCGCTATACATGTCTTCCATCGCATCGGCTGAATATTCTGCATCGGCAGCGTAAAGATCCAGCAACACGTCACGGGCATCTGACACGTAATTGGGCTGGGAAAAAGCTCGCAAGCGTTGTAAACGGAAGACAGGTAGTTCCTCCGAGCGAATCGAGAACAGAATATTTTGATAAAGGATAAAGGCAACGGCAACGTTGCGAGATTCGTTTTCCAGATCCAGCAAGAAGTCTGAGTGGACATGGATTTCTCCATTTTCTTCCACATAGAATCGTGCGCTTGACTCAAGGTCGCTCAAACGGTCCGGGTCTGGAAGTTCGATGCCAAAGATGTCTCCAACCCAAGTACGCTCTTCGAAGGTGGGACCCACCAAGTCGATCCAAACAGGTTTGGCATTGACTAGCGCCTCACCATTTTGGATGGTGATCTCGCGCAGGCGTCCTTCGTGCAGACCAAAGGCTTTGATGCTGGATTTTTCGTTGTTAAACTGGCGCGTGCCAAGTGTGTTCAATACGTTAATAGAGAGGTCATGAAGGATTAATTCTTTGCGATTTTCGCCAAGCTGATCCCAGACGAAAAGCATATCCTCGGGTGACAGTTCTTCCAATATTTGTGCCAATTCAGCCAGCGCAACTTCGTTTAGGGTAATTTTCAACTTGACAAGATTCTGCTTGCGAACCAACGATTCCACTAGTTCGTGGTGGGGCATATCCTGTTTACGCACCATGCCTTCTACAAGCTGATGTTTTTGCAGAAGATTTAAAATGGTTTCCCGATGGGTTTGTTGATCGGATGTTGGGTCGTTTTGCATGGTCAGAAATTACATTTGGCAATAAACCGTTTAATGATACGGTAGTTCAGCCTCTTATGTCACTGGCTTTAATTACAGTTTCTCAACTCGCCAGCGGATAAGTTCAAAGGTTTCCTAATTTCTGAAACATGCCAATTGACGTTTCAGTTAAAATACGCGTTTTCGTTTACGCTGGCGAATATCATGATTACAGGTAGTCTTGTTGCGATAGTCACCCCGATGCATGAAGATGGCAGTCTGGATTTGGCCGCATTCCGTTCGTTGATTGATTTTCACATCTCGCAGGGAACAGATGCAATTGTGGTGGTTGGAACCACTGGTGAATCTCCGACTGTGGATGTGCAAGAGCATGAACTTTTGATTCAAGTGGCGGTTGAGCATGCGGCGAAGCGCATACCAATTATAGCCGGTACCGGTGCCAATTCAACTAAAGAAGCAATCGAGTTGGCGACCTTTTCCAAGAATGCGGGAGCAAGTGTTTCGCTCACTGTCGTGCCTTACTACAATAAGCCCACGCAAGAAGGCATGTACCAGCATTTCAAAACGATTGCGGAAGAAGTGGATATGCCGCATATCCTTTACAACGTGCCGGGGCGTACAGTTGCGGACTTGCATAATGACACAGTGTTACGTCTGGCGCAGATTCCCAACATCGTGGGAATCAAAGATGCAACCGGAGGCATTGACCGCGGCAGTGACTTATTGCAGCGTGCTCCAAAGGATTTCGCTGTCTATAGCGGTGATGATGCCAGTTCCTTGGCGCTGATGTTGCTGGGAGCTCATGGCACCATTTCAGTGACAGCCAATGTTGCGCCAAAGCTGGTGCATGAAATGTGTGTTGCCGCATTCGCGGGTGATGTTTTCACGGCGCGCGAAATTAACTTCCGTTTGCTGGGCTTACACAGGCAATTGTTTATTGAACCCAACCCTATTCCTGTTAAGTGGGCAGTAGCCAGGATGGGGAAAATGAAAAATACCTTGCGCTTGCCGCTCACCCCGCTTTCTGCCGGAGTTCAGCCGATTGTGGAATCGGCAATGAGGCAAGCAGGCATAATTTAAGTAAGGACCGGCATGAAAATTCGAAATATAGCAATATCAATTTTAGTACTCTCGATGCTTGTAGCCTGCAGTGCCAACCAGCAACGTGTGGACTACAAAACCGGCTCCTCTCAAGTGCCTTCTTTGGAGATTCCGCCCGACCTGACAACAGTTGCAACTAGTGAGCAGTATACAATACCCGGTGGTGATGGTTCTTCGGTGGCTAACTTTTCTGATTATTCAAAAAGTGTTTCCGGACAGCTCGGCGGGGGCAATGGTAGCAAAGCCGTGTTGCCGCCTTTAACCAATATACATTTGGAGCGTAGCGGAATGCAACATTGGATCGTTGTGGAAGATAAGGCAGAGAATGTTTGGCCCGGAATAAAAGCATTCTGGCTGCAGTTGGGATTCAAAATTCCGGTAGAAAATCCTCCCGCCGGCGTGATGGAAACTGATTGGCTGGAAAATCACGGTAATGTTCCCAGAAGTTATGTTCGTCAGGTGGCCGGGAATGGCAAAGCGGTAGATAGTCTTAAGTCTGAGGGGATACGTGATCAGTACATGACACGTATCGAGCGCGGCAAGGATGGACTTGGCACGGAGATTCACATCAGTCGTCAGGTAATGCAGGAATCTCAAAGTGGCAACAGAAAAGAATTGAAGTGGTTGCCGCATGAGAGTGATCCGGAAATTGAAATTGCCGTGTTGCAAATGTTGATGAATAAACTGGCCAATGATCCACCTCCGGTTGTGTCCAAATCGATTGAAAAAATTGCAAGTGCTGTTCCTCAAACATCCGCACCGGTCGCAATTTCGGAAGTGTTGGCAACCGTCAGCGTGCAATTGAAAGATTCTGCTGCAGGCAAAGTAATTCAAATTAATGAACCGTTTGATCGGAGTTGGCGCAGGGTGGGGCTCGCTTTGGATTCGGCACATCTCGTGACGAGGGACAAGGATAGAAGCAAGGGAATCTATTTTGTTGCTCCTGCCTCGGATAAAGGCAAAAAAGATAGCAAGCAGCAGAATGATTATCAAGTAAGTGTGCGAGAAAACCATGATGGCAGCGAAGTTGTTGCCGTTAATCAAAATGGCAAGAACGACGCAGAGGCAGCGCGGCTCATTGAAATCCTGTACCAAAATCTAGGCACTAATCCACCCAGGGAAATTCGATCATCTCCGGTTGAGAAGTCCGGTTCGCGATCGGGCGATGCGGTTCGCGATTCTAGGTAGCGGCAGTGAGGGCAACGCCCTCGTTGTTGAAGTAGGCCAAACGAGGGTGCTACTTGACTGTGGATTCTCATTGAGTGAGACATTAGCCCGATTGTCACGCCTCGGATTGTTACCCGGGCAATTACAGGCCATAGTGGTGACTCACGAACATGGTGACCACATAGGCGGTGTAGCGCGCTTGGCACGAAAATTCGCCCTCCCTGTCTTTCTCACACACGGCACGTTACGTTCGCAAAATGGAGCACTGGCAGACTTGTCAGCAGTGACAGAAATTAATCCTCATCTGCCGTTTTCGATAGGTGAGGTCATGGTACAACCATACCCCGTCCCGCACGATGCAAGTGAACCCGTGCAATATGTTTTCAGTGACGGTGTACGGCGTCTCGGCGTTTTGACCGATGTGGGATCTTCAACTCCGCATATCGAAGCGACCTTGAGTGGTTGCGATGCGCTAGTATTGGAATGTAATCACGACACCGATATGCTGGCGAACAGCGAATATCCCTATCATTTGAAGCAACGTGTCGGCGGAAGATT
>CAIWKC010000345.1 GCA_903913145.1 uncultured Gallionellaceae bacterium | reverse complement strand
TCCACCTATTGATAAACAGTTTAGTGGGGCGAATTATGATAGACCGTGATGGTTATCGCCCAAACGTAGGCATCATTCTGACTAACGCAAAGAATCAAGTGTTCTGGGGTAAGCGCATCAGACAGGATGCGTGGCAGTTTCCGCAAGGCGGAATACAGCATGGTGAAACTCCCGAGCAGGCCATGTATCGCGAGTTGAATGAAGAAGTGGGCTTGCAGACTTGTCATGTTGAAATTCTGGGGCGTACACGCGATTGGATGCGTTATGAAGTGCCGCACGGTTGGGTAAGGCGCGATTCGCGCGGAAGTTACAAGGGACAAAAACAGATCTGGTTTTTGTTGAGATTGGTCGGTCGGGATTGCGACGTGTCATTGCGTGCGTCAGAACATCCGGAATTTGATGCATGGCGCTGGAACGATTATTGGGTTGAGATGGAGACAGTGATCGAGTTCAAGCGTGAAGTGTATCGCTTGGCCTTGAATGAGCTAGTGCGTTTTCTCCCGGTACTCAAAAACAATTCCGTGAAGGGGGGGGCTTTGCGGCATTCGGATAAACGCGTGGAGTCTCTTGGACGATAACAGGCCGGACTTTTTCCGGCGAACCCGGTACATAAGGATGATTTCGATGAAGCGAATAGCTTTACACTTATTAGCGTATGGGGTGGTATTTTTTAGTTCTACTTTTAGCCCGGTGTCTTACGCTGGTTTGGCGGATTTGTTCTCTTCGAGTGACATGATCGCTGTGCCAGAACTCAAAAATCCCAGTTCAATGGTACCTACGGTAAAAAATGCAGCAACACTACATGTCAAAAGTTATGTAGATACCAGGGCAGGAATGTCCCTTAATAAAATTGGCATTTCGTCTGAAAGAATTGTAGGAATTTCAGGTAAAGAACTGGTACTTGACCGGGAAGTCACTGAGCTCGTCACCAAGGCAATGAGAAAACGTTTTGATGATGCCGGTTTTCAATTGGTTGATAATGACAGCGCAACCTATGAACTTAACGGAGTTGTGAAAGAGTTAACCTATAACGTTAAGGCAAGAGATGAAATTTCAATTTCAATTGAGACAACGCTGAAAGAGATCACCACGGGGAAAACTATCTGGTCTGGCATCGTGGTAGAAAAAGACAATCGTTTTGCAGGTATTTCAGGCAACAGCAAAGGTGACATTGCACAATATTTGCAGTTCAAGCTGGGAGTGGTGACCAAAAAAACATTTGACGCAATAAGTGCCACCCTGATTTCCATGCGCCCTGATTTGTTTAATGTTTTGCCCGGCACCAAGCCCATTTCCGGTGTAACAGTTTTGTTCACGCCTAGTGCAGATCTGCCCGCATCAAGTGTAGTTCCAGTTGTGTCAGTAATGGCACCGCCAAAAACAGGAATGTTGGTCTTGAGCACAAAACCTGCTCGCGCCAAAGTTTATTTGGGAGGGGTATATTTTGGTTTGTCACCATTGCGTGTGGAAATTGAAGCTGGCGTTCAAAGCGTGGATGTGAAACTTGATGGTTATAAGTCAGCCTCGGAAAAAGTGTCAGTACGCAAGGACGATACAACCGAATTGGAATTGGTACTTGAGCATTAAAACCTAAAAAGTAGGCTAGTCCGCAAATAGAGAAGTTAACCTGACTGGACAGCATCGCCCGATGAATCGGCCTCCCACACTGATGCGCTCAATGTTGGAAGCCGATTCATCGGGCGATTGGGCTTAACAGAGTAAGTTAAATCGTAAGTATTTTCAGCCAATAAAAGTCTTGGATCAATGCTTGCCGGTACTACCAAAACCACCTGTTCCGCGTTCACTCAAGGGAAACTCGTCCACGATATTAAATTGTACCTGCATGACAGGTACAACCACCAGCTGAGCCATGCGTTCCAGCGGCATTAAAGTAAAGGGATGATGGCCGCGGTTCCATAGTGAAACAAAAATCTGCCCCTGATAATCCGAATCAATCAGTCCCACTAGGTTACCCAGCACGATACCGTGTTTGTGCCCCAAACCCGAACGTGGAAGTATCATTGCAGCGTGGCGGGGATCGGCCAAATGGATGGCGATGCCGCTGGGAATCAGCTCACATTGACCAGGTTGAATCACCATGTTGTGATCAATGCAGGCGCGCAAGTCTATCCCTGCCGAGCCCGGTGTGCTATAGGCAGGAGGCTGTTCGTGCAATCTTTTATCCAGAATCTTTACGTCCACACTTTTCATTTTGATTTCCCTTTTCGGTAAAGCGTTGCGGCGTGGCGTAACAGCGCCCGCGCCAAAGTAAGTTTGTCTGCGCGTGGCAAATGATGTTCTCCCGCGTCGTCGAACAAAATTATTTCATTGTTGTCTGCTCCTATGGCGTGTTGTGCAAGATTAGCTGCGAGTAAAGGTAATTTTTTAGCACGGCGTTTTTTTTCGGCGTATTCGCTCAACTTTTCACTTTCTGCCGCGAAGCCTACACAGAATGGAGCATTTGGAAGTGCGGCGATATACGCAAGAATATCCGTATTTGGTATTAGTTCCAGCGTCAAATTCCCATCATGCTTTTTGATCTTCTGCTCGCTGGTTTGCGCGACGCGGTAATCTGCCACGGCAGCAACACTAATGAAAATATCAGTAGCATCAACGTGCTGTTTAACCGCATCAAACATCTCGGCGGCGCTGGTGACATTGGTCACTCTTACATCTGGCGGATGGTGCAACGCAGTGGGGCCGGAAACCATCATGACTTCTGCCCCCATCTCTTGCGCCGCCTGCGCAATGGCGTAACCCATCTTGCCACTACTGCGATTAGTGATACCACGCACCGCGTCAATGGCCTCATAAGTTGGCCCTGCAGTAATAAGCACTTTCACACCTTTTAGTTCCTTCTCCCAACGGGAGAGGGTTAGGGAGGGGGTAAGCGCGTTCAGTGACTCGCCATCTTTTAAAAAAGCTACAATTCCCATGGCCAATTCCTCAGCCTCAACCATCCGCCCCATACCCTCTTCGCCACATGCTTGAACGCCACTAGCCGGGCCTAATACCGTTACTCCATCCGCAATCAATTGCTGCACGTTGCGCTTGGTCGCAGCGTTAGACCACATCTGCTTATTCATTGCAGGTGCAATTATTAAAGGACAATTTCTTGCCAGGCACAAAGTGGATAGCAAATCATCTGCCAACCCATGTGCCAACTTGGCAATAAAATCTGCAGTCGCAGGTGCAATCACGATTGTGTCGGCAACACGGCTGGACTGGATATGTGACATGCCTTTGTCATCCAGCCATTGATCTACTAACACCGGATGTCCGGTGAGTGCCTGCATGGTCGCAGACGTGATGAAATGCGTTGCAGCTTCGGTCATCACCACCTGTACGGTAATGCCCTGTTTTACCAGCAGCCGAGACAACTCCGCCGCCTTGTAGGCTGCTATGCCGCCTGTAATGCCGAGAACGATATGTTTTGGTTTCGTTTGTTCCATAATTCGCGCATCTTAACAAGAAAGTGAGGTCTGTGGCGACCAGCCTATTCAATAATTCAAAAGGCAATTGGACATGTAAAATTTTAAGTGAATAAATCTTTACCAAATAAGTTCATTCACAAAATATACCGCTCGACAAGCTCAAGGCGAACAGATTAGACCCATAATTCTTTGCTAAATAATTACGCATGGAAAAGTACGGCTTTCGACAATTTGTCGGCATCTTAAAATTGAAGCGGTTGCAATAATATGAGCATTCCTGACTGGCCAGTTAACGAACGTCCTCGTGAAAAACTGATTCAACGCGGTGCTGCGGCATTATCCGATGCGGAGTTGTTGGCGATTTTTTTGCGCACCGGCGTTGTCGGCAAAAGTGCGGTTGATCTGGCACGCGAACTACTCACACGATTCGGTAATTTGACGCAAATGTTTGCTGCGAGTGAGGCGGTCTTTTGCGAGACGCATGGAATGGGACAGGCCAAGTATGTGCAGTTGCAGGCGGTGCTGGAAATGTCGCGGCGTGCATTGCAGGAAGAAATGCGCATTGGTGATGCACTGAATTCACCTTTGGCGGTACGCAATTATTTACAATTGCTGTTACGCGGGCGCGAGCAGGAAGTTTTCATGGTGATTTTTCTCGATGCACAACATCGTGTGATTGTTGCCGAAGAGATGTTTCACGGCACGCTAACCCAAACCAGTGTTTACCCGCGCGAGGTAGTTAAACGCGCTTTGGCGTTGAATGCAGCTGCAGTCATCTTCGCCCACAACCATCCATCTGGTGTTGCGGAACCCAGTCAATCGGATCGGATGCTGACTGAAGCTTTGAAACAAGCTTTAAGCTTGGTGGATGTGCGCGTGCTGGATCATTTCATCGTGGCAGGGGCGGGGTGTTTGTCGTTTGCGGAGAAGGGATTGTTATAAAGTTGATCGTCCATCTTTTATGTGGGAGCGCAATTCATTGCGCGAATATTCAAAAAAATCGCGCAATGAATTGCGCTCCCACATAAACTTAACGAGATATCAATGTTAACGATGCAGAACGATCTCCAGTACAAACTTCGTTCCCAGATAAGCCAACACCAAAAAGCCGAAACCGCTCAATGTCCAGCGAACAGCAGTACGCCCGCGCCAGCCTTTGAAGGTACGCCCGATTAGCAGCACGCTGAATACGCCCCAAGAAATAAACCCGAATAAAACTTTGTGGCTGAATTGCCAAGGTTTGCCGAATATTTGTTCGGAAAATAAAATTCCAGAAGCCAGCGTAAGTGTCAACAACACCAATCCCACACCGAGGATGCGGAAAAGCAAAGTTTCCATTGTCAACAATGGTGGCAGGTTTTTAAGAACGTTTGGCAGGGTGGCTTGGTGCAAGCCTTTTTCGACGAACGACATTAACCCCGCATGCAGTGCGGCGATGGTAAAAAGGCTATAAGCCATCATGGCTACCAACACATGCGCGTCAAATATCCAGGAAGTGGGTTCAGTGTGAACGCGCGTTTCCGGAAACAGTTCAGGCAAAACCACACCCATTGCAGCCAAAGGCAACACGATAGACAACATATTAGCCAAGGGGTAGAAAAATCGGGCAATCCAATAAACAAGCAATGTCAGCCACAAAATCAGCGAAATCGAATACACTAATCCAAGATTTAGACTGCTACCCACAATTAAATTGTGGTAAAGCAACCAGGCTTGAAGCGCCAAAGGTACGCCGATGGCGTGCCCCAAACCGCTACGGTTTAACGCTTCAGCGTTGCCTGCGACTTGCGCGCGCCAAAAGAAAAAGGCAAATGTGATGTAGGCAAAAAATGCCACGAATGTTGGTACGAAGTTCGACATGATGCGTGAAGATGTTTTAGACTTGGCGAATTCTACACTAACGGGCATGGCAATTGTGCCACCCCGGAAAGTGGAACTCGTGATGCCCGTTTCTCCCACCCCATCCATCCCCATGAGGGAGTGGGTTCGAACGAATCGCTACTCGAGTTTCACGTTACAGTTGTTTTTTGACAGAGCGAGAACATAACTATGTTGGACAACCTTACCCAGCGTCTTTCTGGCATCGTAAAAACGTTACGCGGCCAAGCGAGGCTGACTGAAGATAATATTCAAGATGCTTTGCGCGAAGTGCGACTCGCTTTGCTTGAGGCGGATGTGGCCTTGCCCGTGGTCAAAGAGTTTACCGCCCAAGTTAAGCAAGCCGCTATGGGCGAAGCGGTTATCGGAAGCCTGAGCCCCGGTCAAGCTTTGATCGGGGTAGTCAATCGCGAATTGACCAAGTTGATGGGCGAGCATAACGATGCGCTCAATTTGGCGGCGGTTCCACCGGCAGTTATTTTGATGGCTGGATTACAAGGTGCAGGTAAAACCACGACCAGCGGCAAACTGGCCAAACTACTGCGCGATCAGAACAAGAAAAAAGTGTTGCTTGTCAGTTGTGACGTGTATCGCCCTGCCGCGATCGAACAATTGCGCACCTTGGCTCAACAACTGGAAGTGGATTTCTTTCCTTCGGATATTTCCCAGAAGCCACAGGACATCGCTTTGGCCGCGCTGGATTTTGCGCGTAAACATCACCATGAAGTGTTGATCGTCGATACTGCGGGCCGCTTGGCAGTAGATGCGGCAATGATGGAAGAGATCAAACAATTGCACGCCGCGTTGAAGCCCATCGAGACGCTGTTCGTGGTTGATGCGATGACCGGCCAGGATGCGGTGAATACTGCCAAAGCGTTCGGTGATGCGTTACCGCTGACAGGAATCATCCTCACCAAACTGGATGGAGACGCACGCGGCGGTGCGGCGCTGTCGGTGCGCCATGTGACGGGCAAACCGATCAAATTCGTTGGCGTAAGTGAAAAGATGAACGGCCTAGAACCGTTCTACCCTGACCGCATGGCGTCACGCGTGCTGGGTATGGGTGATGTGTTATCTTTGATTGAAGATGCACAGCGCGGCGTCGATCATGTCGAGGCGGAAAAGCTGGCGAAGAAGATGCAAAGCGGTAAAGGCTTTGATCTGAATGATTTTAAAATGCAGATCGTGCAGATGAAAAAAATGGGCGGTGTAAGCGCGCTGATGGACAAACTGCCTGCACAACTTTCTCAAGCTGCAGCCGGGGCAAAAGTCGACGACCGTCAAATCAATCGAACGGAAGGAATTATCAACTCGATGACGCCATTTGAACGCAGCCATCCCGAACTGATCAAGGCTTCACGCAAACGTCGTATCGCGACTGGCGCTGGCGTGCAAGTGATGCACGTCAATCAACTGCTTAACCAGTTTGAACAGACACAAAAGATGATGAAAATGTTCAGCGGCAAGGGGGGTATGGCAAAGATGATGCGCGGCATGAAAGGTATGATGCCGGGGATGCGCTAAAATTCATAATTCCATTTTGAATTACGAGAAAGATAGAAAAGTGACGATTGAAGCAATCATATTTGACGTTGACGGTACACTAGCGGACACAGAGGATGCACACCGCATCGCTTTTAATACCGCTTTTGCAGAAAATAATCTTGACTGGGAATGGGATGTTGCGCTATATGACAAGCTGCTCAAAGTCACCGGTGGTAAAGAGCGAATCAAGTATTTTGTTGAAAGTTTTCTGACTGACTTTACCAAGCCAGCCGATTACGACGGCTTTGTCAAAAACCTGCATTTGATGAAAACTGCTCACTACACGACCATGTTACGTGGCGGTTTGATTCCATTGCGCCCGGGGATAAAACAGCTTATTACCGAGGCGAATCGCGCCGGGATTACGCTTGCTATCGCCACAACGACAACTCCGGAAAATGTCTCTGCTTTGCTGGAAGTCGGATTGGGAACAAACTGGGCAAAATATTTTTCTGCTAACGGCTGTGGCGACATTGTTCCAAATAAAAAACCCGCGCCGGATATTTACCATTGGGTGTTGCGTGAATTAAAACTTCACCCGTCCGAATGCATTGCACTTGAAGATTCGAATAACGGATTGCGCTCTGCGCTTGCGGCGGGAATTAAAACCTACATCACCCTTAATCCGTATACCAGCAAACAGGATTTTTCTGGTGCCGCTGCGGTTTACGAGGACCTGAGTGATTTATCGAATTTCTATAAAGTCATCGGATTGAAACTGGGCAATTAGAAATGGATATGAGTTTTGATTGGGTTGTTGGTGAAATAGTGTCTCATACACGGGTTTGCAGTGAGCTTAAGACAGACCCGATTTCGTCAAACAAGGGGCGCGAATTAACCACTGCATGACCGCATCGGGTATGCAATTCACGTAAAGCATCGATGACGTGTTTTTCTTCAGTTATTGGTTGACTGCGTTCCAAAACTTCTTCAAGCAAACAGGCAAAAGCCCTCACTTCGATGCGCTTCAATGCATCACCTAAGTTGCCATCGTTTTGTGGAATAAAGGATGCTGCGCCAAAGTCACATAGTAAAGAATCGCCTTTTCCATTCCACAAAATATTGTGTGCGTACAAATCACCATGCAGTATGCCCTGTGAATGAAGGTGCCCAGCTACACTGGCAATGCCTAGCAAAATATTGATTGCAGTTTTTACAGTGAATCGGGTTTCTACCGGATAAATATCCCGGGTGCAAGATGCCAAACTAGGCGGGCCAGCAAGGCTTATAAATTCAGGGTCGATCAGTGACATCACTAAGCCCATTGAATTTTCAGGATGCCCGCTGATTTTTCCATTAACTGGTATTAGCCCAGGATGCACGCCTGCAGCGATACAGGCTATTTTTTCACTGCGTGGCAAGCCATCGCTGGTTACCGACCCTTTAAACATTTTGACTGCAACCGATGTTTCTATATCTCCTTCATTTAGCTTCGCTCGATAAATTACACCAGAAGATCCTTCGCCCAATGGGTGCTCTAAATCCAGATCGGACCAGGCAATATGAGTTATGGGTTGTCTTGCCAAGGCGGTCAGCTCACTTTCATCGCTGCAGGGATTGCCCGCAAAAGCCAACCAGGAAAGTCGTGGCATAGTGATCAACCATCCAGGTAACACAGTAAATTTATTGGCAGAAATTCGAAGTAATTCCAGGTTCTTGCAGTCGGCCAATTGTTTTGGCAGGGTTTGCAAGCGATTACCTGCCAACATCAGTTTTTGCAATCTGGTACATGAGCCAAGCTCGACGGGTAAGTCGGCAAGTTGATTGTCAGTCAGTATTAACCAGCGAAGTTGTTTGGGTAAGGCAGAAGCAGGAACGTAATTAATTTGATTGGCCTTGAAGCCAATCATTTCTAAATTTGGGCATTTTCCCAACACTTCCGGCACTTCAGTAAAATTGTTCCCGGAACAAAAAATAACCCGCAGTTTGTGTAACCTTGGCAGGTCGTCTGGCAGGCTGGATAATTTATTGCCGGATAAATTGAGCACTTCAAGTGAATCGGCAAGACCGAATATTTCTTTCGGGAATTCGCTTAGACCGCAAGAAAGATCAAGACGAGTGCTACCGGTTAATTTACCGGCACGAAGAGATGACAATGTTTGCATCAAGCAATTATACCGAACTCAGAAATTGGACAATTTAACGAGCAAATGCAAGTAAAAATTACAGTTCACTTACTAATTTTGCATTAATGAATTTCCATTCGGCCGGGTCAAGTGGTGTAATAGAAAGACGGTTGCCACGTTGCAAAGTTCGCATTTGAGCCAGTTCGGGATGTCGGCGTAATTCGTCTAGTGGAATGAGGGCGATTTTTTTCACCAATTGCACATCAACGTTAAACCAGCGGGGTTGCTCCCGAGTTGCTTTGGGATCGAAATATTTGTTTTTTGGATTGAATTGCGTGGCGTCTGGATAAGCTTGCGCACTGACTTTGGCAATACCGGCAATGCCCGGCTCTTTGCAATTGGAATGGTAAAAAAATACGCCATCGCCGATGCTCATTTGATTGCGCATGAAATTGCGTGCTTGATAATTACGTACGCCATACCAAGC
>CAIWKC010000344.1 GCA_903913145.1 uncultured Gallionellaceae bacterium | reverse complement strand
GCAAATGATCTTCTGCAAATTCTCAGGGAAGCGCAAGAGCATTTTGGCTTCATTCACTCTGACGCCATTGACTACCTTGTGGAAAAACTTAAATTACCGCGATCAAAAATAGAAGGAGTCGCCGGATTTTATTCGTTTCTATATTTGCAGCCGCAAGGGGAATATCGCATATTGTTTTCCGACAATATCACTGATCGAATGTTGGGCAACATGGATTTAATGAAAGCAATGTGCTCTCAGTTATGGGTGGAACCAGGCAAGCTTTCCGAAGACGGGCTGCTCTGGATAAATACAACTTCATGTACTGGAATGTGCGATCAGGGACCTGCGATACTGGTTAATAATATTGCCATCAATCGGCTGACGCCCGAGCGTGTGAGTGCAATTTGCGAATTAATTCGTGAGCATGTGCCGGTCTCTGCCTGGCCGGTAGAGTTTTTTTTGATCGAGAATAATATTTGTCGCAAGGACATTATGCTTGGCAGTGATTTCAAATCCGGATCAGCGTTGTCCGCCTTGCTTCATCGAGATGCGGAAGCGCTATTGAACGAAATCAAAATATCAAAATTACGCGGACGTGGAGGTGCGGGATTTTCGACTGGCTCCAAGTGGGAATTTTGCCGCGCCGCGCCGGGTGAGCAGCACTATGTAGTTTGCAATGCCGACGAAGGCGAACCGGGTACCTTTAAAGATCGAGTGTTGTTAAATGAATACGCCGATATGGTTTTTGAAGGGATGACATTATGCGCCCGCATCATTGGAGCACAAAAAGGGTTTCTCTATTTGCGTGGAGAATATCGTTATCTGCTGGATCATTTGCAGGCCGTGTTGCAAAGGCGTCGCCAACAAAAACTGCTTGGTAACCACATTCTCGGTTCGGATAATTTTGATTTCGATATTGAAATTCACCTCGGCGCAGGGGCGTATATCTGCGGTGAAGAGTCGGCCTTGATCGAATCGCTGGAAGGTAAGCGTGGTACGCCACGCAATCGCCCCCCTTTTCCGGTAACCAATGGCTATCTCAATCAGCCCACGGTGGTAAACAATGTCGAAACATTTGCGGCCACCAGTTTGATCGGACTGAATGGCGGCGCATGGTACGCGGCGATTGGAACCGAGACATCCAGTGGAACCAAAATTCTTTCCGTGTCGGGCGATTGTGAGCATCCGGGGTTATATGAATATCCATTTGGGGTGACGGTAGCACAAGTGCTGGCGGATTGTGGTGCACGTGATACGCAGGCGGTACAGGTGAGCGGCCCCTCTGGTATTTGTATTTCTGCGAATGAGTTTTCAAGACGTATCGGCTTTGAAGACATTCCCACTGCGGGTGCATTCATGGTGTTTAACCAGAGCCGCGATATGTTTGAAGTGGCGCGCAACTTTATCCATTTCTTTGCGCACGAAAGTTGTGGTTTTTGTACGCCTTGCCGGGTTGGAACTTCTTTACTGTCCAACATGATGGATAAATTAGCCCATGGACAAGGATCACCCTACGACTTTGCCGAGATCGAAAAGCTCAATGTGTTATTGCAGACGACAAGCCACTGCGGCTTGGGACATTCAGCGTGCAATCCGGTATTGGATACAATCGCCAAGTTCCGTCCTGCTTACGAAAAACGACTTTCGCACAAAGATTTTGTTCCTGCCTTTGATCTTGATAGCGCCTTGATTCAGGCACGGCAAATGACCGGGCGTGATGACAAGGGAGCACATTTGGAGAAAGTAAATGATTAAAAATAGTCTTTCGCGATTACTCTTTCTCCCGGAGAGTTCAAGATTGCCTTTCTCTATTGTCCTTTCTCCCTTCGGGGGAAAGTTAGATAGGGGGCTTTCGAAGGGGGAAAGTTGGACAGGGGGAGAGCGTAGCGATGGATAATACCTTTACCCTAGATGGTAAGTCCATTCCATACAGCGAAGGTCAAACCATTATCCAAGCGGCGATCGCTGCGGGCGAATACATCCCGCATTTGTGTTTTAACCCGGAATTCAAGCCGCATGGGTCATGCAAGTTGTGTACAGTAAAAGCCAATGGCCGGCAAACCGCTTCGTGTACCCAACAACCTCAGCCGGGAATGGTGGTCGAGAGCGATACCAAAGAATTGAACGATGAACGCAGAGTGCTGTTACAGATGCTATTCGTCGAAGGTAATCATTTCTGTCCGTCGTGTGAAAAAAGCGGAAACTGCCAATTGCAGGCGACGGCCTATGAGCTTGAAATGATGTCGCCGCATTTCGATCAATTTTTCCCCGACCGCCCGGTCGATGCCACTCATTCGGAATACCTCCTCGACTTCAATCGCTGTATTTTGTGTTCATTGTGTGTGCGTGCAAGCCGTGATGTGGATGGGAAAAATGTGTTCGCCTTGTCCGGTCGCGGTATCAAGAGCCATCTTATTGTCAATGCGAAATCAGGCAATTTAGTGGATACCGACTTTTCCGGCGACGATAAAGCGGCACATGTTTGTCCTGTCGGAGTCATCATCAAAAAACGTGTTGGATTTGCCATACCGATAGGACGACGCACTTTCGATGAACATCCCATCAGCGCGACGCCGCATCCAATAGTAAAGGGAGCTTGATATGGATGTGCCCGTAAAAAAACTAAAAGTCGCAACGGCAACTTTGGCAGGTTGCTTTGGTTGCCACATGTCCTTTCTGGATATCGACGAGCGTTTGTTAGAGTTGATTAAATTGGTCGAATTCGACCGTTCACCACTGACCGATATCAAACATTGCGGGCCTTGCGATATCGGTATTATTGAAGGCGGTTTGTGCAACGCCGAAAACGTGCATGTGCTGCAGGAGTTCCGGCTCAATTGCAAGACGCTGATTGCGATTGGTGCATGCGCTATAAACGGCGGATTACCCGCCCAGCGCAACCATCTTTCTCTTCCTCTGATACTGGAAGAGGTCTATCACGCGCAACACGGCCTGATCGATGGCTTCATTCCTAACGACCCAGAATTGCCGCTGCCACTGGATAAGGTTTATCCCATCCATGAAGTGGTGAAGGTCGATTATTTCATTCCGGGTTGTCCGCCTTCAGGCGATGCCATCTGGAAAGTATTGACTGATTTGCTAGCAGGTCGTGAGCCGGAACTGGGCCATAATTTGATGCATTACGATTAAAGGGATGTATATGTCTGCCTCATTGGAAACTGCTGTCCATCCGGAAAATTTGCGCCGCGTAGTCATCGATCCGGTATCGCGTGTGGAAGGCCACGGCAAAGTGACTATCTTGTTGGATGACAAAAATAAAGTCCATCAAGTGCGTTTGCACATCGTGGAATTTCGTGGTTTTGAAAAATTTATTCAGGGACGCCCCTACTGGGAAGTGCCGGTGATGGTACAACGTTTGTGCGGCATCTGTCCGGTGAGTCATCATCTTGCCGCCAGCAAAGCACTGGATCACATCGTGGGCGCCATACATCTCACACCAACAGCAGAAAAGATGCGCAGGCTCATGCACTACGGTCAAATTTTGCAATCACATGCATTGCATTTCTTTCATCTAAGTTCGCCTGATTTGTTGTTTGGCTTCGATAGCGACATGTCAAAACGCAACATTATCGGTGTGGCAGAAAAACATCCCGACACCGCCAAGCGCGGGATACTGTTACGCAAATTCGGACAAGAAGTGATACGCCATACGGCGGGTAAGCGAATACATGGCACCGGCGCGGTCCCTGGCGGTGTGAATAAATCGTTGAGTATTGCCGAACGTGATGAGTTGCTCAACGACATCTACCAGATCGTGTCCTGGAGCCGCGATGCGGTACATCTTGTGAAAGATATGCACCATCAGAATCCGGAACTCTATAACAGCTTCGGCTCTTTTCGTGCCAACTACATGTCGATCGTGGGACTCGATGGCGGAATGGATTTGTATCATGGCCAGTTGCGAGGCCGCGATGAGAGCGGCAATATTATTTTTGATGGCGTCGACTATCAGAACTATTCCCAATTAATAGCGGAAGAGGTTAAGAATTGGAGCTACATGAAGTTTCCATATCTCAAGTCGCTGGGCACGGAAAAAGGCTGGTATCGCGTAGGCCCGCTTTCGCGCGTGCAGAATTGCGATTTCATCTCGACTCCATTGGCAGAGGTAGAACGTCGTGACTTTGCTGCGTTTAGCGGTGTCATGCCGATGCATGCGCCGCTTGGATACCATTGGGCGCGTATGATCGAAATGTTGCATGCAGCCGAAATGATCAAAGAATTGCTGCATGATGATGACATCATGGGAGACGATCTAATGGCAAAGGGTGAGCGTGGCAACGAAGGAGTGGGGGTGATTGAAGCACCGCGCGGCACGCTTATTCACCACTATCGTGTGGATGAGAATGATTTGGTTACCATGTGTAACCTGATCGTTTCTACAACACACAACAATCAGGCGATGAATGAAGCCGTACGTCGGGTTGCGCAGCAATACTTGCAGGGGCACGAGGTTACAGAAGGATTGTTGAATCACATCGAAGTGGCAATCAGAGCGTTTGATCCTTGTTTATCCTGCGCGACCCATGCGCTGGGTAAGATGCCGTTGCAGGTAGAGTTGTTAAACGGCGCGGGTGAACAATTGTCCACAATGTCGCGTTCTAACAATGGTTCAATTTGCGCCGAGGTTTAATGATCGCCCCTGTACTTATTTTTGCAATCGGTAATGAATCACGCGGTGACGATGCGCTCGGAGTCAAGTTGTTGCGAGAGCTGGATAGTTGGTTAAAGGCGGGAAGCTGTTACGAACAATTCGAACTGCTGGAAGATTTTCAATTGCAGATTGAACATGTGATGGATATGAAAGACCGGCGCTTGGTATTGTTTATGGATGCGGGAATAGACACCAGTGCACCATTTACTTTTTACCGTGCAAAAGCGAATGAGGAGCAAGTGCTGTACAGCCATGCACTTGCACCGGAGTCTTTGTTGAAAGTGTTTGAACAATTTTATACTGAAAAGCCACCGGATGTTTTTATCCTTTGTATTCGAGGCGAACAATTCGAATTGGGTGAAGGTTTATCTGCCCAATCTGAAGTTAGTTTGGCAAGTGCTTTCGAGTTTGGCAAGTTGCTACTAACGAATCCGATGGCTGCAAAATGGGAAAATATCTGTAATTACGAAGAAAAAAGGACTTCATTGGCAGATAATTGAAGTTTGGTAAACCCCAAGGTCTGATGAAGATACCAGCCGTCTGACTAAGCTGCAAGAAGCACAGCAATTCATTGGTTATGTATGGGGACTAACATAGTTTTGACCATTCCGGCGGTCACCAAAGTGCAAGGTTAAAATTCGTGACATGGTTGCCACAAACCCCCTCCCCAACCCTCCCCAGATGGGAGAAGGAGCAGAACCCTTCATCGGGGGAGGGCAGGGCGGGGGAAGCTGTCACCAACTATAGAATTCTCAATGAGAATATGCATAATCTAATTGGCTAATCCGAGTTTGATACACTCAATTAGCTAATTAAAAAATGCGACGGAGGCTTTTTCCGGTACTTCAACGCCGGTAAGCTTGGCTTTTTGCAACACTTCCCAAAAATATCGATAAGTGGCGCGGTCATGCAATTCACCGTCGTATTGAATCGGTCCCCACTGAGCCGCTTGGGCTGCGAGCAGTATGTTGCTCGCATCGGTTACTTCATCGTAATTTGGTTTCATGGCATCCACGATCGCCTGAATTTGGGTGGGATAAATACTCCACATACGCAAGAAGCCAAATTCATTGCGCGCACGACCGGCATCTGAAAAAGTGGTTTCGGTATTTTTCAAATCCAGTGTCACATTATGTGCAGGCACAACGCCATGGGCTAGCGCAGCAGCAACTACTTCTGCTTTGGCGCGTGCAAGCAGGCGGTGCTCAAACTGACCGGGGCTGCGCATTGCAGATGCAGGAATAGCGCCGTGGTGTCCACTCACGAAATCCATCAAGCCAAAATCTATTACCTGTAGCCAAGGCAGGGCTGCAATCTTGTAAACATCATGAAGTGCGCCATGCGTTTCGATCAATACATGGATTGGTATCTCACGAGTAATTCCGTTGGCGGAAGCTACTTTTTGGATATAGGCAATCATCTCCGCGACTTGCGTTGAACTGGTCGGCTTGGGGATAGTGATATATGCCAATACGTTACCGGCACCGCCTACCAGAATATCGACATCCAGGCGCCAGGCGGGATGGGTGTAATCATGGATACGAGCCCCGGCCATATGATGTTTATTAGCGGGTGAATTTAAGGTGCTGACAATCATCCCCGCATGTTCGCGTTCCTGGCCGGCTGCTGCACCATCTTCGCAATCGCAAGTGATGTCAAAGATGGGCCCAAGCGTATCTTGCAGCGCAAGCGCCTTGAGAATGAGTTTTTCGCTACCAGCAAAATGCTCGCAACTTGGGATGACGGGAAATGGTTTTTCTCCCCCGAATAGGGCCTGATTGGGATGAACTACTTGTGACATGCTGACTCCTTTATCTGCGCGGAATAAAAATGGTGTAATCGAGATCGAGTACAACGTTAGGGTGGTAAACCTGTTTGCCGTTTTGTTCGATATGGGTTTGCTGCAATGAGTTGGCCGGTATATTTTTCAGGCCAACCATGCGCAGGCGCAGAGCCCCCAGATCTTTTCTGCCCGGTAATTCCCAGCTTTCCAATACTTCAGTCCAAGTATAAAAAGTATCACCGCCAAAACTGGGGTTGCAGTGGGTGCCGGCGTTGATCGCGGCAATGCATAGCGCGTTTTCAAGACCGTCATAGGAGAGTGCACGGCAAATCGAAATTACGTGACCGCCATACATCAGCCTGCGGCCGAACTGCGTGTCTTTCATCATTTTTTCATCGAAATGCAATCGCGCGTTGTTCTGGTAGAGTTTGGTGGCTAAAGTATGGTCACTATCATCAACTGTCATACCGGCGGGATGATTAATTCGTTCACCCGGGGCATAGTCGTCCCACAACATTTGACTGCCGGTAATCGAAGTTTCAAAATCGCCGAAATTCAGAAAATCAGGTACGCATAAATTGTGGACAGAAACTTTGGGTGGCAATTCTGGAATAACTGTTTCAGGGGCGGGATGTGTTAAGTCCTTTTTGTGCACCATGACCCAGCGTTTCCATTCGAGCACAGGTTGCAGGTTTTGATTCTGTGATATCGAGTGCACATAGACCACGCCGCTACTGCCATTGGAATTCTGTTTGAGCCCGATGACAGTGGACGAGGTGTGCAAAGTGTCGCCAGAGTAAACAGGTTTTAAAAAGCGTATATCTGCATATCCCAGATTGGCTACGGCATTGACAGAAATATCCGGTACTGTCTTGCCGAAGGCAATGTGGAAAGCCAACAAATCGTCAACGGTGTTGCGGGGATATCCAATTGCGTGCGCTACCGGTTGCGCGCAATGCAGAATTTGCCTGCTACCGGTGAGAGCAATATAAAGTGAACAATCACCTTCACTTATCGTGCGGGGAGTGGCATGTTGGAAAACTTGGCCAAGGCTAAAATCTTCAAAAAAATTGCCCCGACCGGGTTCAGGTTTTTTGGTTTGTGTATTCATTGAGCCTGTTCCAGCTTGGTGATCATTTCGCTTAATTTCAAAAGCCGTGTTGCAGCCTCAATGTGATGATGTTCAACAAGCCGGTCATTTAAAACTACCGTTCCACGGCCTTCTGCATTAGCTGCCGCAAGAGCGGAAATAATGTCGCGTGCGGTTGCTACTTCAGTATGTTTGGGCCTGAAAGCGTCATTTGCATAAGCCAGTTGCAAAGGGTGTACCAGTGATTTGCCATCGAAGCCCATATCGCGTCCCAGTCGGCAGGCATACTCAAAGGTTTCCATATTTTTCAAATGGCTGTTAATGCCATCCACAACGCCGCGTTTGTAGGCTCTTGCCGCGAGTATCACCAGAGAAAGACTGGTGAGCAGGGGAAAACGGTCTTTTGTAGAACAGGCATGCATTTGCGAAATAAGATCGGAAGTGGCCATAATCATGCAGGCGATGCGATCAGAAGCACCGGCGATTTCTTCGGCATGCAGCACGGCCAGAGGGCTTTCTATCATCACCATAACAGGCTTGTCTTTGCCGCCCGCCTGATCAAGTGCGTCAAGTGCGACCAATACATCATTTTTGCTTTCGACGTTTGAAAATAACACTGCGTCAACATTTAATTTGGCGATTGCCTTGATGTCATCCTGCCCCCACGGCGAATCAAGATCATTCACGCGGACGACCACCTCGCGCGCGCCATAGCCGCCTTGTTTGACAGCGTCTACCACATATTGCCGGGATATTTCTTTTGCCGCGACCAGGATCGGATCTCCCAGGTCAAGAATGACTGAATCTGCAGGCAGGCTGCGTGCTTTTTCCAGATAGCGCGGGTTGCAGCCCGGAACATAAAGCATTGAGCGACGCGGACGAAAATACTTGTTCATGGTGATCCCTGTTGAAAAACTGAAACTGTATTTGCAATTCAAAATTAACCGGATTAATTCTATAGTCGGCAAAGGTCAGTGTCAACAAAATAGTTGTATCTTATATAAGATATAAAACAATTGACATATTAAAATCTGTCGGTTATAAATGTCGGCGACATAATTTCATTTTTCAGACATGAATGAACCAATCGCATCCCCGCAGTTTCAACCGCTTTACCGGCAGATCAAGGCGCTTATAACGCGTAGCCTGATTTCCGGCGAATGGGGGCCGGGTGAGGCAATACCCAGTGAAATGGAATTTGCCGCCAAGTTTGGCGTAAGCCAGGGCACGGTAAGAAAAGCTATCGATGAACTGGCTTCAGAAAACATTGTGGTTCGGCGCCAGGGCAAAGGAACCTATGTCGCGACTCACTCGGAAGAGGTGGTGAAGCTCAGATTTTTAAGACTGGTTGCCGCTGACGGCAGCAAGGAGTTGCTCGACAATAAACTGCTAAGTTGTGATCGTTCAAAAGCGACTGCCGATATTGCGATGAAGTTGCAAATTAAAACAGGCAGCGTCGTGATAGATATCAAACGTTTGTTGCTATTCTCCAACAAACCGGTGATTTTGGATCGAATTATTTTGTCGGCGGCAACCTTCAAAGGTGTCACGGCTGAACGTATAGAGGAGTTTAACGGCTCTATGTACCGTATGTACGAAACACAATTGGGTATAAACATGGTACGTGCGGACGAGCGCCTTATCGCCGTCGGCGCAGATGCTGAAGAAGCCAATCTGTTGGGGCTAAAAAAAGGTGCTCCGTTGTTAAGCATTGAACGTTTGTCTTATACCTATGGCGACAAACCGATGGAATGGCGACTGGGATTGTGTCTCACGGACGAGCATTATTATTTCAATCAACTTGAATAGAATATTGTCGGTTTGCTTTGAACCGATGGAAATTTTGCTGACAAAGTATTGCCAATAAATATCCTGCCTTAACAAGCGGGAACTGAACCGGGAGGGGTATGGAAAGCTTGGAAAAAACTCACAATGAATACACCAAAGGCGACAACAGCCGGTTGGTCAATACTGGGATGTTAGGAGGATTCTGGCCTGGCATTCAATTATATTACCCGCCCGTGAAATATGCGCCGTCGCTGGGTATATACGAAGATCTTGAAGGGGCTGCGTTGCGGATGAAAAAACACGCGCACCTAACGCATGCTCACACACTCATTTTTGACTTGGAAGACGGTTGCCGCCAGAAAGAATTAAGCCGTACTTTGCTCCGCCAAGAGTTGCCAAAATTTACCCGCAGAAGTGAAGTTGCCATTGCTATTCGTGTCAATCCATTCCGGACTGAAGAATACGACCTTGACATGAAATTGGTTAAGGATCTTGCCGAACATATTGATGTGGTGATGTTGGCAAAAGCCGGAGAAGCTTATGGCGCTCCCGAGGTGAGGGACTTATCCAACTTTTTGGTCGGATTAAATCATCCTATTACCATTCAGCCCATTATCGAACATCCCAAATCACTGAAGATAGCACCTGACTTAATGCAGTACAGCACGGTGAAACATGTTGTATTTGGGATTCACGATTTTTCAAAAGCCATGGGAATTCAAATCACACCTGAACACTGGACCGAAGAACTTAAATATTTTCTAAACCAGATTATGTTTGAGGCACGCATCGCCGGTAAAGGTGTCATTGGTGGCGTTGAAACCCTGATCGGCTCCAGCAGTATGCCGGAAAATTTTGTAGAGCCGCATGATGTGCGTCGCTGGCTTGATTTGCACGGTGAAAATGAGTCGCATATCGTTTATAAGCACGCATGCCAAGAGTCGGCAATGGGATTGACTGGCAAGCAGGTAATTCACCCGGGACATATCCATCTCTGCAAAGTGGCATACACACCGTCTCCTACCGAAGTTTCGCAAAAAATAAGAATCCTCAAAGCCGCTATAGAGGCAGATGCGCTATTGGGAGGTGCTATCCGCTTCGAGGGTGAAATGCTCGATCCGCCCATGTTCGGCAAGGCTTTGCAAACTTTATTGCGAGCACATGCATTACGCGCACTCACTCCGGACGATACTGAATTTGCCCTGACGGTACTGGAATTAATGCCGCCTCAGGTGATACGTGAGAACTGGCCGTATGGCGTAATTTTGTAACAATTTAATATTAGGAATATCTATGTCAAGTTTCAAACCGTTCGATCCCTGGGTCTGGCAAGTGCCGGAATATTTCAATATTGGTGTCGCCTGCACGGATGCTCACTTGGGCACACCAGCCGCAAACAATATTGCGATGATTGTTGAAGACGACAAACTGGGAACATCACAAATTACATTTTCGGTGTTGTCAGAGCGAACAAGCCGCTTTGCGCAACTGTTGAGAAATTACGGAATAGCAGAAGGAGAGCGTATATTGATACGCCTCCCCAACTCATTGGACTATCCAACCGCATTTTTGGGGGCAATGAAACGCGGTGCTATTTCTGTACCAACTTCAACCTTACTTACTGCTGAAGAAGTTGCCTATTTGGCCAAAGATGCAGGGGCCTCGGTGCTGGTGACAGATAAGGAAGCTTGGGAAAAACTAAAAGATAAACTTGAAGGGGCTGAAAATCTGCGCCACGTTCTGCTGTCGGGGCCGGGTAAAGTGACCGAAGTTGCAGGGTTGAATGTTCAGGATCTTGATTCGGCTTTAGCTGAAATCCGGCAATATGAACCACCGCATGCAACAAAAGCAACCGATCCGGCTTACCTCGTCTATACCTCTGGCACAACCGGCTATCCAAAGGGCGTACTTCACGCGCACCGTGCATTAATTGGCCGCACTCCGGCTTCGACATACTGGTTCAATTTTGCAAATGAGGGTGATCGCATTATGCACTCGGGCAAGTTTAATTGGACCTATGTGCTGGGTTCAGGGTTGATGGATCCGCTGTACTTGGGAAAAACAGTAATAGTGCATGAAGGAAAAAACGACTCCGACACTTGGCCGCGCCTGATCAAAAAACATTCTGCCACAATATTTATCGGCGTTCCGACTATCTACCGTCAGATTGTGCAGAAAAGCGATTTGTCCAGTGCAGATGTACCCAGTTTGCGTCACTGCATGAGTGCGGGTGAGCATTTGTCCGACGAAGTGCTGTCACAATGGCGAGCGCGTTTTGGTGTGGATATTTACGAAGCTGTGGGTATGTCCGAATTTTCGTATTATTTATCCCAGACCAAATCACGTCCAATACGAGCCGGCTCAGCAGGCTTTCCGCAGCCGGGTCACCAAATAAAACTGCTTAATCCTGAAACGTTGCAACAAGTAACAGAAGGCGAAGAGGGCATGATCTGTGTGCCGGATAATGACCCCGGTCTCTTTCTGGAATATTGGAACTTGCCTGAAGAAACTGCAAAGCTCCGCCACGATGGGTGGTTTTTCACCGGCGACTATGCACGTTACGACAAAGATGGCTACATCTGGTTCTTGGGTAGAAAAGACGACATCATAAAAAGTTTTGGTTACCGCGTGTCTCCTTATGAAATTGAACGCGTATTGAAATCGCACAGCTCTGTTGCGGATTGTGCTTCAGTTGGAGAAGAAATTGAAAAAGATAAGGTGCTGGTAGTTGCTTATGCAATATTGCATCCGGGCAGCACGACAACAGCAGATGAATTGCTTGCATTTGGACGCGAACACTTGGCTGCTTACAAAGCCCCAAAAACTATTTATATTTCGAAAGACTTTCCACGCACAAAAAATGGAAAAATTTTGCGCAGAGAAATTAACCAAAGCATCTCCACCTCCAGATCAACATCGAGGTGACTGAAATAGGCTACTAATTGTAGTTGTGTAAACCCCCGGTTTTACCGGGGGTAATTTTACGCACAGCTAGAAACAGCGTTGCGTTCCCTTTCTGAGTTAAGCAGAAATATTTGTGCTAACGAAAATTTCCGTTTAACTATCGATACTGGCAGAGTCCAACTACTTGGCTATTCGAGGAGTAGAAAAACTTCATTCTTAATACCGTTAAAATCGTCGTCAGACAGATTCAAATAGGACAAGATAATCGAACCGGATTCATCCCATTCGCGATTGTCACGTTGTTCAAAAGAATCGAAAAGATATTCGGCAAATCGGATTACGGCGATCAGTCCCCGAGCCTCCTCTGAAAACTCCTCCTTGGAATGGAGAATCGAAATATCATGCTGATTAAGCACCGCTTGGCATATCGATTTCGGCAAACTCCAGTTTGTGGCGAGCAAGTAACCTATCATTACATGGTTGGCAATATACGATTCATCTTCTAAGAATTTGAAGTCCAAATGATAACCCATATTGGTCTTCATCAGTGTTTTAGCATATTCAGGAAAATTATGAAGCATTATCGGAATGCCACTGTCGTGGAAAAGGGCGTACATATAAGCTATATCAATCGGAACTCCGGAAACTTTTCCTGAAATATATGACGCGATGATCGCCACTTTTTCAGCCTTTTGCCAAAATTTTTCCAAAATCGGACTTTTTCCGCCTATGGCATTTTTCAAAGCGATGCCTATTATGATACCTAGCGCGGTATTGATACCCATCGTAATTACGGCTGCCTGTGCAGTTTCAACTTTTATGCGTAATCCAAAAAAAGG
>CAIWKC010000343.1 GCA_903913145.1 uncultured Gallionellaceae bacterium | reverse complement strand
TGTTCGCGCAGGGCGGCGACATCGGTTTTGTCGGTGATGAGTTTGCGCAGTTCGGGTGTCATCAGCAGTAGTTCGTAGATACCGATACGTCCACTGAATCCTGTCATGCGGCATTCAAGACAGCCCTCGCCACTGTAAAGTTGTGCGGGGCGGTTTGATTTCCACGGTGCGACGAGGTGATCCCACAATTCGTTGTCGATGTCAGTCATATTTTGCGGGTGTTTGCAGTGCGGGCACAAGGTGCGTACCAGACGTTGCGCCATGATGCCCAGCACAGTGGCGCTAATCATGTAAGGCGGCACGCCCAAGTCGAGTAGTCGGGTGATGGCAGCAGGCGCATCATTGGTGTGCAACGTTGAAAGTACCAAGTGGCCGGTGAGGGCGGATTGAATCGCCATCTCCGCCGTTTCCAGATCGCGAATTTCGCCTACCATAATAATGTCCGGGTCTTGCCGCATCAATGCGCGTACGCCTTCTGCAAAGCCCAGATCAATGCCATGCTGCACCTGCATCTGGTTGAAGGCCGGCTCAATCATTTCAATCGGGTCTTCGATGGTGCACACATTCACTTCGGGCGTGGCAAGATGTTTGAGTGTGGAATAAAGCGTCGTGGTTTTACCCGAGCCCGTGGGGCCGGTGACCAGAATGATGCCATTGGGCCGTTGCGTCATCTGCTGCCAGCGTGCCGCATCTTCAGCTGAAAAACCCAGTTCGGAAAAATCGCGCACCAACACTTCCGGATCGAAAATACGCATAACCAGTTTTTCGCCAAAAGCAGTTGGCAGGGTAGAAAGTCGCAACTCGACTTCCTGACCATCGGTGGTGCGCGTTTTGATGCGACCGTCTTGCGGTCTGCGCTTTTCCATTACATCCATCCGACCAAGTAGCTTGATGCGGCTGGTCATCGCGGTGATGACGGACATAGGCAGTTGATGCACTTGATGCAGCACGCCATCAATACGAAACCGAATTAGCCCAAATTCGCGGCGCGGCTCGATGTGAATGTCTGAAGCGCGCTGGTCGAAGGCATACTGCCATAACCAGTCGACGATATGTACAATGTGATGATCGTTGGCATCGAAAGAATTTTTGCTCTTTCCCAATTCAACGAGTTGTTCAAACGATGCCCCGGTTGATGTGTTGGTGGCACTATTTTTAGCCGCGCTTTTGATTGATTTGGCCAAATTGTAAAATTCTGCCAAATAGCGGTTGATGTCATGAGGAGACGCGATGACCCGCCGTACTTCTTTGCGCGAAATATGGGTAACGACTTTTTCCCATTCACGCAGAAATGGTTCAGCAGTGGCGACAACGACTTCTGTAGCCGTCACTTGCAAGGGTAATATACAGAATCGGCCCGCATAGTCGTTTGACATCAGATCGGTAACGCTGGAAAAATCGACCTTCAAAGGGTCAATATGCAGATATTCCAGCCCCACTTTTTTAGCCAGCCATTCAGTGATCATTTCCACCGTCAATAATTTGTTAGGGGGCAATGCTGAGTGGAAATTGCGATCGGCGATCAATAGCACAGGGTGTTGATCAAGACGATGCAATTTGCGTTCAGTGATGAGTGCATCGGCTTCTTCTTGGCTGATGAGGCCGTCTTCCGTCATCAAATTCAGCACTTCTGCCAGTTGAAGTTTGTGTTCTGATTGGTTCAACATGTGTTTCCCTTTATGCTGTGCTGGAATTCAGCCCCCTTAGAATGGCCATTCTAATAAATTATTCGTGAATCGTACTAATTCAACGTTCATGAATCAGACATGTCGGACGACTAATATCTTGGAATAGTTTCATCCTGCGCCCATTTATTTTGCCAGCTTCTACGGCTTTTAGTAATGCGCAATTGGGTTCGTGGGTATGGCTGCAGTTATGGAAGCGGCATTGTCCCAGATAAGGCGCAAATTCAATGAACCCGGATTCGATCTCACCCAGGCTCAGGTGATGCAGTCCGAACATTTGTACCCCTGGGCAATCAATTAAATGAGAATTGGCGTCAAGGTGATAAAAACGTGCGTGGGTGGTGGTGTGTTTTCCCGAATCCAGCACGGTGGATATTTCGCGAGTTGCTGCTTTTGCGTCGGGAAGGAGCCCATTGATGAGCGTGGATTTACCCATGCCGGATTGGCCGACCAGCACGCTGGTGTGTCCCTGCAAAAGTGGCCGCAAGGGCGATGAATTTTGCAAGGCGGAGAGCTCAATTACGCGATAACCGATTGCCCTGTACGGTGCAAGCGTTGCGCGGGCTGCCTCCGCTGGCAAGTCACATTTATTTAACACGATGAGTGTTTCAATTTGTTGATCGTGCGCAGCGATCAGGCAACGCGCAAGCAATTCATCATTGAATGAAGGCTCGACCGCTACCACGCAAATGA
>CAIWKC010000342.1 GCA_903913145.1 uncultured Gallionellaceae bacterium | reverse complement strand
CCCCAAAACCCCAAAACCCCATCATATTTGACATATCAAATATCATTAATTAATCATACGATCTATAAAGAGCCAATATCTGCAGCAGCTCCCACAAGTGGGCCAGCCTCAGCCTGATTCAACCTTTCACTATTCTGCAGCACTATCCTTGGTAGCAACTCGACCAGTCGCTCCCGCTTGTCCTACTTGCCAGCAGATATGATCATCCTCTTGCACCCGAAGCACAACAGCCGCTGCCACATCTTCACCCAGTTTATCGTGCGGCATTGCAAAGGTGACAACTTGCATCACTGAGGGGTGATGCATCAGAACTTCATCAACCTCCAGAGGGGATATTTTTTCACCACCGCGATTAATAATTTCCTTGAGTCGCCCGGTTAGCGTCAAATAACCATCAGTTGTCAGAGAACCTTGATCGCCTGTGCGAAACCACCCATTCACAAAAGCTTCTGCATTGGCTTTAGCGTTATTCTCATATCCCAACGTGACATTTTCACCGCGAATTACCACCTCGCCAATCACTCCGCTTGGCAACAAATTACCCTCATTATCCATAACGCCAACCTCGGGGCCGGCAGCAATCCCTACCGAACCGGGAATGCGTTTGGCAGGAGGCAAAGGATTACTCGCCATCTGGTGAGCTGCTTCAGTCATGCCATAGGATTCGATCAAGGGCGCATTAAATACTTTCTCCAACTCACCGATTACCTGAGTCGGCATCGATGACGATGATGAACGAATAAACCGCAGTGGATTACTTTGAATGATATCCATGTTTCCTGCAGCACGGGATAAAATGGTTTGATGCATGGTGGGGACGGCGGTGTACCACGTCGGTTTGCACTCTTTCATCCAGGCATAAAACTTCAATGCATTAAAGCCCGGCGTGCAAAAAATCTGTCCGCCAACTGCCATGGGGGCGAGCACGCCCGCAATCAATCCGTGAATATGAAACAACGGCATCACATGCAATTCACGGTCACTCTGCTGGAGATTTAGCGTTGCGCTAATGTTCCTTGCCGAAGCGCATACATTGGTATGGCTGAGCGGGACGATCTTGGGTCTAGAAGTTGTTCCTGAGGTATGCAGAATCAAGGCAACATCAGCTGACTGCGCAAAACCTCCATTCGGAGCTGGACTGTTTGACAAAGATGCACCGGCTAGCGTGAAGCTTCCGGCACCATTTTCTGGCGTGGGTGTAAGTTCCAGAATTGCGATTCCCAGCTTTGCAGCAACAGCCCTTGCAGGTGTTTCGCTCCCGATCGCAACCACCAGCGCTTTCGCTTTTAGATCAGCGAGATAAAATTCCAATTCATCAGCACGATACGCCATGTTTAATGGCGCTGCTGTACTGCCACTCGCGACTGCTATAAACGCTGTTGCCATCTCCGGGCAATTAGGCATGACGATTCCGACGCGGTCTCCTCTACCTATCCCAAAGCTATTCAGAGAAACGACCGTTTTCTGTATTAGTTGATGCAGCCCAAGATAAGACAATGGCGTCGCGGATGGCGCCGTAATTGCAATTGCTGTCGGTGTTGCATTCGCATGAATCGCGATCATTTCGGAAAGAGTCGTAAATTTTTTCATGATTGGCGGGAAGTTAAGAGTCAGAATTGAAAAGTCTTAGTTAAATTGTGCGGTTTCAGGACATTCGCAAAGTTGCTTTGTGCTGTTGTAATTTATTTGCCAACAGCGAAGTGAGTGCGTAAACAGCATTGATGTGGGGCGTGGGCGTTCCGGTAATTTGCCCAAGTTCAATCACTGAACCCACCAAAGCCTGAAGTTCAAGAGGCCGCCCCAACTCAACGTCCTGCAACATGGAGGTTTTATGTTGTCCAACTGCCTGAGCCCCATTAATACGTTTCTCCAAACTCACTTTGAAATTTACGCCCAACTTTTCACCTATGATTTGCGCTTCGCGCATCATATTTGCAGCCAGTTCTCGAGTTCCAGGAAAGACGCAAATATCTTCCAGCGTGGCATGAGTCAATGCGCTGATCGGGTTGAAGCTCAAATTTCCCCAAAGCTTCAGCCAAATTTCAGAGCGAATGTCATTGGAGATCGGCGACTTGAATCCGGCAGTCTTGAATGCCTCGCTAATGGTGCGAATACTCGGTGAATCACTCCCGTCAAGTTCACCCAGTGAAAATCGATTACCTTCGATGACCTTGATCACCCCGGGGCTAGTGACCTCACTCGCCGGATAAACCACACTCCCAATAACGCGATCAACATTGATATACTTTGCAGTAGTGCCATCGGGATCGACAGACTTGACCGTTGCTCCCTCATAGCGCTTACCGAGCTCTCCGGGAAGTTTGTGGAAATACCACCAGGGAATTCCATTCTGCATGGTGATCACCCGCGTTTCTGAATGCATCAATGCCGGAAGGTCGGCTGCAATAGGTACAACTTGATGCGCTTTTAATGTCAAAATAACGACATCTTGCACACCTGCCTCTGCCATAACAGCGGTGGCATTGACAGGATGGGCTAGCATTTCATTACCATCTTCTTCTATCAACTTCAAACCATTTTGCTTAACGGCTGCCAAATTGGGGCCGCGCAAAATAAGTGTGACATCGTGCCCGGTAAGTGCAAATTTAACGCCCAACATGCCGCCTATGGCACCGGCGCCTACTATACAAATCTTCATCGAATTGCCTTTTATAATTAAATGAGTAAGTTATTCAGTAGTCCCTGCCCCGTACTGACTACGCAAAATTCCGATACCTTCAATATGCACTTCGACAATCGTCCCGGGTTTCATTGGCAACACACCAAGAGAAGTGCCGCACGCAATGACATCACCCTTCTCTAATGTCATATCCTGTGAAATTGCATGAACAATTTTTTCTGGTGAAAAAATCATGTCATTGCAGGGATAGCTTTGGCGCTCCCTTCCGTTGACCAAAGTTTTAACGTTCAACGCACTCCAATCAAGCCCGGTGGCGATGGCGGGGCCAATCACCCCAAACCCGTCAAAGCTTTTTGCTCGAGTCCACTGCGCAAATGAAGCATCTTTTGAGATCAGATCCAAAGCGGTAATATCGTTGATGCAGGTATAGCCGAATATGGCTTGTTTGGCTTCTTCTTCATTCACGCTCTTGCAGCGACGTCCAATCACGATGCCCAGTTCTCCTTCATAAACGACACGGCCCGAGTAGGCAGTCGGCGCAGGTACATTACTTTCGTGGGCAGTGTAACTAGTCGAGGCTTTGATAAAGTATAAAGGTTCTGCCGGAATCGAAAGATTTTGCTTGGCCGCTTGTGCGTGGTAATTGTTCCATAACGCAATCAATTTTCCGGGGCGGCAGGGCAGATCAATCACTACGTCTTTGATCTCAAGCACGGTGTTTGTCCGGAGTGTCTCGGCAAACATGTCTCCTTCGTAAACCGCGACCCGATCACCCTCAATCTGTCCAAAACCAGATTTTCCATTTTGCGTAAATGCAATCCACTGCGCCATAATTTTCCTTTATTCCGGAGACCGTGTGATTGCCCTGCGCTCTTGATTCGCAATCACTTTATGCCGCCACTTTTTAAGCACTCCAACAGCAAGAAATGCCGCAAGGATATTGACTGCCGCAGCTATGAGAAACACGACATCCCAACTCCCTGTGCTTTTCTGCAAAGAACTTGCGTAGGGGACGAGTAAGGCAGCGGTGCCTTTGGCGGTATACAAAAGGCCTGAATTGCTTGTCGCATATTTCGAACCAAACGTGTCAGTGCAAGTTGCAGGAAAAAGGCTATATATTTCACCCCAGGCGAAAAACACCATGCCACTGAGAATAACAAACCAGACAGGATCTGCACCCAGTTTATAGAGCATAAAAATGCCGATTCCCTCGAGTGTAAACGCTATGAACATTGTGTTTTCACGGCCAATATGATCGGAGACCCATCCAAAAAATGGTCTCGTAATCCCATTCAGCGTGCGGTCAATCGTGGCCGCAAAAGTCAGCGCGGGCAAAGTCAGCCAGGCGAGCGTCACTGGAATGGTGCCGACTTTTAAATCTTGCGAAATAGACGCCAAATTAGCCGTTACGATCAAGCCGCCCGCACCCACGATGACGAACATGAAATACATCAGGATAAATACAGGTTCACCTTTGCTCCACACAATTCCACCGCCAACGACCAGAATCAAAATTGCCAAAGCTAACGGAATATAGAACTGCAAACCCATTGACCACATGGTCAATCCGCCCATCACGGCAAACAGAATGGCAAGAATCCACGGACGACTGGGACCGATAATGTCTCGTGTGGAAAATTCTCTAATTCGATTGACTGATTTGTGATTTTTAATTGCAGATCTTAATTGTTCTCCCGGCACAACCATTAAATATGCGAACAGACAGATCACTATTCCTTGACCCAAACCAAAATAGAGGAATGCATTTTGAAATCCGTCATTTTTAATTAGGGATTGAATCGGAATGACTGTTAAGGCCGACCCGGCGCCAAATCCTGCGGCTGTTAGTCCGGCCGCAAGACCTCTTCTATTCGGAAACCATTTGAGTGAATTTCCTATGCAGGTTCCGTATACGGCACCAGCCCCAATTCCCGTAATGATTTGCGCTGTATAAAATTGTCCCAAGGATGAAGCATAGGAATTAAGTGTCCAGCCGAGAGCGCAAGCAAGCCCGCCCACGAATACGACAATTTGAGGTCCATAATTATCTACAAACCAGCCTTCGATAGGCACCAGCCAAGTTTCAAACAAAATAAAGAGGGTGAATGCAATCTGGATAGATGCCCGATCCCAACCGAATTTATTTTGAATTTCGGGAACAAAAAAAGTCCACCCGTATTGCATGTTCGCAATCATCACCATGCATATGATTCCGATGATGAGTTGAGGCCAAGCTGAAGCAAGGAATGAAGCTTTTTGTGGAAATACTTTAGTTTCATTTACGGCAGTAGTCGCTTCAGTCATTCTCTATATTTCCTCGAATTCGGTTATTGGATTAATTTCCTGATTTAACTGATAGACTATTAATTACTTATAGCAATCAGCACGAATGTTTCACTTTAACAAAATTCATAAACTTTACTAGTTCACAAAGAGCAAATTAAACATCAAAACCAGTCAAGATGCCATAAACTCTTGCTAAAGCGAGGTCATCACCTACATTTCCCGGAAAAATTACAACGGGTAGATTCGGATATCGCACGTGATCTGTGGGGCAGCAAACTACGGAGCATCCTGGCAATATTTGCCCGACAACACGCGAAGAACGCAATTCCAGCCCCGAGCTTAATATATCATTTGAAGTGATTCCTCCTTTGCTGATCAAGAATCCCAAAGTTTTAGGCAAGCCCCGCACTATATCCATCAGGAAGGCCGAGACACTTTCGCCAAAGGCAAGGCGCGTCGCCTGATCTGAAAATATTTTTTCCTGGCGGCTGGTAAAAACAACCGGCGTTTTGCCTGCCTCGTGAGCTTGTGCACATTGGCGCAAAATATCTTCAAGCAATTCCTGGCTATGCTCCGGCAGTTTATTCACTTCCACTTCGATTGCGGTGACTCCGGGCATTTTTAGCAAGGACTCAAGTTGTGAAGTCGTTTTTTTGACGTGCGAGCCGACAATCACCGCGCCCGGTTTACCATTTCGAACATACCGTGCCATGTCCTGAGGGGCAATTGGTTGCACCGGTAAACGAGCCAGGGCGGTCAGTAAACTTGCTGCACTGCGAAACAAGAACCGCTTACCCTGGCTGGCAGCAACGCGCAGCTGTTCTGCGAAATGATTGAGATCGCTTTGTTTCTCTGCATCGACTACAGCACACGCATTGTCATGTAACTTAATCAAACGGGGCAAATTATCGCCTCGCACATCGTCCAGCACAAACCGCTCCACCTGAAACTGTTGAATCCGACCTCGGGTTTTTTCCTCCACATATTCAGGCAAATAGCTATGGTGATAACCGAACACAGAGTCTCGTGCAAATTCAGTTTCATGCACCGGCGTTTCGGTGCCGTTTATCAGTAAATAGTGAATACTGTCTCGCGTAAACCGACCACCCTCAAAAAATGCTGGCACTAAAAAATGCGCGTCGAATGGCCCCAACTCCTCGGCAATCACATCAGTTTCTACCGGATAATGGCCGCGCAAAGTCGAATCAGAGCGACTGACCAGTATGGGATTAATATCGCGCCCGATTTTTTTCAGTTCAGCCAACGCCAATTTCAGGTTCCTGCATACTACTCGAGTAATTTCAGCCGCTGACGTGGCCCCCATGCCCCGCGTGTTGGTCAACACAAAGAAAAGCGGCGAGGCATCCAGAATTGCCTCGCGCAAAATTTCTTTATCCCATCGTGTCAGCAGC
Source organism: uncultured Gallionellaceae bacterium (assembly GCA_903913145.1). GTDB lineage: Bacteria > Pseudomonadota > Gammaproteobacteria > Burkholderiales > Gallionellaceae > PALSA-1006. Next base: position 16,510 of record CAIWKC010000342.1, on the reverse strand, counting down.
AAGCAACTATGCACTGTTTGCGAACCTGTTGGGTCGTCATCCAGAACGATTATTTTTGTTTCTGCCATAGTCAGTAGCCAGACATTGTCAGTAATTAAATTAAACTACCAACGTTCCGACACGCTGGGCCATTGCAGCACCGGTGAGCCCGTTAAACTCCATGATCTCGGCCGGGCTAGCGGTCGTTTCTCCGCGTTTCCATGCAAAAGTATCTCGCCTTGCCGCACGTGTACGAAGCAAAATCGGCTCTAGCACTGCACTTGGGCCGCCGCTAACAGCCAGCAAAACATCTGCGTCAAAGAGTTTATTGAAGTTGGCATCGCCCATGAACTTTTTATCAGGTTCAGATACCGTATCCCAAGCCACATCTGAGGGACGATATAGGCGCCTTGGATTGATTACCGCGACAATACGAACTTTGTATCCTGCTGCTTCAAGTTTGTCTTTGGCATCGAACACCGGCAATAAAATCATATCTCCTGTTACCGCAAAAACTACCGTACCTCTGCTGCCTTTTTTGCTTTCGTAAATTATCGCAGCACCTTCTTCGACAGCAATTTTGGCTTCGTCTACGCTCATGTACACAGGCAACGGGCTCTTGGAGGCAATAATCACCATACACTTGTTATAGCTGTTGGTTGCATATTCGTAACTCGCCTGAATTGCGTTTGCATCGCACGGAAATAGGGGATAGGTATTGCCGTTGCGCATCTGCGCTGCAAAGAAATTCTCAATCTCAGGGCGTTGATGCGTCCATCCGTTTCTTCCCTGTTCCAAGGCTCCCGCTGTAAACATGGTGACGATAGAAGGCGTCTTGCGGCGCAGCTCGGCCATCGCCTGTGCCACTGTTTGCACGATAGGCCAGCCGTTGATCGCAAAACTTTCATAAGACAACCACAACGCGCGCGAGCCAAAAAGTGCCAATGCCGAAGCCAGACCTGCGCACGCATCTTCATTTAGCGGCTCATATACTTGGCCTTCCGGTTCCTGGTTGTATAACGGATCAGCGGTCGGATGGCGGATTTTCAATGCTTCGTTAATGTTCTTCATTGCAGAAGCTTCATTGCCATCGGCATTGGTCACCACAAACCGTCTGTCCTTGGTTCCAACATAAGCGACCAACGCACCCATTGCGGTTGCGGGCACAGCTTTTTCACTCTTGGCAAAATCTTGAAACGGCATATCTCCAAGTAGCGCCAATTCCAGCACATGCTCAGTGACCGAAGTCTTAACCGCAGGACCACCACCCGCACGCACAAAATTCTCGCGCACGATTCTCCAGGCTTCCGGATTCAGTGCACGACGCTTCAAGCCCTCAATCATATGCGGTTTGTTGAGGCTGTCTGCCGGATAAAGATTGTGCGACTTGGCGCCAACGGTATGCACCCCGGTGCCCTTCATCTGCTTGATGATGAAAGCGGTCAGCGTTCCGCCCAAGGCCGATTTCGCGGCTTTGTCTACTCCAGCCAAAACTGCGGCTGCAAATGCCAAGCGCTGCTTGTGAGAAAAATATGAACTATCCGCATAGGCGCTAGTTTGATCGGTGTCATCAAACGTTTTTGCATCGACCAATATCACTTCTTTGAAGCCATGTCCCTTCCAGTACGCGATCATTTCTTCATTGGTAAAGCGCGACACCATTGAATGATGTTCCTGGCTATATCCATTCCAAACCAACGTTGGCAGGAAATTGGTTACTTTCGGATAAGCGGTATTAAAGTGCATCATCGAATTCAATACATAGGGTTCACCCATGCCACCATCACCGATCGTGACAGGGAATAGCTTTCCCGGATGCAGCAACGCGCCTGCCATGGCGAAATGTTGCCCTTGGCCCAACGGTCCTGCTGGCGCTAAAAGACCTGGAATCGCTCCGGACAAGTGTCCAAGCAATCCATGCTTCTCGCGGAATCGCGCCATCATGTCAGTTACCGTCTTGATACCCATCGTTTCCAACGATGTATCAAGGAACATAGCACTGTAAAATCCGGGAGCATGATGCCCGACCTCAGTCACAATGTTGGTATGACCCAACATCACCAGCGAAGCATAGGCCTCCGCACTGCTGGCAAATCCGCCGGGATGGCCTGAACCTTTTGAGCCGCAAGTTTGCAAAGTCAGATAACGCAGTGCGTCAGCCATCAGCAAAGTTTGATAGACCGCATCAGGCGCACTTGAGTCCCTGATCGCGGCCTTACCCTCTTTAATAGCCGCAGAATTGGCATATTGGGAAAAACCTTCCCAAGCCACTCCAAAATGTAATATGCCCTCACAGAACCCGGGCTCTGTCCTTACGTCAGTCTTCATTTAATTTACTCCTGAATTACTTCCACCAGTTGGGGCGTCCTTTTCACCAAGACGCCAAAAAAGTTTTTTCTAATGGTTCTGTGCAGAGAATACTGGTTGTTATATAATTTCGCAATACACAATCGTTTTCACAATGCGAAAAATGTCAAACAACACTAATTCGATTCAAGTTATAGAACGACTGGCCCGATTGCTCGATGTCATCGGCGCACACAAAGATTCAGCAAGCCTGAAAATGCTTTCGGCTGAAACGGGTTTACACCCATCCACCGCGTTTCGAATACTTGCCTCACTGATTGAACAGGGATTTGTCGAACGCACTTCGCGTGGCAACTACCAATTGGGCATCAAGTTGATGCAACTTGGCAGTCTGGTAACCTCTTCTTTAGATATTCGAAAAGTTGCCCTACCTCTAATGGAAAAATTACGTGATCATTTGGGAGAAACCGTCAATTTGACGATGCGCGAAGGCGATGAAGTTGTCTACATCGAGCGTACTTTGGCCAAACGTATGATCAGAGTTGAACAAATCATCGGCAGTCGCGCACCCTTGCATGTGACTGCCGTTGGCAAGATGATGCTGGGTGATCAAGGAGAAGCGGCATGCCGCAGTTATGCCAAGCGCAGCAAACTTCCCGCCTATACCATTAATACGCACAATAAAATCACTTCCTTGCTAAATGAATGTATGCTTTCCGCGCAGCGAGGCTACGCTTTAGATAATGAAGAAGCCGAACTTGGCGTGGGTTGCATCGGCACTTTAGTGCGTGACTCCAGCGGGAATGTAGTGGCCGGACTGTCCGTTTCAGCGCCTATAGAACGTCGCAGAGACGAATGGATTGAGCAAGTTGTGCAAACAGGTCAGCAACTTTCCAAGCAACTTGGCTATCATCCGGCGTAACTTATAATAAATTTGCGGCTTTAGAAAAATTCTGGTTTCAGATTTAGACAGGTTTGATACAAGCTTGCAAACGACAGAAATAAAGTAGAATAAATGTCAGGTGGTCGTTATGTTCATAGTTCAATAACTGGAGAACTTCAATGCGTGTGGGATTATTTGTCACTTGTCTGGTTGATTCCATGCGGCCCCGCATCGGATTTGCCACGATCAAATTGCTTGAAGCGGCTGGCTGCGAAGTTATTGTTCCTGAACATCAAACCTGTTGCGGCCAACCCGGATACAATTCCGGAGACCGCGAATCTGCAAAAAAGTTGGCCCTCAAATTTATTTCCGAGTTTGAATCGTTTGAATATGTAGTGATCCCTTCCGGTTCCTGCGCGGGCATGATCCGTGTGCATTACCCCGAGCTATTTGGCGACGACCCTGCCCTGTTTGCAAGATTCACCGCCTTGGGAAAACGCACTTACGAATTAACTGATTTTCTGGCCAACATCGCCAAGCTGGAGAAAGCGCCGGGCAACTTTAATGGCACGATTACTTATCACGATTCTTGTTCCGGCCTGCGCGAACTCGATGTCTACAAACAACCTCGCGCATTACTTGCAACGATGCCGCAAGTTGCCTTAAATGAAATGGTCGAATCGACCACTTGTTGCGGCTTTGGCGGGACTTTTTCGGTCAAATATGGCGAAATATCCACACGCATGGCTGACAATAAATGCCAACATATCACCGACACTCATGCCGATGCCATTGTCGGTGGCGATCTAGGCTGCCTGCTGAATATTGAAGGACGTATGCGCCGAAATGGTGACAATACAACACGCGTGCTGCATGTGGCAGAAGTTTTGTCCGGTATGGACAAGGAGCGTTAATGCAAAACAATTCCATCAATTTTAAAAAACAGGCCACAATCAAATTGGCCGATGTCCGCTTGCAGAATGCTCTGTCGCGATTACAAAGCCGCTTCGTTGGCGGGCGCGCAGCGGTTATCAGCGAAATTAACGATTTTCAGGAAACGCGCACCGCTGCTGCTGCGGTTCGAGACATGGCACTGAATGATCTTGAACATTGGCTACTTCAATTTGAGCAACAGGCAACGGCGCGTGGCGCTGTCATTCATTGGGCCGAGAACGGCGATGACGTCAATCGGATTGTGGCCGAAATTGCCGCATTGCACGGTGTACGCACGGCGGCAAAATCAAAATCGATGGTCAGTGAAGAATGCGGGCTGAACGATGCACTGGAAAAAGCCGGTGTAAAAGTAATGGAAACCGATCTGGGCGAATACATTCTGCAACTTGCACACGAAGCCCCCTCACACATCGTTGCGCCTGTTGTGCACAAAAACAAGGAAGAAATCGCCGACCTGTTTGCAGATCACCATCACACACCCCGCAAGACAGGCATTGCCGAATTGTGTCGCGAAGCGCGCGAAGTATTGCGTCCTGTATTTTTAAATGCGGACATGGGAATCTCCGGCGGCAATTTTATGATTGCGGAAACCGGATCCGTATTGATCGTTACCAATGAAGGCAATGGCCGTCTGGTCACCACGCTTCCAAGAGTGCATGTTGCCATTACCGGCATCGAAAAAGTCGTGCCCACATTGGAAGATGTAACCACTTTACTGCGTTTGTTGCCCCGCTCAGCCACCGGGCAATCTATCACCAACTATATCTCTTTGCTGACCGGAACCAAAAGCAGCGAAGATCACGATGGACCGGAACACTTTCATATCATTCTGCTCGACAATGGCCGCAGCAGCATTTTAGGCAGCGACATGCAGAAAATGCTCCGCTGTATCCGTTGCGGCGCGTGCATGAACCATTGCCCTGTTTATCAAAATATCGGCGGGCATGCCTACGGCTGGGTCTATCCGGGGCCGATGGGTTCGATACTCACGCCATTGCTGGGAGGCCTTGAAGCCTCACCTGACTTACCCAATGCATCAACCTTATGCGGCGCCTGCGGTGCAGTGTGCCCGGTCAGAATTCCTCTACCTGACTTGTTGCGAAATTTGCGCGAAAAGCAAATGGAACGAGGTATGAAAACGCGACAAGAAACCTTTTTGCTCAAGTCATGGGCATGGTTAGCGTTGCATCCAAAAATATATTCTTTTTCCACCAAGATAGGTGTGCGGCTCATGAAAATGATGGGTGGCAATAAAAAATTAATTCATTCGTTACCCGGCGCACCGGGATGGACCAATGGCCGCGATTTTCCGGCACCATCCGGGCAAACCTTCCGTGAGTTGTATCAGCAGGGAAAACATTCATGAACGCACGCGAAAAAATACTCGGCAAAATACGTGATGCTCAATTGCGCTCCAATGCAAATAATGGCGCGAGCGTTGAGAACACACTATCAATTGCGCAACATTTGGCCCAACACCCGCGTGGGCCACAGCCGCCTGTGATTGGTGATTTGCTAAAAAACTTTAAAGAGCGCTGCCTCAAACTTTCAAGCGATGTACTTGAAACAACTAATCGCGGTGATGTTCCCAATTTGGTAGCACGCTACCTCAACGAAAAAAATCTGCCCACACAAGGCGTATGTTGGCCTTTACTTTCTGCATTGCCTTGGAGAGAAGCCGGTTTGGACATTCAATCTCGGCCATCCAATAGTCAGGATGCAGTCGGAGTGACAGGTGCATTTTGTGCCATCGCTGAAACGGGCACATTGATGACGCTGTCGGGAAAGGAAACTCCACCTTCCACCAGTTTGTTACCTGAAACCCATGTCGCCATCCTCGAACCGAGTCGCATCGTCGCCTCGATGGAAGATGCCTGGGAATTAGTGCGAAAAGAATTCAAACAACCTCCGCGAGTAGTCAATTTTATCTCCGGTCCATCGCGCACTGCCGATATTGAAATGACGGTCACGATGGGCGCTCATGGTCCCTATCGGGTATTGGTAATTATTGCTCCGCTGACCTAAATTTCTCATGCCAAGCACCGTTCTTACACGCTGATTATTGTTCGAATACATTATGCTGTGTTAAAATGCTCGCTGTTTTGCGGGCAAGATGTTGTCGAATGCAATTTCAGCACCCCGACGAGATTTTCCGTAAATCGTAAATAAGTCTCATTGGTCACCGAAACGAATTGTGCCCGTAGCTCAACCGGATAGAGCACCAGCCTTCTAAGCTGGGGGTTGCTGGTTCGATTCCAGTCGGGCACACCAATAAAACTTATTTTATGCCAGTTCAATGGTGGCTGTAGCTCAGTTGGTAGAGCCCTGGATTGTGATTCCAGTTGTCGACGGTTCGAGCCCGTTCAGCCACCCCATCTCCTCGTTATAAGTTATAGTACCGAAGCATTAGACTCATCAACAAAACCTTGGCAACACGCATTGTGAGAGCGCTGTTTCTCGGGGTTAGGTTACAAACGATGAGAAACTTAAGCAAATCATGATTGTTGTAAAAAATAATAACTAATATAGATTTCTAATATAGATTTTAATTCATATCTTTAATAAACTCCGGTACGTAATGAATTTCCTGACAGTTGAAACAAGTGTGAAGTGATTTGAACAGGTAGCATTAACTTACTAAAAGCAAAAATTTATTGATAATGGTATCTTCACGGATTAAGGAAACAAGCTATATATTCTGGGCTACGCTAGCGCTAGTAATAGCCATCATTACTATCTCGGCGTTATCTATACTTTTTCAACGCAATCAAGCTATTGAAGTTTCGCGTCACGAACTTGCCAATTTGTCATTTGTACTTGCAGAACAAACTTATCAGTCAATGTCTTCTGCTGATTTAGCGATGGAAAGCATACTCGAACATATTGTCGATTTGAATGTACACAATGACGCCGAGTTACGAAAAAAGACAAACACAAAAGCATTCCATCAATTATTACTCGATAAGATTGTTGGACTACCTCAAATTGATGTTGCCTCCATTGTCGCTGAAAATGGTGATGTCATCAACTTCACCCGCTCCTTCCCTGTGCCTGCAATCAATCTTGCAGACAGAGAATACTTTAAGGCACAAAAAGACAATCTTAAAGAAAATTTGTATATCAGTCTTCCTGTGCGAAACAAGGGAAATGGGAAATGGGTTTTTTACCTCACTCATCGATTACATTATCGAGATGGAAAGTTTTTGGGACTGGTCATTATTGGCATCTCTGTGGATAAATTTACAGAGTTTTATGAGCGGCTATGCAACAATCTGGGGGAAGGCTCTACAATCACACTTCTCCGAAGAGATTTTTCCATATTGACGAGATGGCCGCTTGATGAGAAGTCTATTGGACATCAAAATCTTACCGGTTCCTCACACACTGTTATTGAAGATTTGAAACTCACTGATGCAGTTATCTTGAATGATGGCCCTCGTTTTTCTGAAGATGGTAAAGCTGTTTCCCGTATCAGCGCGGTTCATTTAATCACTAAATTTCCTCTGATTATCAATTTAACGGTCGCCGAAAAATTTATCCTGACGAAGTGGAAAAATGCGGCGCTAACCATTGGAATAATGGCTGGTGGCGGCATCATCATTCTGCTAATCGCAATGAAAATAATGTTGCGAATTGCCAGGCAAAGAGAAAAGAGCATTACTCTTCTGGATGATTTAACTGATCAGGTTCCGGGAAAATTATTTCAATTTCAGCAATTCCCGGACGGAACAATCACACTTCCCTATGTCAATAAAGAATTTCTCAAAATATACGGATTGGATCCGAATAATCTCCCGTTTGACGGGGCGATTTTGTTTGAATTATTTCACCCTAACGACAAGAGTCGAGTGCAAGCTTCTTTGAAAATTTCTGCGCTAAGTCTTGCGCCTTGGAACGAAATATTCAGAGTGTTGCTTTCCGGGAACGAAATTCGGTGGTGGCATGGTAACGCGCAGCCTCAGAAACTTGAGGATGGTTCAATTTTATTTCACGGTTATATTAACGACATTACAGAAAGCAAGTTGGCCGAGCAGGAACTACTTAGTGAAAGCAAAAAGAATCAGGATCTGCTGCGAAATTCCAGTGATGGTATCCACATTCTTGATGTCAAAGGGAATCTGCTTGAAGCAAGCGATTCATTCTGCGAAATGCTCGGGTATCAGCGCAGCGAAGTATTAGGCATGAACGTCTCCAGATGGGATGCACAATTGACGGGAGCCGAACTTGAAAGAACAATAACAGATCAAATTAATGCGAATACCAGATCACAATTTGAGACAAAGCATCGCCGCAAAGATGGCACTGTATTTGATGTTGAGATTAGCGGAAGTCCAATTGAGATGGATGGCAGAAAAGTATTGTTTAATTCTTCCAGAGACATTACCGAACGCAAACGTGCAGTCGAGGAAGTGTCGCAGGCGAAACTAAAGGCCGACGAAGCCAACAGCGCGAAGAGTGACTTTTTGGCCAATATGTCACACGAGATTCGTACACCGATGACTGGCGTGATTGGATTGTCTGAATTAGCTCTGGATAGTAAAGACCCGCTTGAAGTTCACAGTTATCTTCAGCAAATAAACGAATCAGCCAACTCTTTGCTCGGCATCCTGAATGACATACTTGATTTTTCAAAAATAGAAGCACGCCAACTTGCGATTGAAAATTCAATTTTTAAACTTGACGATTTGCTGGAAAGCCTTAATCGTATGTTTACGCTTAAGACTCAAGAAAAGGGTGTGCAATTTGTCATTAACCAAAATGAAAAAATCAGCCATCTCGTGTACGGTGATCAACTACGGATAAGACAGGTACTTACAAATCTGCTTGGGAATGCTGTCAAATTTACTTCCAGTGGCCAAGTTTCGATGGACGTTAAATACTCAAACATCAGTCCATCTGGAATGTCTATTTCTTTTGCTATCCGTGACAGCGGGATCGGCATGACGCCCGAGCAAGTCCATGGCCTGTTTAAACCATTTGCCCAGGCAGACAATTCGATTAGCCGTCGCTTTGGGGGCACTGGGCTTGGGCTCACCATCAGTCTTAATCTGGCTAAATTGATGGGCGGAAACATCGAAGTTGAAAGCCAAACCGGCGTGGGTAGTACTTTCACCTTCAATGTAAGTTTGGCTATTCCAAAATCAACACACAGCGAAAGTGAAAAAACAGCCTCAGTCAATAAAAATGACGAAGCGAATTATCAAATAATGGTCACTGCACTTAGCGGTAAGCGGGCTTTGCTGGCAGAAGATACTCGAGTCAATCAATTGGTCGCTACAAAAATGCTCGCCAAAATTGGCGTGTTAGTCGACGTGGCAAATAACGGCGAGGAAGCCATTCAGTGTTTACAGAAGTCGTCTTACGACGTTATTTTGATGGATGTTCAAATGCCGATTATGAACGGTTTGGAGGCAACACGGCTTATCAGACAAGACCCAAGATTTGCCAGTTTGCCCATTTTGGCGATGAGTGCAGGCGTGACTCTGGACGAGCAAGGCGCTTGTGAAGCTGCAGGAATGACCGGGTTTGTGAGTAAACCCATCAACTCTGCTGAATTAACAAAAAAACTCGTTGAAGTGTGCTTTTCTTATGTGGCAGATGGCATTTAATTTTCGAAACTAATTTACCGTAAGTTTGAAAGGAATATATGAGTCTTAATTTTGAGACCCTTGAATCAATCGGTTTCGATATGAATCGTGTTACAGAATTGGTTGAACTTTTTGAATCTCAAGAAGAAGTCTTCAATTTAATTTGCGAAATGTATACTGACTCAACTGAAATAGTTACGGAAATAGAAATCTTCATTAGTGCATCAAACTATGAAGCCGCAATGCAAAAGTCCCACTATTTAAAGGGAGTAGCCTCGGGGGTAGGGGCGAATGAAATTGCGGTGGCTGCGATTAATCTTGAAAACAGGCTGCGCGAAAAAACTGAACATACTGCAGAGTTAGAGCGGCTTCGCAAGGCTTGGGGCGCTTTGGCAAAGATATTGGCTTAGGCGCATTCTGCTAAGGGAAATTAATACACGTTAGTTGGCCGCTCCGTCGGCATTTAATTGATATATTCTTCCCGCTGGCGATTTGCATTCGCCGATAGCACGTCTGGATTCAAATAGAAACTCACAACTCAGATGCTGCCCTTTATCAGACGCCATCTGAGCTCGTACCGAATTTGAAGTTGAAGTGGTTACAGTATAACGCGAAGAAAGCCGCCCTCCCAAGGTGTCTGAATAGGCCATCTGGCCTGCAACAATGTAAAAACCTTTATACAACTGCCCGTCAATAACTGCCTCAATCCGCTGCCCATCTGGAAAAATGGTTCCCTTTTGTATGCTTGATGCAGGATCAACAAGTTGGAATGGCACAGGTTGTGGGGTTCCGCACCCGACCATCAGTGCCAGTGAGAATATGCATGCCCCTACAGTTTTGAGATTTGTTGTCATTGCAACTTCCTTTCAATTCAATGGGTAGAATTTACAATTGACTAACACGCCGCTAACTTGATTCAGAACAACGCGCCAATATTCAGTGCCAGTGCAATCTTATATTTTGGTAACGAATTTCAAATAAGTTTTATGCTATCAAGTTGCGGTCATCATTCACAACGACATTAACAATGTTTAACTTCGACTTGAATTGGCAATTATCCTAGTGAGGGAAATATTTCCTTTATTAACCGTCACACAAGAGAGTTTGCCCCCAGTTTAAATGGGCGATATTCCAAATAGTCAAGTTTTGCCAAGTGAGTTTGAGACTGCCTGAACTTGTAAAAGTTCCATTTATTCAGTATGCCAAATTTTGAATTCAATAAAAGACACCCTATTTCGGGATACGTTTAGGCGTCTCAGAAGAATTATTCGGTATAGTATAATCAGGCCGTTCACTACCGGACTCGCGTTATGTGCAAAATCCACAAACTAGAATTAGAATTTGAAATAGTTACGCTTTCTGACAATATCGGAAAACTGGATAAATTAGGTTTTCGCACAACCGAATTGCAAAACAGACTTGAGTATTGTTTTGCCGCTTTTGAAGAATTGAAGTCAAAAGTTGAGTCTGATGATGTGAATAATTATTTTGACTTTACGAACGTAAATCGCATCGACACCCACTAAGTCACGCTATAACATTATTGGTATATTTTGCTTAAATAAACGTCCGGTAACCTTTTGGGGAACGTTTAAGCAGCTTGGAAAATCCTGCCACTTCTGCTGTATTACTTGCTGATAGCATCTGTAATGTATCGCTGCACATCGGACTGGATGGAATGTAATCGCCAGCCTTCGCCACCAAACCCATCACCCACGAAGGTATAGCCAAATGCAAAGCGGAACGGTAATGCATTTGTTGCCGATAGCTATCCAGCATACCGCGCATAGAGGTTGCTTCAGCACCCACGGCATCAACAGTTTGCGTAGTGGCATTGGAATCATATAACCACAGAGTGACTGCTGCGCAGATGTCGTCGATATGGACTGGTTGAAGTCCTTGCTTTCCGCCCATTGGTAATGCAAGAACTGGCAGCTTAGCCATTTGTCTGAACATCTTCGAACTCTCACCATCTTCACCGTAAATGACAGAAGGACGCAGGCACAACCAACGTACTTTGGAGGGTAGCCCCTGTAAAGTACTCTCAGCAGCTCTTCGCGTCGTAAAGTACGGGACATTAATTCCGCTTTCTATACCCAAAGCCGACAAATGAACAATGCGCTCTACACCAGTCTCGACGCAGGCTTCAAATAATGCAGACGGCGTTTCATTATGCAATTTTTGCATAGGATTTTTGGGACTATCTCGCAGAACACCAACTGCATTGACCACGATTTCAATACCAGTGAGTCGTGGGAGCCAAATCTCTTTGCCAGTATCTTTGCAATAATCGACAGCGATATCTCCCTGGTCGAGGGGATGGCGAACGCCACGCAAAACAGTATGGCCTGCTTCTTTTAACGCTTGCGTTAAATGCCTTCCAACAAAACCGGATGCGCCACAGATCAATATTTTCAAAGAAGATCCTTTTGGCTTGTGAACATATAGTTGACCATTGCCAAGCAAGTTGAAATACCTGAAATACTTGCAACCACTGAGGAAAGCATATTGTGCAAGGTCGCTCTAGACGTTAAATAAGAAATTCATAACGTCGCCATCCTGCACGACGTATTCCTTGCCCTCAACCCGCATTTTGCCTTTTTCTTTGGCGCCCGCTTCGCCACCACAGGCAATAAAGTCGACGTAGGAAATAGTTTGCGCGCGAATAAAGCCCTTCTCGAAATCAGTGTGAATTACGCCAGCAGCTTGAGGCGCAGTATCCCCTTTGTGAATAGTCCATGCGCGTACTTCCTTCACTCCGGCGGTAAAGTAAGTTTGCAGGCCCAGCAGATCATATCCGGTACGAATCAGACGATTCAAACCTGGCTCTTCCAAACCAAGCGAGGCGAGAAACTCCATTTTATCGGCATCGTCAAGGTCGGCGAGTTCAGCTTCTATCTTGGCACATAATGCAACAACAGGCGCTCCCTCTTTTGCCGCGTGTTCGCGCAAACGGTCCAAGTGAGGATTATTTTCGAAACCATCTTCCAGCACGTTACCGACATACATTGCGGTCTTGATGGTAAGCAGGCACAACGGCTTGAGAAGCTCTTTTTCATCGTCGCTCAAGGCAAACGTGCGCGCCGGCTTACCTTCATTCAGGTGCGGCAACAGTTTCTCCAATATTGCGATCAACTTAATCGCATCCTTATCGCCGGATTTGGCTTTCTTGCCATCGCGATGCATGGTGCGTTCCACCACTGCAAGGTCGGCAAGCGCCAGCTCGGTGATGATCACTTCGATGTCAGACAGCGGATCAACTTTACCCGCCACATGCACAACGTTCTCATCATCAAAGCAACGCACGACATTCACGATTGCATCGGTTTCGCGGATGTTGGCCAGAAACTGATTCCCCAAACCTTCGCCTTTGGATGCGCCCGCAACCAATCCTGCAATATCAACAAATTCGACAATGGCAGGCTGCATACGCTGTGGATTGACGATTTTCGCCAGTTCAGCCATCCGCAGATCTGGCACCTCAACAATACCCACATTGGGTTCAATGGTGCAGAAGGGATAATTTTCAGCTGCGATACCTGCTTTGGTAAGCGCATTAAAAAGGGTGGATTTTCCAACGTTGGGCAGACCAACAATACCGCATTTGAGACTCATGTTTATTCCTTTGTTTTACTTCGACCCCTAACCCCCTCCAACTCCCCCTTATCAGGGGGAGAGCTGTGGCTCCTCCCCTGACAAGGGAAGACTGGGAGGGGTTTGGTTTTTTATACAGTATGCAGCTTCAACATCGCTGCTTCCATTTTTCCCTCGATAATGAGCGGCGCAACATCTTGAGCTCGCTGCATCGCCTCGTCTATCAGCACTTGCTCTTCTTTGCGAGGTGCGTTCAATACATAGTTTACTACTTCGTTACGCTCGCCCGGGTGGCCAATTCCAACGCGCAGGCGCCAAAAATCTTTGGTGCTTAAATGCGCAATAATGTCCTTCAAACCATTGTGCCCGCCATGCCCGCCACCTAACTTGAGCTTGGCACTACCCGGAGGTAAATCAAGTTCATCGTGAACCACTAAGATTTGCGCTGGCTCAATTTTGTAAAACTGCGCCACCGCACCTACCGCACGGCCGCTGATGTTCATAAACGTCTGCGGCTTGAGCAGATGTACTTCATGTCCATGCAGGTTGGCACGTGCAACTAATCCATGAAACTTACTGTCCGCTTTGAAATTCACATTCTGAATGCGCGTTAATTCGTCCACCCACCAAAATCCCGCATTGTGGCGTGTGTTTGCATATTCTTTACCGGGGTTGCCCAGTCCGACGATTAATTTTATTTCACTCATGATGAAAAAAGCCCGTCATGCTTTTATTTTTGCATGGCGGGCATTTCAAAATTAACAACGCTTATTCGACGATTATTTTTTCGCCGCTGGTTTTGCAGCTGCAGGTTTTGCATCTGCTGCTTTTGCACCCGCAGCGGGTGCCGCTGCTGCAGGTGCCGCTGCTGCCGCTTCAGTCGCAACTGCTTCTACAGCACCGCGTGGCACTTGAACTGTTGCAACTGCGTCACCGGCGTGATGATGTCCTGCAACTTCCACACCCTTTGGCATATTGATGTCGGACACGTGTATGGAATGACCCAGGCTCAATGTTGCCAAATCCACTTCGATGGATGCCGGCAAGTCGGCTGGCAAACAAGCGATTAACAGATCGTTCAAAACGTGGCTGATAATGCCGCCTTCTTTCACGCCAGGGGCAGTGTCGGCATTCTTGAAATGCAAAGGCACTTTCATATGTATTTTCTTCTTTGCGTCGACGCGCTGAAAATCGATATGCTGTACTTGCTGACGGAAAGGATGCATTTGGAAATCTCGCAACAGCACGGGCTGTTTCTTGCCATCCAGATCCAATGACAAAATAGAAGCGTGGAATGCTTCGTTGCGCAGTGCGTAATACAGTGTATTGTGATCGATATCGATCATGGTTGCTTCGCCTGTGCCGTAAACAATTCCGGGAACACGATTTGTTTTACGCAGACGGCGGCTCGCACCCGTTCCTTGCGCTTTGCGTGATGTTGCTGCGATTTCGATAGTCATTTTACTTCTCCACTTCTAAAATGGAATCTTCCGCGACCAGAAGACTCCGGGTTGCGCAACGGCCAACGCGGCCATCGCAAAAACTTAATCCATAAACAATGAACTGACCGACTCTTCCGCATTGATACGGCGCATGGTTTCGGCCATCAGTTCTGCTACGCTCAATTGGCGAATGCGTTTGCAGTTGCGCGCTTCTTCACTCAAAGGAATAGTATCGGTAACAATCAATTCATCAATTGCCGACTTTTCAATACGTCCGATAGCAGGTCCCGACAATACCGGATGAGTACAATAAGCGATGACTCTCTCAGCACCTTTTTCTTTCAAGGCATTGGCAGCTTCGCACAAAGTGTTCGCGGTATCGACCATGTCGTCCATGATGATGCAAGTACGACCAGCCACATCACCAATGATGTTCATCACTTTTGCCACATTCGGCTTAGGTCGGCGCTTGTCAATAATTGCCAGATCAGACTCAAGGCGCTTTGCCAAGGCTCGGGCACGTACCACGCCACCGACGTCGGGCGAAACCACAATTAAATTCTGGTAATTTTGTTTCCAGACATCTGACAACAAAATCGGTGCGGCGTAAATATTATCCACAGGAATCGAAAAGAATCCCTGTATCTGGTCAGAGTGCAAATCCATGGTCAGCAAGCGATCAACGCCCACTCCCACCAGCATATCAGCCACCACTTTGGCGGTAATCGCCACGCGAGCAGAGCGAGGTCGACGATCCTGACGTGCATAGCCAAAATAAGGAAGTGCCGCTGTAATACGTCCGGCAGAGGCACGTTTTAGCGCGTCCACCATGACCATCACTTCCATCAAACTATCATTGGTTGGAAAAGAGGTCGACTGCAAAATGAATACATCTCTGCCGCGCACATGCTCAAGTATTTCAACCATCACCTCTCCATCGGAGAACTTGCTGACGGTTGCTCTTCCAAGATGAACATTGAGATGCTTAGCTACTTTTTCAGCGAGCTTAGGGTTGGCATTGCCGGTAAATACCATCAAGTTGTCGTGAGACACATGACCCCCTTAAAACTTACGATCAAATTAAATCGGGCGCAAGCGCCCGGCGATTTGGCTGGGGAGGTAGGGATCGAACCTACGAATGCCGGAATCAAAATCCGGTGCCTTACCACTTGGCGACTCCCCAATAAACTTTTAAATGCTATTTCAACCTTCAGGTTGTTACAGCATCTGTATCAACAAAATCCCTTTAGCGGGTGTTGTTGCAAACCTCGCGCGACAAATCCGCGCATATTTTCCGGCAACTGCCGCAACACTGCTTTTGCTTCTGCTTCCGTCGCAAACTCCGCGAATACGCACGCGCCGGAGCCTGTCATCATAGCGGGTGAAAACTGCTCAAGCCAAGCCAGATACTGCCCTATTTCCGGATACAACTTACAGGCTACCGGCTGCAAATCGTTGCCGAAAAGGCCCGTTTTAAAGCCGCACCCCGTTGGAAGGGCGCGAATTGTGATGGAAATCGTATTTCGTGTCAATTCCGGTTGAGTGAATATTTGCACTGTTGGCACATGCACGGGGGGTGACAACACCACATACCAGGCTTCGGGCAGCTCGTAATGCTGCAATTTTTCCCCCACTCCTTCAGCGAAGGAATTATCGCCAAACACGAAAACCGGCACATCTGCCCCCAAGGTCAGTCCAAGCACCATCAGCTTTTCGCGCGACAAATTCAATTCCCACAACCGGTTCAAAGCCAACAATGTCGT
>CAIWKC010000341.1 GCA_903913145.1 uncultured Gallionellaceae bacterium | reverse complement strand
TTTCAACAGCGGCACGCTGAGCAACACCGGTACGCTCAACAATTCCGGCATACTGGCCAACTCCGGCACGCTGACTGGGACAGGAACTTTCACCCAAACCGCTGGGTCTACCGTGAACAGCGGCAACTTTAGTCAGAGTGCCTTAAACATCAATGGCGGAACCTTTACTCAAACGAGTACGGGTACAACAAATATTTCCGGCAACACTATTAATGCGGGAACGGTGACGCTGAATGGAAATACATTTACCACCAATACGTTCACCAATAGGGGCAATCTGAACATTAATTCCGGCGCTACGCTGGTTGCCACGACAGCGTTTACCCAAACTGCGGGTTCTACTGTTCTAAATGGCGGAACTATTGACCCGCCTGCTTTCACTATCTCGGGCGGCACCTTTGGTGGAACGGGTAAAGTTGTCGGTAATTTGAATTTGAGTAACGCTATCTTGAATGTTGGTGCGGGTACGTTGAATGTCGCTGGCAGCTTTAGTCAAGCTGGTGGGGGTATTAACTTCACCACGGGTTCTATTCTGAATGTGACAAATGGATATACGGTCAATGGATCGAAGATCCTGTTTGACTTCACTAATCCACACTCAACTACTTTTTACATCAACAGCTTCATTACCGGAAGTTCAGGTACGCTCACGAACGATACCTTCCAATTTGAAATCGGCAATGGTCCGATTCAAAACTTGACGTACATAGCATCGAAGGGTGAATTGACGCTGGCCGTGCCAGAACCAGAAACAAACAGCCTGTTGATGGCTGGTTTAGGCATGGTGGGTTTCATGGTGTGGCGCAAACGAAAAACCAATATGGTCAATAAGTCAGTTTAAGCGAAAGATCCAATGGACAAAAAAATCTACATTTTGGCTGGCCTACCCAGAAGCGGGTCGACTCTGCTGGCAAATATTCTGGCACAGAACAGCCAAGTATATGTAACGCCAACTTCAGGCATTGTCGATATGCTCGTTCAAGTCCGCAACAACTGGGACAGAAACGATGCGTTTCAGGCCGCTGATCGCAAGCAAAGCGAAGAAACTAAAGAACGTGTGATACGCGCAATGCTGCAAGCGTATTTTTCGCATACCGACCGACCTATTTGCATCGATAAAAATCGTTACTGGACTGAATATCTTGAAATGGCAGCGCAGCTTTTGGGTGGCCGCGATAAAGTGAAAGTCATTGTGACGGTTCGGGATATGCGTGATGTACTAGCCTCTTTTGAAAGCCTGTACCGTAAAACTTCCGCGTTAGGCCAAATTCAACAGGAAGCCAACCTTGCCTTGAAATTCAAAACAGCACTGGGGCGTGTTGAGACGTTTATAGATGATGGTCAGCCGGTCGGTCGAGCCTATAACGCTATCCGAGATGCGGTGACCCGAGGTTGGTTAGACAGGATGTATTTTGTTGACTATGTTGACCTGACTCATCAGCCTAAAAAGACACTCGAAGGGATATACAAATTTCTTGAAATTGAACCGTGTGAGCATGATTTCAAAAACGTGGCTCAAGTGACTTTTGAAGATGACTTTGTCTATGGCTTTAAAGATCTTCATTTGATCCGGCCTGAAGTTAAACCTTTAGAACCTCAATGGCCAAAAGTATTTGATGATGCGGTATTCCAAAGTCCCGCTTGGCAAAATATAGAGAATGCAGCCACGTTCTGGAAATTATATTCAAAGAAGAATAAGTAAGCTGATGCCAGCTTTTATGAAGCTAGCAGAATTTGGGTTTTTTAAATTAATTCTGTTGTTGGGATGGGGCCGCACTGCAACGTATCAAATGGCTTGCCATAAAGCAGACTTAATGACCTGTACTTTTTTCTGTAAGAATATTCTTCGTGATGGGTTTACTTCCAACATCAACTTTCTAACGCAAAATTAAAAACAAAACAATAAATGCAAA
The DNA here is from genome assembly GCA_903913145.1 of uncultured Gallionellaceae bacterium. GTDB lineage: Bacteria > Pseudomonadota > Gammaproteobacteria > Burkholderiales > Gallionellaceae > PALSA-1006. The sequence goes on along the minus strand of CAIWKC010000341.1, from coordinate 944 downwards.
GGCAACCATGAAAAACCAAGTTGGCATGTTTATTGCCTCGTCATCATTTTGATATGTGCGATTGTATATATTTGAACGATTGTAGTGACTCATTTAAATCTTACCAAAAAGCTTAAAAAATGCACACCCGATTTAAGGGTGTGCGATTAGGAGGAGAAAAACAAAACAACTTACATTCGAGGGGTTGAAGTTGTTATATGAATTCTAAAAAGATTCAGGTGAAATTTCATCGTAGATTTGTACGGAAATGCTAGGACAAACATCCTGATTTCGGCCTATATATTTTAGGGAAATATATAGATATCCCATAAAATGTTTTGTAAGACTGTTACAAATTCGCTGAAATTTTGTCGATTATTTTTTACGTTTGTATATTCCGGTTTTGGCACGGAGCAGAGCTATAAGTTATCAAATAACCAGCCAGAAAGTTGCCCTGAACGAACTCTCCTTAATGGCCGGTTGTACTCCCTCAGATTTTAAACATGGTAGGTTTCTTAACAAAACCGTAGCCTACCTCTCAAACTTTTAAAGTTTAGATTGCTCAAGTGTCAACTTCCAAACTAGCAAATTCACCTTCCTTACCCAAACCTGAAATACCATATTGAAATTAGGCTGCCAGAAAGCAGTCCTTATAGCAGGGCAGCAAACGAGAAGGCAATTTATTGAAGTTGATTTCTCCAACCAATCTACTGCGGTTATTGCTCTTCCTGAACTCTTCGCCGTTTTGCCGACGTACAAAAAGGGCAGCAGACGAAACTGTTCTAACCTTCTAATGTGCGAATAATTTGGAATTTCAGACAAAATATCAAATTTGTCCAAATCCTCCTTTGGCAAATAAAGGATAAAATTTCCGATCTTCTTTTAGCATGTGCTGCGCAACGACAGTGACAGCAATAAAATTAACTAATTCGCCAATATTTATTCCGCCCTCAGCAATTGAGTTA
>CAIWKC010000340.1 GCA_903913145.1 uncultured Gallionellaceae bacterium | reverse complement strand
TTTTCTCACCACAAAAAATACGCCCGTCACCGCCAACAACATTCCGAGCACGCCACTCAGACTTAACGCTTCTCCAAACATGAACCATGCCATTACTGCTGTGGTTGGAGGTGTCAAATATAATAGACTGGTGACATTGGTTGCGGCACTTTTGCGTAATAATGCAAACAGCAGAAATATGGACGCAATCGACAATACAAAGATCGCCCAGAGTAGTGAACCAATAAAAGATACATTCCACGTTACCGAATCAAAAGTAAAGTTGAAGTGTTCAAAGTAAATGGCAAAAGGCAGCATCACCAAAATGGATGCTGCAAACTGGATGATCGTGCCGGTGCGCAAATCGAAATGGGCACAATGCCTTTTCTGATAAAGCGTTCCCATTGTTATCGACGCCAATGCAAACAGACATAAGGCAATGCTATTCCATGACAAGCCGCTTAGCTTGATGTTGCTACCGACAACCAGCGCGACACCCGACAAGCCAAGCAATAATCCGGCCCATTGTCGCCGCCTGACCGATTCACCTATGATTGGAGCAGCAAACGCTGTCAATATGGGCTGCATTCCGACAATTAAGGCTGACAAACCGGCCGGCATGCCAATTTTTATTGCGCACCACACACCTCCGAGATAGCCTGCCTGCATCAGTATTCCTGCCAAGGCTATTGCACCTATTTGTCCTGCAGGCCAACGCGCGCGCAGCAAAAAAGCAAGCGGTATCAGCACAATGAGCACACCGCTGAAACGCAACAGCAAAAATGTGAGCGGCGGAGCAAAAGGCAATCCAAATTTGGCAATAATAAAACCAGTGCTCCACATTAATACAAACAGCATCGGCATTGAGGCAACCGCAATGTTTAAATAAACGGAATCTGTGTTCGCCCCTATTTTTTCTTTATTTGCAATCAAATCATTCCCTGTCGTATGACGTATTCTGAGTTTAAACTGGATCAATAGTTATATTGATTATGACTTCAGCAATTCAATATGAGTGCAGTTATTTCTGAAATTCTCCAGAATTGACCTCTGCCAGTTTAAGCCAATTGTTAGCGACGGTTGTAGTTATGCGTTTTGACAGGTAATATTTACATAAACTTACTAAAAAATACAAAAGGCCTCATTCAGCCAATCTTGACTCGAAAATTATTTTTTTCGGGAAATGCTTTTCAACTTTCATTTGCTGAAGAACTGTTGAATGTTAAGTACTGCCTTTGCTATTCGATAAACGTAAATTGTTTCTAAAGTATTTCCTTATCTTGCCGAGAACAATGTTAGGCTATATATCTTTCCCGCAGGAGCAATGAATGCAATTTTCTATTCAGAAAAAAATACTATTCATGTTTGGAGTCAGCATGTTGCTGGTAGTATTGTCTGTTGGATGGGGGGTGTTGATGCTGTGGAACAGCATCAACACTTATGAACAACAGGTTGTACAGCTCGATGATAATTTGGAATTGATATTACAGTCGCAAAGCGACTTTAAGCAACAAGTACAAGAATGGAAAGATCTTCTGTTGCGGGGGAGCGACCCCGAGTTGTTTAGTAAGCACTTTGATGCTTTTAAGAAAATGGAACAAAAAGTGCGGTCTCAGACAATAGTCGCTCTATCAGGCGTTGAGGATCCGGAAGCGAGAGATTTAGTTGAGAAATTTGTTATCGCTCACAAAGAACTTGAAGATAAATACAGCAAGGGACTGGAATTATTTAAGGCAAGTAAATTTGACAGCAAAGCTGGAGATGTCGCTGTAAGGGGTATTGATCGTGCGCCTACAAGTCTGTTGAGCACTGCTGCCATTCGGTTGAAAAAAATCACTGAAGACAGATCTGCTGATGCTTTAGAACAAAGTCGCCATGCAATTTTGTTCACTCTGGTAGCTGCCGCAGTTTCAGTAGTCATTGCTTGTTTTGGATTTTACAAGATGACACTACTTTCTATCATCAACCCGACCAAACATCTGGTAAGTGAACTGGATCGACTGGCACAAGGAGATTTTTCCACTCCGATTAAGCTGTTGGAGACCGGTGATGAAATCGGAAATATTTCGAATTCGATTGAAAAGTTGTATTCCGAGCTGGGCAGCATGATGAGAAAGATTCAAATCGCCGCATTTGAACTCACCGATACGTCCAAAAGAGTATCCTTCACTTCAAATATGACCAACGAAGGAATGAAATCGCAAAATGTCGAAACAAAGAACGCCAGTGAAGCTGTTCGAAAGATGGCCGATGCGTTGCAGGAATCAGCTGATGGTTCAAAGCGGGCTATGGATGTCGCAGGCAAAATACTGAATCAAACGGAGCAAGCACACGAAATAATTTCCCAGGCTAGCACGGCTATACACCAACTGGCCTCGGATGTGCAATCGGCGAGCACGGTGATCGGACTTCTAGAACAATCCAGCAAGGAGATCAGTAGCGTAACCGGGATCATCACGGAAATTTCAAAACAAACTAATCTGCTTGCACTCAATGCGGCGATAGAGGCTGCAAGAGCGGGAGAGCAGGGCAGGGGGTTTGCCGTTGTCGCAGATGAGGTTCGAAAACTTGCGCAGCGTACACATGATGCGACTGAACAAATTCAAAACAAAATAGTATCACTCCAGTCGGGTGTGGCCGATGCCACGGTGGCAATGTCCAAGGGACATAGTCAGGCTGTTTTGAGCGTAAACCAAATCAATAATACAAATGAAGCGCTCGTGGAGATATTGCATAGCATTAGTACGATTCACGAAGTCAACGACACAATTGCTCACTCCGTTATTGAGCAGAGCAGTGTGGCCGCGAACATTGATCAAACCATCATGAACATCAGTCACGTTGCCGACCAAACTGCTTTCAGTTCTCGGAATACCACAGACGAATTAAAAATTGTAGAAGATGATGCGGCCAATTTAAGTTTATTGATGTCAAAATTTAAACTGGCTCTGGTAGAGGGCGAGCATCGCCCCGTTCAGGTTATAAAGCCCGCGTCTACGAATGAAGATATATTTTTTTGAATGAGTGAAATGTTGTCTTCATAGGGCAATATAATTTTTTCAAATAGATGATTGCCTATATAGCCCTCTTTAGGGGGATCAACGTTGGTGGAAAAAACTCCCTTCCAATGAAAGTGCTCGTCGCCATACTTGAGGAGATGGGCTGCAAAAACATCCGGACTTACATTCAAAGTGGAAATGCCATATTCCAAAGTAAAGAAAAAAATATCTCAACGCTTTCAAAAAATATTAGTTTGGGCGTAATGCAGCGATATGATTTTCAGCCGCACATTCTAGTGTTGGAAATTTCTGATATTGAAAAAGCGATAGCAAAAAATCCGTTTCCCGAGGCGGCAAGTGATCCCTCAACGCTACATTTGGGATTGTTATCGAAAGTGCCAGTGAATCCTGATTTATCAAAATTGGAGAAAATTAAACAGGCAAGTGAGCGATTTCTTATGATTGATAAGTTTTTTTACCTTCATGCACCGGACGGCTTTGGCAGATCAAAACTGGCCGCAGGGTGTGAAAAATTACTTGATGTTCCAATGACATTTCGAAATTGGAAAACGATTTGCAAAATCAGGGAAATGGCGTTTGAATAGATTTACGCGAGATTTTCCCTTATAGGGTGAGTCTCGGTTTGCGCAAGTGTAGCCTAAACACTTTTCAACAACACCCAAACAGCCCCTCCGCCGCCTGCCTGCTGGGGTGTTTCGCAGAAAGCCAACACGTGAGCATGCTGCGTAAGCCAATGGCGGGTGAGGGTTTTTAACAATCCCTCGCGGCCGTCGCTACGCCAGCCTTTTCCGTGAATTACGTTGACACAGCGCAACCCGTGTTGTGTAGCATTGTGCAAAAACTCAACCAGTAATCTTCTTGCTCTATCGCTGTTGAGTCCGTGCAGATCAAGGCTGTCTTGCGGTGGCCAATCACCCCGCCGTAGTTTGCGCAGCGTCATGCGGTTCAGGCCATTGCTCAGGTATTCTTTGACGGGTTCTTCGCTTGCACCATGATCAGACAGGTTATCGACAACAGTGACACTTGAGGCGGTTGATCGAAACAATATTCTTTTTGGCGGGCGCGCAGGGGTAATGCGACCGGATGATTTGAGTGGTACTACGCCTTCCAGCGACTGCCGGAACAAGTCGGTATCTTGCTCCGGTTTATCCCTCACGATTTACCCCAAAGCGGCAAGAAATTTATCCGCATCAAGCGCAGCCATGCAACCTGTTGCGGCACTGGTGCAGGCTTGGCGATAAATCTGGTCCTGCACGTCGCCTGCTGCGAATACACCGGGGATGCTGGCGGCAGTGGCATTTCCCCGATTTCCACCTTGTGTGATGATGTAGCCGTTATCCATTTCCAGTTGCCCTGAAAATATATCGGTGTTGGGTTTATGGCCTATGGCAATGAAAACGCCGGCAACTTCGATGTCTTTGCATTCACCACCCTGCATTTGTTTTAAACGTGCACCGGTTACGCCGCTGGTATCGCCCAATACTTCGTCCAGTGTCTGGTTCAATTGCAGCGATATCTTGCCTTCTTTTACTTTGTCCATCAGGTGATCCACCATGATGCGTTCGGCGCGGAAATTTTCACGTCTATGTATCAGGGTGACATGCTTTGCAATATTGGCGAGATAAATCGCTTCTTCCACGGCAGTGTTACCTCCGCCGACGACGGCGACATCTTTGCCGCGATAGAAAAATCCATCGCAAGTGGCACAGGCGGATACGCCTTTGCCCATGAATGCCTCTTCGGATGGCAGGCCGATATATTGCGCCGATGCACCCGTGGCGATAATGAGCGCATCGCAAGTGTAACTGCCCGAGTCGCCGATCAGCAGAAAGGGTTTTTGTTGAAGTTTGGCGGTGTGAATCTGATCGAAAATGATCTCGGTGTTGAAGCGTTCAGCGTGTTGCTGAAAGCGTTGCATGAGTTCAGGCCCTTGCACGCCATTGGCATCCGCAGGCCAGTTATCCACGTCGGTAGTAGTCATCAGTTGGCCGCCCTGGGCAATGCCGGTAATGAGCACGGGTTTAAGGTTTGCACGGGCGGCATAAACTGCAGCTGTGTAACCGGCAGGCCCCGATCCGAGTATGAGAAGTCGGTGGTGTTGAGTAGGTTTTTCCATTGCGCGCTTTCGATAATTAAGTTGCCAAAGTGGGGCGAAATTTATCAGTGTGAGCGTCGCCTGTCGAGTAAAATGCGCACACTATGATTTTACGCTTAATTATTTCCTTAACATTGTCACTGCTGTGGTCGAAAGTGCAAGCCGCCGATTTACCCGGAATCCCACAATTTATTGATGAGATGGTGGCTCAGTATCAATTCAAAAAAAATGATTTGGTGCAGGTATTTAAACAGGTGGAATATCGTGCTGATGTGATTGCCGCGATTACCACTCCTGCCACCATCAAACCGTGGCTGGAATATCGGGGATCATTTCTGAATCCTCCGCGTATCGATGGCGGGGTCGCTTTTTGGAATCAATATGCGCCGGTATTGAAACGAGCCGAGGAACAATACGGCGTGCCGCAAGAAATTATCGTTGCAGTGATTGGTGTAGAGACATTATACGGGCGCAGAGCCGGACGCTACCGCACGCTTGACGCGTTAACCACGCTGGCGTTTGATTACCCGCACCGTGCTGATTTTTTCCGCAAAGAGTTGGCCGAGTATCTGTTGCTAGCGCGGGAACAGAGCTTCAGCCAATTTGACATTAAATCATCTTATGCCGGTGCGCTGGGTATACCTCAATTTATGCCAAGCAGCTACCGCAAATATGCCGTGGATTTTAACGGGAACGGCAAAATAGACATTCTGAATGAGCCTGAGGATGCAATTGGAAGTGTTGCCAATTATCTTAAGGCATACGGCTGGAAAACTGGCGAACCTATTGCACAATTGGCGGTGATCAATAACGGCTATTCGATTCCATCCTTTAAAGATTCCCGAAGCCTTGCAGCGTGGCTGGAAGTTGGTGTCGCACCCTTGAGTAAATCTCAAACTGCAACTCCGCCAGCCTGGTTGATTGATTTCACAGTAGATTCGGGTAAGGAGTATTGGCTGACCTATAATAACTTTCGCGTCATCACCCAATACAACAACAGTAATTTTTATGCCATGACTGTATTGCAATTGGCAGAGATTTTGCGCACGGCGCATATTTCCACAGCTGCTAACCCCTGATACGTCTTGCACCGTTATAGCGGTTAAGCCAATATTTTTCATTCATCTTTTCCACCCTGATCTGGCTACCGCTTTTGGGTGCGTGTACGAATTTGTCTTCACCCACATAAATCCCGACATGAGAATAGGAACTGTGTTGAGTGTTGTAAAACACCAGATCTCCGGGGCGGAGATGTTCTTTTTTGACAAAGGTGCCAACTTGACTGATTTCATGGCTGGTGCGCGGGAGTGAAATGCCCAATGAATGATGAAACACGTGGTCGACAAAGCCGCTGCAGTCGAAACCGTTATCGGGAGATTTGCCGCCAAAATGATATGGCGTATCCGCCAGGCTCATCGCATACATGACTAACTCGTTCATCGTATCGTCTGTAATAGTCCCAAAAGCGCCGGAACGCTGTGGTGAGGAACCACAGGCGCTCAGCAATATGAACAGGAAGAAAACGAAAAAGTTTTTCATGTTGGCTGATTATATTTGATGATGGAGCCTTAAACTCAAAATTTCCATTGGCAAAACACCCCTTTGTATAAGGCCGATTCATCGGGCGATGGCGGCCCATTTCGCCCGATGAATCGGCCTTATACAAATAGCGCACCATCTAATGGACAACCTGGATTAAAAGTATTCAACATTAACAATTGCGTTGTAGTCAGTCGCAAACTCACTCGAAAGTTTATAGCCAACGCTGCGGCGAATTCGAGGAATGAACATTTGGTTACTGCTTATGTTGACAGGTTAGCTGCCTAAGCGCAGCATTCAAAAACGCATATCAAGCTAGAATTCAGATTCTGAATTCGTCAATTTACTCACAGTCTATCTATTATGTTGAAAAAAATATTGCTGGCAATAATCAAACCAAATCATCAGCCGGAAATGAATCTGTCGAATCAAGGCGCGTTAGAGCAACTCAAAGGTGAAGCGCTTGCTGTTGATTTAATCAACAAGTTTTGGGTTAAAAATAAAGCGGCCAACAATAATCATGCAAAAGCGATGGTTAAAAATGTGGCTGAAAAAATGATGGAGGATTGCCGCAAGGTTTTTGCCAGCAACACCCCGATATTGGTTAACCGGCAACTATTGGCTGAAAGTGTTTTGCAGTGTGCAAAATTTCAAGTCCTGGTCATTCCTCCGCACCCTGAACATGACGTTTCCGGTTTAAGGGGACATCTTGGAATTTCCGGAGAGCTTAAAGCAAAAATATTAGAGATCATTAAACTGGATAAGGACTTTGAAACCTTTCCGAGCGGGTTAAGTTTTGAACAAGCCTGGAACCAGATTCAGTACGCCTATCGACGCGCGTGGGCCTATATGAATTTATTTGAAGGAATCCGGCACGAGTATGACGATATCCATGCTGTGCAAGACAAAGACTGGTTTAGACCTTTCTTCGCAAGTCAGTGTGCATACTCTGAGAGCAAATTCAGAGAAGCGTTGGGAATGAGCAATGTACTGGATAAAGTGAGCGTTGGCGGAGTTTCAGCAGGACCGCTATACGGTAAGTTCAAAGAAATAGTTTTGCATGGCGATCAATATCCGGATATTGCCTGGGAAGAGAAATATCCTGATTTGGTGAATCCTAAAATTATTTGGGGTCAGTAACATAGTTGGTTGTTACGACAGTTGTACTAATCCTGCCCGTATTATTGTTTCGGTCAATTTGGGAGAGCATAATTCGATAAATTGACTGGCAAAACTTTGCAAATAGTTTCCTCGCCGCAGAGCAACGAAAGATAAAGCAGCGCAAAACCAAGTGCCAAATTAAATCCGGGCAAGACACTGTGTGAGCGAATCTGGGACATAACATAATCCTGATATTAGATAAGCACCTAGTCTTGAGATTGAATAAAGCATATGAAAATATGAAATCTTGAAATGGTTGGCAAGTTCATGAATAAGCACTTAAATGAGAGTTTAGGGCTTGCTTTAAAATAGATTTCTTGCGGCGCCGCTTTTGGCTAAGTCTAGGTTCATTGAGTATTAAAATTTCAAAAAAACACGATAAGTAAATATACGTATTCACACACTGAGAATTAGGTGATAGGCTGAATCAAGGTTGCCGCACTTCTTGCGTAACTATATTGAAAATACATGGTAATTTTAAGAAGAGAAGCCTATAGTTAAACTGAAACTATCAAACTATACATTTCTAAATGAATTATGGAATTGAGCGGACTAAAAGGTAAGATGTCTCAAACGTCAAGCTTTCTGCTTGCGATTTTGATATACCTTGTTGCGCTCGTATTACGATTTTGGATTGCGCCTGTTGAGTCGGGTTTTCCATTCATTACCTTTTATCCCGCAATGGTCGTTGCATTTTATCTTTGCGGCATCAGCGCAGGCGCGGTTGTGGCTGTGCTGAGTGGAATCACTGCATTTGTCATTTTTATCCCTCCTTACTGGTCGTTTTATGCGAATACTGAAGGATATGTCGCAGTCATCACTTTTCTGATTTCTTCATATGTAATCGGGTTGCTTGTGCGTAAACTACAACGCAGTGAGGCTCGTTTTTTTCGAATCATTGACGATGCACCCGTGGGGCTGGCTACCAATAATTTGGCAGGCAAATTTCTGCAAGTTAATAAAGCATTCTGCGATTTGTTAGGCTACAAAAAAGAAGAGCTGCTAAAGCTAACATTTCAAGATGTAACGCACCCCGCAGATAGGGCCGTAACACTCACAGCCAGACAAGATTTATTTGCAGGAAAAATCAAAGTTTACCAGATGGAAAAACGTTACATCCGCAATGATGGGAAGATTATTTGGGGATTGCTAACCACGTCTATCGATAAAATTGATCTGGGTGGTGCAGACTACTTCATTGCACAAGTTGAAGATATAACTGAACGCAAACAAGTTGAGAGGTTACTCAAAGACAGTGAGCAAAGATACCACTTTCTGTTTGATGAAAGCCCAATGTCCATTTTGGTTCTTGACGCTGAAACTTTACAATTTTTGATGGTAAACAAGCAGGCTATATTGGATTACGGGTATACGGATGATGAATTTAAAAACATTACGTTGCGCGATATTCGCTTGCAAAGAGACTCTGATTTGCTGCAACAGGCATTGGTCAACTCGAGTGATGGAATTACTTCATTTGAAACTAAACATGTGAAGAAAGATGGCACGGTCATGGATGTCTATGTGCGAACTTCCCCTTTCAATTTCGGAGATAAAAAAGCGCATATTCTGATTGCTGAAGATGTCAGTGAACGCAAGCAATCCGAGCAGATGATATGGCACCAGGCGAATTTTGATTTGTTAACTGATTTACCCAATCGATCCTTATTTTTTGATCGCCTTTCGCAGGAGCTTTCAAAGGCCAGAAGATCAGATAAATCGGTTGCATTGCTTTATCTGGACTTGGACGGATTCAAGCCTGTAAATGATGAGTATGGGCATGTTGCAGGTGATGAAGTATTAAAAACAGTTGCCAAGCGATGGCAGGCATGTGTGCGTGAAATGGATACCGTTGTTCGACTGGGTGGGGACGAATTCGCAGTGATCTTGGGCGCTTTAGATTCCTCAAAAGAGGCTGCTGCGGTTGCCAAAAAATTGATTGAATCTCTTGCTGATGAAATTTCTTTGCCAAATAATCAATCCTGTCATGTAGGGGCAAGTGTTGGAATTGGAATATATCCAGGGAATGCAACTGAAATGGATTCGTTGCTAATCGCTGCCGATGAAGCGATGTATGCAAGTAAGGAACGCGGTAAAAATACCTATACTTTTTCGGAGAACTTGCCGAGTGCTCAAGGTAATAAAACGAAGTGGATGGAATTCAATGAGTTGAGTGTTGTTGGTGTCGCTATTGTGGATGAGCAACACAAGGAATTAATTCGAAAAGTCAATAATCTTAATGATGCGATTTCAAACAAGCTAAGTGAAATTGATATTTCAAACTTGCTTGATGAATTGATCAGTTTCTTAAAAAATCATTTTGCTACCGAGTCCAAAATAATGAGTGAATTCAATTATCCGCAGAAAGCGGAGCATGAATTACAGCATAGTCAATTTATAAGCGAAATCGCAAATTTGGTTGTTGATTTTCATCAGGGAAAAGAATTATTTGTCCTTCAAAAAATGAAAGACTGGTTTGTGAATCACATCCAAAAAACAGATAAGCCTATTGGCGAATACCTTGCATCGAAGTAAAACGTTACCATATTAGAAAATTGAGATTAAACGGGATTGATGAACTTAGTTCAATATGATTAGCGGGAGGTAATGATGAGAAGACCGACTTTGCAGTTGACCTGGTCTGAAGAGCTGAGCGTAGGCATACCTGAAGTTGACGAAGATCATAAGCGTTTTTTTGATTTGATAAACGAGCTAAACCGTTCGATTACAGCAGGCAAGGAAGCCACTTCAATCATGAATGCCTTTCAGGTCATCATTGACGATGCGGTGAGTCATTTTGCCCATGAAGAAAAGCTATTTGGAGAATGGCAATATCCCGGGGCTGATGCCCATTCAAAAAAGCATGCCAATGTTGTAAAAGCGCTTGGAATACTTCAAAACAAATTCGTTCCATATAGCAAAGATTCTGAATGGATGGATGCCGGCGTTAAAGTTAAAAAGATATTGCTGGATCACATTCTTAAAGAAGATATGAAATATGCGGATTTCTACCAAGAGAGTTCCGGGTTATTAAATGCAGAAACTTTCGCTAAATCGCGAAAATCTCAACCAGCTTTGTTAGGCGGATTTTCTGGAAATGACATTGAGCCGCCAATAGAAGTTAATGCATATTCAAAAAGCGAATATGTCAAAGCGATAGAACAAGAAATTCAGCATTTCAGAAGCCAGTTGGAAAAGCTAGTACAGCAGAGAACTGAAAGATTGACTGTTCGTATTGATATCTTGGAGGCAAGTAACGCCAGTTTGAGTGAAAAATATCACAGAATGTCGCAGAAATATTATGCGTATCTGGCTAATACGCCTATCCAACGAAAGCCATAACGAAAAAATAATTCAACCCACGTCATTCGGCTAACCGATTATTTCTAATTAAGAATGATCGTTCTATTCAATTTTTGCACTATGTTTGTAACTTTAAAAATAGGATAAAAGTACTAGATAAGTCAGGATAGATGAACGTTGTTTGCGGCAGATGTAGGGCGTATTCTGTTTCGTATTGGGGCATCAGTGTCAGTCACTTGATATGAGGCAATCGCTATGAACTTAGAAACCGTACAATTTAAGCAACAAATGCATACTTCGGTTGAGCCAACTCAAAACTGCTCGAGTTGCCAAACAACTAATTTAGTTAACACACCGTTTACTGTTTGCAAGATGAATGGCGATTATTGTCACTGGGAAATGCCGTTTGAAGAAACTAAAGTTTGCATGCATCCAGTAGCAGTCACAGTTCGCTAATAGTTTGCTCAAGTTCAACCTCGCCCAAATAGGATCGATTTAGGTTGGCACACTTCGCGTGAGCCAATCATTGCCGCCAATGCAGGAAACTTTACCAATAGTGATGTGTTCTAAAATCCTCGCACCCGCATAGACAATCACATCATCTTCAAGAATAGGAGGGGGCGGTGCGTCTTTTTCAAATACGTCGTCCTCACCCATGTTGAAGTGCATTGCGCCCAGCGTGAAGGCCTTTTAAATACGTACGCGTTCGCCAATGACGGCGCTAATGGAAAATCCGGGTTAAATAACGAGCATACTTAATGCTTAACTTCAGTCAAATGTTGAACTACTTCAAGTGATTTTGAGACGTTTTCGGTTGGAGTCAGATCAGTCAGTGTTGCAGCGATTTTTCCATTGGGCATAACAATGAAAGTAGTCCGTTCGGCAAATCCGTGATTAATTTCATTTCCTCGCGTATCTTTTTTTCCGGCAGTCGCATCACGTACTTTTAGCTCATAAGACTTGGCTGTTTTACCTCCCACATCGGAAGCTACTGCAACCTTTCCGGCACAATAATTGGGGTCGGAAGAGAAATCGTTCAGCCTCTCTATGCTGTCAAGAGACACCCCGATAACGGATGCACCCGCTGCGGTAAATTTGTCATGATTGATCGAAAATTCATGTGCCTCTGCGTTACATCCACCCGTGTAGGCGGAAGGAAAAAAATATACAACGACAGGTCCTTTGGACAATGTGTCCTTGAGCGAAAAACTAAATTCTTTTCCAGCAAGTGAAGCCTGCAATTTAAAATCGGGCGCCGGCACGCCTTCTTGAAGTGCTGCATTTGCAGTCTGCATCACCATGCCAATTAACATACAACTCATTAATATGATTTTCATGATTATTCCTTTCAAGAATGAATAAAATTCTCCAATGTATATTGCCCAAAAAATATTAAACTTAAGAAATTGCGAACAAGCACGCTATCTCCAAGAGTGAGGGAGTAAAGCAATTTTAAACTGCACATCCCTAAGTGCAAATAATTCACTAACCAAAATGAAGTTGCTGCAAGCTAACCGTCAACGCTGCCAGCCATAACGCTCACTGAGTCGAGTAATTATTTGAGATACATTGACAGGTTTATGCATGACTGACCAGTCACTGTTATTCATTTCACGGGCAAACGCGGTTGATGTGTCACCAGAAACAATGATGCCTTTGACGGGTTTGTTCAGTGTTTGACTGATCTCTTTCAGGAATCCCATACCATTGAGTTTTCCTCCGAGCATATAATCCACAATGAAAAAATCTGCCGGTTCTGAACTAGCCACACTCAGCGCTTCTTCCGCACTGGTGAATATTTTTACATTGGCACCCATTGATTCAAGCACGCCGCACAAAGCTTCAGCAACTAACAGATCATCCTCCACTACGACAATATTCTTGCCGCGCACGAATTCAATTTGCGCGTTTGGATCAAGCAGCAATACCGCCCCAGTCGGTTGCACTTCATTTAACAGATCAGTGCAAGATAAGTGAAATTCAAACACGGTTCCTTGTCCAACTATGGAATGACAACGGATGTTGCCATCAAAAAGCGCCAGAGATCGTTTGGCAATATAGAGACCCAAACCAAGCCCCTGTGTTCTGTCCCGCTGCGGATTATTGATCTGGTAGAACTCATCGAAGATATTGTTGATGTGTTCATTCGAAATGCCAATGCCGGTATCCCAAACCTGAAAGAGAAGTTGGTCACCACGTCGTCTGGCGCTCACCAGAATGCCACCCTTCGCAGTGAATTTGATTGAGTTGGAAATCAAATTCATTAATACAGATTTCAGCAAACCGATATCAGTGCGAATGGCCAGTGCGCCCTTCATCGGAAAATGCAATTTCAAGCGAAGTTGTTTTTTATTGGTGGCAGGAGTAAAGGTCTGATCTATCCAGCTGAATAAATCAACAATGGGTACGAAAGTGTATTCGGGTTTGATCATGCCGCCATCCAGCTTGGAGACATCAAGCAACGCACTAAGCAGGCCATTAAAGTTGGTCATCGCCTGATCCAACCGACTAATAAGCAGATTTTGTTTCTCGGAAAGTGCTGTTAATTTCAGGGCATCGATGAACAAATTGGCGGCGGCAAGGGGTTGTCGCAGGTCATGGCCAGCCGCGGCGAGGAAGCGAGATTTCGCCAATTCCTTGCGCTGAAGTTCAATTCTGGTTTCATTCAGTTCTGTGATATCGTGGCCAACGCCCAATACTGAAACGATATTTCCTGACAAATCACGTTCGGCCGTCAGTTGTATATGACTGCAAATTTCTTTTCCGCCTGTGCCAAGCCACCTTAGTTCAAACAGAACATTCGTGCCCGTTGAGAAAACCTCCTGTATTTTTGTCTCATAGATTTCAGAATTAGTTCCACCCGGATACTCGGTGGGACGCTTGCCGAGCAATTCGTTAGCACCGCTTCTGGATAGTGCAATAAAAGCTGGATTAATATAAATGCGCCGGCAATCCTTGTCGTAGCGGGCGATTGTGTCAGGAGTGTTTTCAATCAGCGTGCGATATTCTTGTTCGCTTGCCAGCAGTGCTGAAGTACGTTCAGCCACTGTGTTTTCCAATATCTGCTGATGATTTTGCAATTTATTGGCCATTAGGTTAAAGCCGGAGGAAAGTAGCCTTAACTCGGGGATATTTGATTGCATCAGAACACGAATATCCAGGTCGCCATCGCCGAAACGTTTCAGCACTTGGCTCATCTCTAAAATGGGCCGTGTAATCTTGCGGGCCGCCCATAACGCCAGTGCAATGGCCGCAGCCAAAATCATGAAAGTCAGCGCCAGAGTGAGTGCCAATATTTGATGCTTTTTTCTGATCTGGGTACGCTTGCTGAATTCAATGATTACCGCGCCAAGTGATTTTGCAGGGCCTGAATTTACATTGTTGCCGAAATCCAATTCATTCAGCTTAACTTGTGTCGCGACAATGGTCTTATACAAGACCAGAACATTGCTATCCTCATACACCGGCTTCGATTCATTCGCACTTCGCAAGTACGATTCGCCACGCGCTAACTCGGGACGGGATTTTTCAATGACAGGTTTGAGTGAGGCATCCAGCACCATCACTCTGTTCACGTCCTGCTGGGTCATGACGGAATCGACTTCTTGTTGCAGCAATTCCCCGTTGTTTGAAAAAACCGCATATTCACTGGAAGAAGCAAGTTGTTTGACCAGCAATTGCGAGCGCTCGACCAGTGCATCTTCCAAATCGGCATAGCGTGAAAAAATAAAATAATTTGACAGCAATATAGTCATTAGCACGATCGGAATCAGTGTGACCAGCAATACCTGTTTTTCGATTCCGAAAGGTTTCATGGAATGTCCTTCAGAGCCTGTTCGATTTCGTCGTGTAACGTTGCAGCGTCTTTGACTTGCAAACCCAGAGATGCGGCAACCTGTGTATTAACCTTGACTTCAAACTCCTGTGGATATTCAGGCGGTGGCAGGATATGTGTCCCATTGAATTTAACAATCAGCTTGGCAGTCTGTGCCGCAATTTGGTTTGGCGTGCTAAATACCGCACAGAGTGCACCGGCCTTGACATAGCCCGCTGAATATCCGATTAAGGGAATGCCTCTGCGATAGGTCGCCAGCAAAATATTACGAATCGTTGAATCGTTATAAATCTCGGCATCAGGCAGAGCGAGCAACATCTCGCTGCGTCCCAGCAAGAGTTCCTGCAGTGCTTCTGGAAGCGTTTGTGATTGGTCGACTTTCTGTTCTTGCAGCTTTAGGGAATGCTCTTTCACCTCCTGGTGCATTTCATCCAGTTCTTTTGTAACGTGTGTGTACAAAATGCCGATGTTGTGTTTGCCCGGCAAGATGGCAGTAACAAGTTCTACTTGGCGTTCAACCGATTGATTCAAATAAATGGCAGACATACCCGGTGGAGCGGTCCGACCGGGAAAATCGTGCAACAATTTTTCGTGGCTGGTTTTTGTAATCAATACATTGAGTACCGCAGGGGCGTCACTGCCTGCTAATGCGGTAGCTGCTTTGATTCCCACGCCGATGAGCAAGCCCGAATCGGGAATAGGTTGGGAAGCGTCAATTATTTGATAAGAAATTTTGGCACTGGAAAGAAGTCGGCCTAACGTATCGCCAAATTCTTCATAAAGGCCGCTTCTCTCACTCAGAACGACAGTCACATTGGACTGTTTTGCATTCGGTGGAGAGTTGGCATAGGCAAAGCTGGAAGAGAAAAACAGCAGCAATAAGCCCCACTTCGCAACTCGGCAAGCTTTACCGGCGAAACGCACCACCGACATAATTAACTCAATTATTCGGTTGATTTTTCTGACGGAATGCATCCTGCTAAGTTATCACTTTCACTTTGGGGAAACGCAGATTTATTCCGCATTTCCATTGAACCGTCATTCCCGCGAAGGCGGGAATCCAGCAAGAAAACAACCCGCGTAGCGGACAAAGCCCGCAAGTTAACCTGCTTTGCAGGTGTTTTTCAATGAACCGGGTTCCCGCCTTCGCGGGAACGACGAAACCAAATAAATCCGCGTTTCCCAAGAGTACCTTTAATGTGAAATCGTTTTTGTGGGATTCGGAAGATACTATATTTGTCTGAAAAGCAACATAGACCATTCGACCTATACCCACGGCAGAACTATCTAGATATTTCTACCTGTCGATGTGGGAATATTAAGACGATAGGCTGAAGATTGTTGCTTTGGGAATGCCAAAGCGTCGAACTAACCAATTTTGGGTCATTTTCATCAAATAATTCATCAAATATTTATTATTTTCATTTAACATTCGGCTTTGCTCAACTTAACTCATTGCCTTCTATGAAATATCCAAGCTTTTTGTGGTTATCTATTTTCGGAGTAAGCATTTTGTCCTGGTCAGCACAGGCGGCAGACGAAAATGCATTTCTGGAGCAGGTGCGACAACCGACGGAACAAACCTTGGGCCAAGGCCACAGCGCGATCTGGACAATGCCGCTGATCGCCACGCAATATCAGCCCGCCACCCCGACTCCCGCAATGCAAACTGCCTTGCAGGCACAAAGTGAAGCGCGCTTTCTGGATGCGCTGATCGTGCTCGAAAACGAAAACAAAAATGTGCAAGCCGGCACAGATGCAGCAGCCGAGTTGAACCTATTGCACGCCAGTTTTTTGTTACAAGGTAATCAGTCGAAACAAGCTGTCGCTTTATTAGAACCCTTGCTGACCAACCCCAAATATGCTGCTGATTGCTTCGCGCTTACTGCCATGGCGTATTTGTACCAGGGCAAATCACAGCAAGCACTGGAAGCAGCGAATCACGCGCATGACACGCAAGGTGGCTTGCTTCCGCATCTGGCACTGACCTATGCTTTACAAGGTATGGGGCACCTGGAAGAAGCGCGCAATCAAATACATGATTTTAATAGCCACACTCCGTCGCCGATCACGCTGGCGCGCGAAGCTGAACTCGCTCTTACCCTCAATCAGACGGCTGCGGCAGATACCCTGATTATTCAGGCGCAGCAAATGGACGCCAGCCACCCCTATGTCATTGCGGTAAGCGGCCTGTCTTATTTGATCGACGGCAATATGCCGCAAGCCAAAGCTGCGTTTAATACTGCCTTGAAACGCGACCCCAAAGATGCCAAGGC
>CAIWKC010000339.1 GCA_903913145.1 uncultured Gallionellaceae bacterium | reverse complement strand
GTACCCCGCGATATCACTATCCATGTTGCCCGAGCAACTATTGGAATACGTGGTACTGACGTCTGGGGTAAAGACGGTGACGACAAAGGAATAGTCTGTCTTATAGAAGGCAATATTTCAGTGACTGGTGAGAGTAATAACAATTTCTCTATGGATCGCCCTCTGTCATTTTACGAGATGCCCAAAACTCTGGCGGCCAAGCCCGTTGACATGGTCGACCCAGATCAGCTTAAGAAGTGGGCACTGGAAACTGAAATTGCTAAAGAAAAAGGGGCGACAGTTACCAATGGGAAATGGAGCGTCGTACTACTAAAGGCAAGTAATCAAACTGAAGCTCTGGCTGCTTATGATACTTGGCGCTCTGCTGGTTATACGGTCAGGATAGTTCCAATAATGCAAGATGGGTCATATGAATTACGCATCAGCCAATTGCCCAGCCATTCTGAAGCAAATTCATTGGCTAAATCTCTAACGGGACTACTAGGTGCAACTGCACCAGTAGCGGTTCGATAATCACAAATAATTACTATTGGCCTGCTGGAGGATGATAATTTTTCCCTGACCGCTTGTCACTCAGGAAGAGTTGTTGGATGATTTGTTAATCGAATGAGTCTCGTCGGCCATGAAGGTAAGTTCGTGTAGGTCTGCTTGTATGGATAGCTGCTTTGAATAAATTTGTACCGAAATGTCTCGATTCATGCCAAGGGTGAATTGCCGTTTACTGGCCGGTTTCCGCTGTACACCTTTGTACACAAGCAATGTCACTAGTAGAAACATCAGCCGACCTTAGAAACTTTGATTATTTTGGGTAATCGAAAGTCTGGTCCAATTTCCCAAAACGCTCATTTCCCAAAACGCTCACAGCAACCCATAAGCGCCAGTACATATTGAAATCGCACTGCCCGATGCCGGTCATTCACTAACTGCAACTTCGAGGCAGCCGACGTTTGAATAGAGCGGCCTGCGCGGTTTTTTGCGCAGGTCTGTTCGAATGATGAGTTGGGCCTCGGTAGAACGTAACAACAGATCGCAACCTTGCGCAGACAAGACCACCTGGAGAATTAGTCTGCTTGAACACTGTATTCATTGGCGAAGAATCTTTTCCATGGCTTTGCCATTGGCAAGTTCATCCACGAGCTTGTCGAGTTGGCGAATCTTTTGCATCAGCGGATCCTGCATATCTTCCACGCGGACACCGCAGACCACGCCTTTGATCAGTGAACAGTTCGGATGCATGCTTGGGGCTTGTGCAAAGAAGGCCTCGAAGTCAGTCATCATCTCAATCTGGTGTCGTAAGCCGACTTGGTCATAGCCCGTAAGCCAACAGATGACACGATCAACTTCTTCCTTGGTACGCCCCTTCCGTTCAGCCTTTTTCACATAGGCGGGGTACACGGCCGCAAACGGCATTGAAAATATTCGATGTTCGGTCATGTTTTGCTCCTAATGCCTGAGATGTCAACTCGCTGCTCGAGTATTTGCACAGGTTCATGGACGAGAGGCCCAACGTTGAATTGAGGGCCTGCCCACTTCTGGGCATTCCCTCTCGAATGTAAGGTTAGGCGGTTTTCTAACAGGGCTGAATGAATTGGTCAAGGATGCACCTTCTCTTGTCGTTCCAGCATTAGCACAAACTGTGAAATTTTCTTGGCGCGCGTTTCTGCCTTTTTGGCAGTTTGAATCCTGAACAGAAAAGCGTACTTATTTCGACTGTCGAGCGTTCCAAAGAAGCGTATGTGGATCGAGGCTACAAAGGGCATGGTGCAATCGACACTGCTGTTTGGATTGTCGGAGCCAAGCGTGGTGTCACCACTGTCATCAAGAAGAAACTCAAACGCCGCAACGCGGTCGAACCTGTGATTGGACACATGAAGAACGATGGGAGATTGGGCAGAAACTTCCTTAAAGGCTCAGAAGGCGACGCCATCAATGCAATACTCTGCGGCGCGGGTCACAATCTACGCAAGATCCTGCGCCTGCTGGCGCTTTTGTGCCCCCGCATTTGGACATCGTTTATAAATGAAATTAGTAAGACGTTTTCTGCCCAGATCATTTTTGCTCAGGGTAGAATTTAAAAAGGGGTTCTTCGGGGACGACTAGTCTAAGAGCTTGGCAAGCTTGATAAAGCCGCACATCGTTTGAAGGAAACTATTCGAGCGATGCTACTAGAAGATGCAAGGTAGTCAGCCGCATAGTCACAAGATTTAACAAACCTGTTTTGGCGGTGTATTTATGCACGCAGTGTCTTTTGGACTTAACGAATTGCACCGTATAAGCGACACTATCTTAGACACGCCTAAGATGGGCCAGTCTTAGGAAACAAAAAGGCCGCTTTTTAGTGACCTAAGTGTTTGTTTATTTGGCTCCCCGACCTGGACTCGAACCAGGGACCTGCGGATTAACAGTCCGTCGCTCTACCGACTGAGCTATCAGGGAATTGAACTTTTCAACAGGCGCGCATTATACAGAGCAAGCCAATAAAAACAAGCACAGTCAAGCCGTCATGCAGTTTGAATTTGGTTTGAAGTGGCGGAGGAATCTTGTAACCCTTTATTATTGTTTTTGTTTTCGCGCGCGATCCGAATCAAATCATCGAGATTTTTTCGCTTTCCGATCTCGGAAGTTAATCCGTACGACAATGTGAGCTTCCATTTATTTTGCCTGAACATTCGTTCGGCAGCGCCGCATATTCTGATTGCGACTTTATGGCTTAATTGTTCATCCATATCAGGTAGTAGTATGAAAAACTCATCGCTCATAATCCGTGAAACTACATCATTAATTTTGGTGGCTTCCTGTAAAACGTTGGCTAATTTGATAAGTACATCATCACCGCTTTGGAGGCCAAAGTTATCATTAAATGCTTTGAAATATTCAATGTCAAAAAACAGCAGGGTATATGGATTACCAGAAATCTCGCTTTGTATTTGAACATCGTTCAGGCTTTTGGATAATTCGAAACGGTTGGCAAGTCCTGTCAGGCTATCTTTGCGGGCTGATTCCCGATCTTTCCAAAGTTTGACGATTACACGTGCGATTATTGAAAAAGTGACCGTTCTAGTGATGATATTCATCAATACAGCACTGTTTGGAAAATTGGGCCAAGTAACTGCGGCTTCAACCAGGCTCCAAGCGACAGCGCAAGTTACGGCCACAAACGAAAGGGTAAAGGTTTCAGATTTGTCGTGGGTTTGTATTGCCGCAAAACGGGCAGTTTGTATGACGGGTAAGCAGTAAAGTACATCCAAGGAGTAATAACTGCTTGCCATGTAATAGTTCAATACTGTTATAAAAAACACTTCGACGAGTATCAGTAAAGATCTAAAGAGCATTTTTTAAATCCAGGGTTGTTTATATTTTTAGATTCAAGCTGTGCTGACATTATAACTTTACCAGCTTCAGTGGTATTCAGATATATTAATTTCAAGAGAAATTTTTAGCGATTCGCTCTGGATTTTCATAGCTTAATGATTTCGGGCTTAGTCTAAATTGATATTGGAAAGCGTTAATCAGGTGTACATTTGATATAATACGACCTTTGCAGAGGAAGTAATTCATGCGCATTATTCAAAAAGCACTTACGTTCGACGACGTCTTGCTCGTTCCTGCCCATTCAACCGTTTTGCCGCGAGATGTGAGTTTACGTACCAAGCTTACCCGCAAAATCTCCCTTAATATCCCTTTGTTGTCTGCCGCGATGGATACGGTGACAGAATCCCGTTTGGCAATTGCGCTGGCGCAGGAAGGTGGCATTGGTATTGTGCACAAGAATATGTCTGCCCAAGCTCAGGCGGACAAAATTTCCAAAGTGAAGCGTTTTGAAAGCGGTGTTGTAAAAGACCCCGTGACAGTTTCACCTGAAATGACCGTGCGTGAAGTGTTAAGTCTGACCAAAAAATTTAAAATATCCGGTTTGCCAGTTGTTAAAGGAAGTCAATTAGTCGGCATCGTGACCAATCGCGACTTGCGTTTTGAAACGCGACTTGATCAGCCGGTGCGCGATATTATGACCCCGCGAGACCGCCTCATTACCGTTAAAGAAAACGCTCAGTTGGATGAGGCGAGAGGATTGATGCACAAGCATCGTATCGAGCGTGTACTGGTGGTTAACGATGCTTTTGAATTGCGCGGATTGATGACGGTAAAAGATATCCTGAAATCAAATGAGCACCCTTATGCCTGCAAAGACGAACACGGTCGTTTGCGTGTGGGTGCGGCAGTAGGTGTAGGTGAGGGGACTGACGAACGCGTCACCTTGCTTGCGGAAGCAGGGGTAGATGTAATCGTTGTCGATACAGCCCATGGGCATTCTCAAGGGGTATTGGATCGAGTGCAATGGGTTAAAAAGAATTTCCCGAAGATTGAGGTGATTGGCGGCAATATCGCTACGGGTGCTGCAGCTCATGCTTTGATTGACCACGGCGCTGACGGTGTAAAAGTAGGTATTGGCCCAGGTTCGATTTGTACTACGCGTATTGTCGCCGGTGTGGGAGTGCCACAAATTAGCGCGATTCAAAATGTAGCCGATGCCTTGCGTGGCACCGGCGTTCCGCTCATTGCGGATGGTGGAGTGCGTTTCTCTGGCGACATTTCCAAGGCGATTGCTGCGGGTGCTCATGTGGTAATGTTGGGTGGGCTATTTGCAGGCACTGAAGAGTCTCCTGGCGAGATTGAACTATTTCAAGGTCGTTCTTATAAATCTTATCGCGGCATGGGGAGTTTGGGTGCGATGCAGCAAGGCTCCAGTGACCGATATTTTCAGGATAACGAAGACAATCAGGACAAATTGGTTCCTGAAGGCGTCGAAGGCCGTGTGCCTTATAAGGGCAGTGTCGTAGCGGTTGTCCACCAATTGATGGGTGGGCTGCGTTCAAGCATGGGTTACTTGGGCTGCGAAACAATTGATGCATTGCATGAACGAGCTGAATTCGTGCAGATTACCGCTGCCGGTATTCGTGAATCGCATGTGCATGATGTGCAGATCACCAAAGAAGCACCTAATTATCATGTTGATTAGTTGTAGGTTGGGCACAAAATCGTGCCCAACCTACAAAGCCAAAAGATCACCATAAGTCTCTCAACACCAACTAATGTCAACCGACTTATAACACCCCCATGACCACTCATAAAAAAATTCTCATCCTGGATTTCGGTTCACAGTACTCTCAACTGATCGCTCGGCGTGTACGCGAATCGAATGTCTATTGCGAATTGCATCCCTGGGATATGACGGATGCTGAAATTAAATCATTTAATCCCTCCGGAATCATTCTTTCCGGAGGGCCGAATTCAGTTTATGAGGACGAGACGCCGAAAGCATCGCAACTGGTGTTTGAGCTGAATGTACCGGTATTGGGTATTTGTTACGGCATGCAGACGATGGCAATGCAACTCGGTGGTGCTGTTGAGAGCGGTAAGGTGCGGGAGTTTGGTTATGCTGAAATTCGCGCGCACGGCCACTCCAAACTGTTTAACGGAATTCAGGACAAAACAAATGCTCAGGGTCACGGCTTGCTGGATGTGTGGATGAGTCACGGCGATAAAGTAACCAAGTTGCCGCATGGATTTTCTGTGATTGCTTCAAACGATGCCACACCTCTGGCGGCAATGGCTGATGAGTCTCGTCGTTTCTACGCTGTGCAATTCCACCCTGAAGTGACGCATACCCATCAGGGCAAAGCATTGCTGGGGCGTTTCGTGCATGACATTTGCGGATGCGGGCTGGATTGGAATATGCCTGATTACATCAGCGAAGCGGTGGAAAAAATTCGTTCTCAAGTGTGTGAAGAGGAAGTCATTCTCGGACTTTCCGGTGGTGTGGATTCTTCGGTTGCCGCGGCGTTGTTACATCGCGCAATTGGGGATCAACTGACTTGCGTTTTCGTGGATAACGGACTGTTGCGGTTGAACGAAGCAGAGCAGGTGATGGAAACTTTTGCAAAGAATCTTGGCGTGAAGGTAATTCATGTTGATGCCAGTTCAGAATTTATGAAGCACCTGAAAGGCGTCTCCGACCCTGAGCAAAAACGCAAAATCATCGGGCGCGAATTCGTGGAGGTTTTTCAGCGCGAATCGGCCAAATTGAAGCAAGCCAAGTGGTTGGCTCAAGGCACGATCTATCCGGATGTGATCGAATCAGCCGGTGCAAAAACCAAGAAGGCGCATACGATTAAATCACACCATAACGTGGGCGGTTTGCCCGACTCGATGCATCTCAAATTATTGGAGCCGCTGCGCGAGTTGTTTAAAGACGAAGTGCGTGAGTTAGGTGTGGCGCTGGGGCTGCCGGCAGATATGGTATATCGCCATCCTTTCCCGGGCCCGGGCTTGGGGGTTCGTATTTTGGGCGAAGTGAAACATGAATACGCCGAATTACTGCGCCGTGCTGACGCGATTTTTATTGAAGAACTGCGCAACAACCATGATGCCTCTGGCAAGAGCTGGTATGACCTGACTTCACAAGCCTTCGCTGTATTTCTGCCCGTAAAGAGCGTCGGCGTGATGGGCGATGGGCGCACTTACGAATGGGTCGTGGCTCTTCGTGCAGTGCAGACACAAGACTTTATGACCGCACACTGGGCTGAATTGCCGCATGCGTTATTGGGTAAAGTCTCCAACCGCATCATCAATGAAGTGCGTGGCATTAATCGGGTTGTGTTTGATATTTCTGGTAAACCACCCGCTACAATCGAGTGGGAGTGATTTAACGTCTGGCAACAACTGGCGACATCTAGCAACAAAACCTTTATAAGCCCTGTAACCACGGGGCTTTTTCATTTTCAGTCTGGTATTATCTGGCAATATCCGGCAGCACCAAGCTAGTGTTTTTAATGGTACAGTGAATGGTATCGAAAATAACGATACCATGCATTATCCTTAATACCATTGTATAAAAATTATCATGAGAATGGTATCAAAGCTACATAAGTCAATATAAAACAAATAGATATAGTGAAAAAAATACGATTTATAGGAATGGTATCAATCTATGCTAACTGACACTAAATTAAAGAATCTCAAGCCTGCTGAGAAAATATATAAGGTCAGTGATCGGGATGGCTTGTATGTTGCAGTCTTGCCATCTGGAACCGTTTCGTTCCGATACAACTACACCATAAACAGTCGTCAAGAAACGCTTGTGATTGGGCAATATGGTCTGCTGAATCTTGCTGAAGCGAGAGCAAAGCTAATTGAAGCAAAGAAAGCCATTGCATCAGGCAATTCTCCCAGTCGAACAAAGGCTCGTGAAAAACAGAAATCGAAGGATGCAGATACGTTCGGAGAGTGGGCGGAGCTGTGGTTGAAAAAATACACAATGGCAGAATCCACACGGGACATGCGTCGTTCTTGCTATGAGCGCGATCTCAAAGAGCCTTTTGCTCGACTTAAAATGGGCGAGATTTCTCATGTTGATCTGCGAGCATTGTGCGACAAGATTGTTGAGCGCGGAGCACCCGCCACAGCAATCCATGTGCGCGAGATTGTGCAGATGGTGTATCGCTATGCCACAGATAAAGGGCATAGGCACGAAAATCCAGCTGATCTAATTAAACCAACCTCGATTGCGAAATTCGAGCCACGCGAAAGGTCTCTAACACCTGATGAGATCAAGGTAATGTATCAATATCTTGAGCACGTATCGACCTCGCCAACAATACGGCTCGCTGTTAAGTTGTTACTGTTGACCATGCTGCGCAAGTCTGAACTTACTGATGCTACGTGGGATGAGATCAATTTTACCGATGCGACTTGGATAATTCCTGCGGCGAGGATGAAGCGCCGAAACCCGCATATCATCTACTTGTCCAAGCAGGTACTGGATATTTTTGTCGCGCTCAAGACGTGCGCTGGTGGATCGCGCTTTGTACTGCCATCCCGCTACGACCCCGATATTCCAATGAGTAAGGCAACACTGAATCAAGTCACCAAACTGACATTCGTGGCCGCGCAGAAGGATGGCAAATCGCTGGAGAAATTTGGCCCGCATGATCTGCGCCGAACTGGATCGACGTTGCTACATGAGGCTGGATTCAACACGGACTGGATTGAAAAGTGCCTAGCTCATGAGCAGAAGGGCGTCCGAGCAGTTTATAACAAGGCCGAGTATGCCGACCAGCGGCGGGATATGCTACAAAAATGGGCGGACATGATTGACCGTTGGACTGCTAAACAACCTTAAGTTGAGGTGCTTCAACTTCACGGCATTCATGTTCATTTGAACCGTGTCCTGGCAGATGAAGCGTGGCAATATGAGTCCTGCATACACTTCAAGTTGGAGTGAATTGCAGGTGGCAATCTAGATTGCGGCTACATCTGTTGAAGTTCTGCCTGACAGTTTAATATATCCAGCAACCAGACCGCCTCCTTCTCGGCCAGACGTTGGCGATTTCCTGAAAAGGCTGTCGGTGCAACCTGCATGGATGTCTGCTTTCAAATTTTTCGAACCAGCACTTTCGACCCAAAGGCGACATTTAGAATCCATGAAATCAGACACTGTTTATGTGTACTTTCATCGCTGAAACTGGGCCGTGGTTAACTTTCCGTCAATAAACTTTCTTAGAACTGATGGGCGATCAATTACAGAGTTTCCTGCTTGCCGAACTTCATCAATTGCTTGATTCAGGAAATTGAAAATTTCATTCGCAGGCGGAGTTCCGGCCCGAATTGAATCTACCAATAAAGTCTGAGCGCGTGCTTCAAATTCATTTCTCATGCCGAGGACAGCGACTTCACCCTCATGGATTTCCTGTCTCTCAGCATAAACCTCGATTATGTCTTCAGCATTCAGTCTATCTCGCATTCGAAACGTGAACAACTTATGTGCGCCAGTTTTTGGGCAGTGGATGCCGGCTGCGAATTCTGTATACATGCCTTTCAATGCCTCGTGGTCAAGCTTGTATTTGCGAGCCGAAGATAACGCTTCATTTATGGAATATTCAATTATCTCCGCTATGACGTCTGCCGTGACAATTCCAGCATAGTCATGGGGGGTGAACATATCCTCATCCCAAGTATCAATTCCTTGCCCTTCGTTGAGAATATTTTTCTGACAATGCCTTATTAGAATGTATTTTCCCGGCGCGCCATAGCTTTCGTCCCGCTCATAGCTGATTCGAATTTTTCCGAGATGCTCCGAGATCAGGTTTAGTACATGCTGGGCAGTAAGAGTGCTTCCAGCAATTGCTACAAAGCACTCTGATTCAAGAAATACCTCTTGGTAGCTATGGAAATACAATTCGATGAAAGATGGCTTCCACACTTTTATCGGGACGGCGTAAATTTTCCGAAATTCTCCGAGGATTGGGCGCGTGCCATTGGTGCCAGGTGTGGTGATGCTGCTGTCAGCGGCAACATACAATCCTTTACATCTCATACTAGGCAGATCCTCTGTGTCGCTGTTTTGTGCGCACCAAGTTGATCCATAACTTATGGATTTTTCTAGATTATGGCCAGCGATAATAAGCGTCATGATTTTCCCATTTTTTAACTTGGATGTGTCTGGAAGGCGCGCTGTCCTCTCCGCACATTCGCGAAGGTCATTTAATGGAACATTGTGATCGTCAAGCCAATTCACCACAAGCGAGCATTCAAATACTGGTGGAATTTACCATGTAGCTGGCCGCCTAAGTTAATTTCTGACCTTGAAGGTCAGCTATACTGTCAAATATTTTCCCACTTAATCTCGCAATGTCTAATCGACCATCTGCCAGCGGAGAACGTGCTGCAATAATCGGATACTCCGCACAGTACCGTATCGCAGCAGAGCTTATTTATTCGGCGCTAATGGAGGGAGATCTGGAGTGGATAGCCTTAGCCGATCCAGATGCCGGAAGGGTTGACGATATACAGCTGGCCACATCAGGACGGCTAGATGCTTATCAGGTGAAATGGGGAGAACAAACAAGCACCCTTTCGTTTAATGATTTAACAAGCGGCAAGGGTGATACAACGCTTATTACAAGCAAAGGCTTGATCGGGCAGCTTGCGGGTGGTTGGTATAAACTTAAACAAGCACATCCCACTCGTCGAGTAGTTGCCCACCTAATAGCCCGCGACATAGCGTCCGCAAGCGCATCAATTTCCAACGATGGCAACACAATTTCCAAGGCTAATCTTCAGGGTTTCCTGACTGATTGTTGGGCAGATCGAAGTTGGTCTACACAAGGGCTTGGTGCCTGCTCCACTGGATGGAATCCTGCTCTGATCGAACTGAAAGATGCCTCCGGCATAGACGAGGCTGCTTTCATATCTTTCATTCGAGATTGTGAATTAGAATTCGGCTATACCTTACAAAGCGCATCATCCACACGCGAAGGATTGCGGCAAGAAGAGGATATTATGACGCTTGCTGACTTCCTCTTCCGTACAGTCGGGGCGGACAAGCGGGAAATCCAAATAGAACGGGAAGAGTTGCTGAGACGTCTCGGTTGGGCTGATCGGTTTTCTCAGCACTTCAATCACGATTTCAAAATCGACAAGCTTTACCAGCCCATTTCCCTCACGATCAACGATCTGGAGAATGCGTTGGCCAAGCACAAGCGCGGCTACCTGGCCTTGCTTGGTACGCCAGGTTCCGGGAAATCTACGACTCTGACTCATACCTTGCGCTACCGAAGTGGCTACCGGGTTGTGCGCTATTACGCATTTGTTCCAGACAGTTTCGCTCAGGGGCGTGGCGAGGCCGCGAGCTTCTTGCACGACATGGTTCTGGCCCTGCAATCTCGTGGATTTCGTGGTGGTAATAGTCAAGCAAAGACAACCGAAGAGCTACTTGAAAAATTTAGCCACCAGTTAGCCGAGATTCATGATTCATGGCTAAGTGATGGAGTGCTTACGCTGATTCTGGTTGATGGACTCGACCACATTGAGCGCGAGCAAAAACCAATACGAAGCTTACTTGAAGTTCTTCCTCTTCCCGACACTTTGCCAGACGGAGTATTGTTCATTCTGGGTAGTCAGACATTAGAACTTAGAGATCTGCTTCCTGCGGTCAAAGCCCAGTTGCAAGCGGATTCAACTCGTATATTGAATATGCGTCCTCTTGCGCGATCACAGGTTTTCAACATGATCGACGAGGCGGGATTATCGACCCCAATTACACCAGAGCAAAAGGAACAAACTTGTCAATTATCCGATGGACATCCGTTGGCGACCAGTTATCTGATAAGGATGTTGGCAGATGCACCCGAATCGTCAGCTATAGATGCGATTCTTAATAACGCCAATCCATATAAGGGGCACGTTGATCATGGCTACGAAATCTATTGGCAAAGCATTCAGAAAAATACCACCTTACGAGAACTGCTGGCATTGCTTGCCCGTCTCCGCATACCCTTCGACCCACTGGTATTAGTGAAGTGGTTTGATGAGGCGACTGTACGTAATCTGGTACGAGAAGCAGGCTTCTATTTTCAGAAGGATACTCCCCACCGCTGGCGATTCTTCCACAACAGTTTTCGCCAATTTATCCTGAATCGAACTTCGCAGAATGTCTTGATGGAACGTGATGAAATCCGAGACCGGGAGTATCACCGTAGACTGGCTGACCTAACCACTCAAACACTTGTTGACAGTCCTCAAAGCTGGGAATCCCTTTATCACCTTGCCTGCGCGGAAGAGTGGGAATCTGTGTTGAAGCTCGCAACGCAAGATTATTTCCGTCGCCAATTTTATGCGCTACATCCGCTGGCAGACATCAAGGAGGATATTGCCTATGCTTTACGTGCCGTACGTGCAAAGCGGGATGGCATCGCGATATTTCGCTATCTATTAATCGAGCATGAATTGGGAGAGCGGCAGCAGGTGCTCGATCAGATGGATATCCTAGAACTGCTTCTTACACTACTCGGAACTGAAGCAGCACTTAATTACTTGATGGTTTAATAGATCCAAATCCCTTTGGCGGGTTTGACTCAGGGCGTTTAAATGGATGAGATCTTTGCGGGTTTGTTCGAAGGCCGTAAAGGTCTTGGCGTAT
>CAIWKC010000338.1 GCA_903913145.1 uncultured Gallionellaceae bacterium | reverse complement strand
TTTTGCTCCACCGCTTGAGCCAAGCGATTGATTTCTGTTTCGAGCAGATGCCGATTAGTAATGTCTGTTGCTATACCGTCCCATACGATTTGTTCATCGCGAGATTGGCGAGGTTTGGATGTTACATGCAACCATAGCCATTCCCCATTTACATTTTGCACATGCAAATCCATTGAAAAATTGCTCAAATCCCGCAAGCTAACCATTTCAGCATCAAAATAGGCATCGCGCTGTATGGGATCAATTTTCCCCATTAGCAGTGTTGCGTCATGCATGACTTGTTCGGCTTCGTGACCTATCAAATTTTTAATCCCCGAACTGACGTACTTGAATTTCGGTTTGCTATTTTCATAAGCATATTGAAATAGAAAACTATCCGGCAAGCTGTCACTCAGGTTACGTAACTGACGTTCTTTGTCCTGCAATTCTGCCGCAGTTTTTTTCAGTTTCTCATTGGCCTCACTTAATTGATGGAAACTTGGCATGCTTACGACAATCGGCAATAATTTCCAGAGCATGACTGCAGCGATGATAGAAATAATTGCTGTCAATATATCCATGACAGCTTCGATGTAGTACACCGGAATCCAAAGTTCGATTACATGCAACAAATGAGTGATGCCGCATGACACAATAAATCCGGCAAACAACCAATGCATTTGTTTAAAGTCAATGTCACTTCGTTGTCGGATAAATTTTAGAATGACGAATGGGATAGTGAAGTACGCCAATGCGATCAGCACATTGCCGATGACTAGAGCCGCGATCAGCCCCGGCTGCCATGAAAGACAGTACCCGTGCGGCATCAGCGTTAATGGTTCTAAGCGGTCCAGCATTCTAAAATGTTCCCGATTAATTATTTATAAATTCAGCCGCTCATTTCCAGATTGGCGTTCCAGTGCTTGACTCAGCACAGATTCCAAGTGGTCAAGTGTCACATCTAACCAGTGTACTGGCAGACCGACTTTATTTCCAACGTCCTCGGCTTCGATTTTGAAATCTTTAGAACAAGGCGTTCGTATGCAAAGCAGTTTTTTATTGGAAAGTTGAAATATCTCGCGTACTACATCAGGATTGTCGCCGAAAGTCATACCAATAGCCTGATCCCATCGTAGAGCCCAATCTTCAAGAAGAAAAAAGGCACCATCCGTTAGTTCCTGCATGAATTTTTGCCGTCCCAAAAGCATCTCCACGCAATTCTGCCCTTCAGTGCGAAAAGTATGTGCGATTTCCAATATCTTTTCCATACGTGGATGGCAACATCCATAGAAAACTACAATTTCACGTCCTGTGTTGCGTAAAATTCCGGTTTCAAGTTGCTGTGCCAGTTTTTCGAAATTGACATGCAAGGATGAATCAAGAAAATCGGTTTCCAACTGCCAACCGTTCTTCTTGATGAGAAAGTTAACCTCTTGCTGCAAAATCCCACAGCCTAAAAGGACGCTGTTTGCGCTAGACATACGTCTCCTGGATTTACAACCGGCCGTACTCCTTGGCCGCATCAATCATTGTTTTTATGTTTTCTTCAGGAATGCCATAAGGCATCACCACTGTCCCAAAGAACAGTTTATGTCCAACACTCAGGCCGTCCTGAACGATACGTTTTACTTCAGATCGAACTTCATTCGGAGTCCAATCAAGCAATTTGATATCGTTAATTACACCGGCACATAAAGCGCGATCTTTGATGACGCGCATAGAATCGATTATATTTTCCATCGGGCCAGGATAATAAGTTGTGATGCCGACCTCGCGGATGACATCCTCAGCGACAGAATTGAGTCTGGCACCGCCCACGTAATAAACTACTCCATTCAAACCACCCGGTTCAAGATCACGCTTCATCCATTTGATAGACAGTTCTTTAAATAATTTCATGGGGATGATGTCGGTCGATCCATAAGGATCCGCGTAAACCAGAATATCCGCCCCCGCTTGTCTATAAGCTTCGATTTCCTTGCGAAAAAAATCCGAACACTTTTCAAGCAGGGTATCGCGCACGTGCGGATCGCCAATCATTAACAGTTCCATCCACTTTTCCATGCTCATCAGCAAGGCTGGAAGCGACATTGATGCAGTCAGGTAAGCGCAAATTGGAACCTTGCCGCCGACTTCACGTTTTAATATCGCTAAACATTTTGCAGTCTCAGCAAAAGCCGGATGGGAACTGATATCTTCAGGCACCTGTAGCTTCGCGATGTCATCGTAAGATTGAATAATGTACTCTTCAACATTGGGAGGGCCATCCTTGGCAAAGCGGATTTTTTTACAGCCAAAAAGTTCCGCTTCCTTGCCCACGTAGAACAAACTCCAAACGTTGTCATGGCCAAATTTTTTTAGCATCCGGAGTTGGGCTTCAGCCACGTTTTCACCCTTGGAGAAGTACTCCTCAATGCTTAAACCTAATTCGCGTGCACCTTGATCGAGTAGATTGCAGAACACAGGAATATGATCGAGTATTTGGCCATTAGCGGCAGCGACCAACCTATCCATACTTGTAATGGATTTGGCCTCAGCGATGCAGTCCATAATCACCCTTAACGCAGATACACCATTTTCCGCCCAAGCGTCAGCCTGAACCACTTTGTACAATTCCGGGTCATAGCGATATGGCGCACCGCCTACGACTAGTTTGATCTTTCTTTCAAGTCCCCGTTCTTTAAGTATCTTGCGCACTTTCAAGGCGCCATTTTCCCCGCGTGCGGTATGCACCATCATGGCTGATACGCCGATCACTTGAGCCCCGCGCGCCACGGCTTCATCTACAAATCTTTCGGCGGGCACGTTCACGCCCAGATCAGTTACATCGATCATCTGCGCCTTCAGGCAGCCGATGACAATGCGTTTACCCAAAGTGTGAAGGTCTCCTGCCGCTGTGCCTATGATCACTTTACCCACGACTGTTGGCGGAGACTTGAACAGAACCAGCATTCTTTCAGTGACTTCTGCAGCGATCTGCGAAGTCATGAAGTGCTGTGCAAGATTAGTGTCAAAGCCCTCACTAAGGGCCTTGATCATCATATCCATGCTTGGAATGACGACTTTGAAAACGATATCTTCCGGGCTGATACCTTGCGCCACTGCCTCTGACACGAGTTGCAGTGCTCGATCACGATCGGTATCCAGTACGGCAGAGTTATATTTTTTTATGAGGTCATCCAGCATGACAACCTTTCTGAGACGGTGTGGCAATATTTGATTTCAAAATGTATCAGTGATTCTATGCCTTCAAAGGTCGCAAATAAAGGTTTTCGATGAATAATGATTCAAATCCTCCTTCTTCAGCCAAATTGTAAACTTTATATTTTGAGCATATTGAGTTCAAATATTTTTCTCTATCCTCCGCAAGCAACAAAGTTTCACATCCTGCCAAGGCCGTATTACCATCCAAAACCACCTTGGTCCGAGGAACATCAGGAAGCAACCCGATCTGTTGTGCGTTGGTTACATCAAGTAAACGTCCAAATGCACCGCATGCGTATACTTGTTGCAGATCGTCTAGACGAATCCCGGCTTGCAGACATAGCCATTGCACCGCCCCGCCAATCGCTGCCTTTGCTCTTTGCAACACATCAATGTCTGACGGCATTACCTCGATTCTGTGTTCGCCTTCATGTAGAACAAATCCCTTGCTATCACGCTCGGTAAAACGGCCTACTTTGTCCAGCTTACCATTGCGGCGCAACCAGGCCACGGCATCAACAAGCCCCGAACCGCATAGACCAAGGGGGTCTGCCTCGCCTAACACGCGGATACGAAATCCGTCGCCACCCTGCTGTTCCACTCGATAGATTGCGCCTGGTTCTCCGGGCATACCGCAGCTGATACCAGCCCCTTCAAAGGCAGGCCCCCCTGCAGCCGAGGTGACATGCAAAACATGTCCGTCCCATAATGCGATTTCCGAATTGGTACCAAAATCTATCAATATAGAACCCGGGGGGTTTTCTAGTAGTCGAGTAGCGATCACCCCTGCCAGTAAATCCGAACCAATAAATCCTCCCATTGGTGCGATAAAATGAATAGCGGCCGTGCTGACTAAACCCCAGGCCTTGCAAAGAAAGGAGATATCTTGGGGTTGATAATCTATGCAACGGGTCCAATTTTCCGACTGGAGCAATTGCGAATAATTCTTTCCTGAGAGCAAACTCAGCATCGCTGTGTTTCCCACCAGCAAAACCTCCCCGACATCATACAACTTGAGAGAGGCTTGCGCAGTAATGTTCGCCAAGGCTTCACTGATCGCATTTTCTGCCAAACTGGCAATCTCTCTGGCGGTTGCGGCGGATCTGCTGGCCTCCATCAGTCTTGTCAGCACATCTGTACCATAACTCGCTTGCGGATTACAGCGTGTTCGTCCGGCTATGCGTTCACCTGTGAAAAGATCCCACCAAGTAAGCCGGATGTGAGTTGTACCGAGGTCGATTGCGACACCGTAACGGACTTCTGTTTCTCGCAAGCCAATGTGCATCCGCAATGTGCTGTATTCATCGTCGCGAATAGGTCGACAATCCATCTGAGACACTATCGGGTTCAGAGAGACATGCAAATCATCTTCGGGTATCAATTGACAAGCTAGTCGCAAGCTATTGCTAAGTTGTGCAGCAGAGAGCAGCATTCTTTCACCAGTTGTGAATGGGATAATGTTGCTTTCTGTTACGCGCACCTGGCACAGTCCGCAAAGAGCCTTTCCGCCGCATGCTGAGCGAACCGCAAATCCTGCCGAATTAAGAATATCGCGTAAGTTTTCTCCATGTCGGAACGTTAGCAAAGTCTCGCCGTCGGGGGACAATACAGTAATCGTGTGCACAGACGACATTAAATTTTGCCTAAGGTAAATCATGAGGATTTAGGAGACTAAATATTGCATGAAGTTTGCTTGGATTTCAATTTTTAATCGCGCTGCAATTTTTAAACAATAAGGCATAACTTAAATGTGTGTGTATTCCGGTATTCATCGTGATTTTTTGTTCAACTATTGTTAAAAACTATTATAAGTATCGGCACTTTAACAGTGCTGTCAAAACGACACAAAACAAGTCAAACATGGTTGAATCGTCATGTACGAGATCAATATGTGAAGAAATCAATACAAGATGATTTGAGATCTCGATC
>CAIWKC010000337.1 GCA_903913145.1 uncultured Gallionellaceae bacterium | reverse complement strand
TTAACAGCCCAGATCCTTCAACATTAATTCCAGCATATATGAATGTTGCGCTAGTGCTACTTGCCAGATACTTCAGGTGATTATTTACCGTCTGCGCAGTCTTATTCCTCATTTGCAAAAAATGTATGTCATCAATGATAAATAGCGTTGTGCCACAAGCTTGCGTAGCATCAATAATTCGATCATTAACCCAAGGGATCTTTGCACTTTGCGGTACCGGTATACCCATGAAACTTGTAATAAGTCTATTAAAATCAGATATTGCTATTTCACCGGGTAGCGTTATATAAACCACAGGTATTGGATTCATTATTGCATTGTTGATTTGCGGCAATATATTCTTCCTCCACGAAAGTTCGTACTTTTTGCCGAGTTCTGTAGCAATGCTTGATTTGCCCACAGTTCCGAGACCATCCAGTACGATTCCTGGCCTGGCCCCTGGTGGCGCACTGTAGTTCATCACGGATAAGCGCAGCGCATCTTCATGTATGGTTTTCATTTGCGGGGTTTCCAGCAGTGGCATTTCTGAAAGATATTTTTTTCTTTCTTTATTGAATTCCTTTTTTTGTTCCCTTGAATACGCTTCATACGCTTCAAGGGATGGAAGTTTTGGCATTTTTGCGCTGGACCTATTTACATACTCCCGCCAACCTTCGACCCGCACTATCGGGGGAGGTGGCATAAGCCCGTGCTCTCTCAGAGCTATGATCTTTAAGGGATCGCTTGGATCGAATTTATTACTTCCGGACAGAGTCATTGCCAGTCACTTTCTATGTTTCGATTTGCTGTTTGACTTGAATGACAACACAGTTATTGTTTTGCCTATGATGAAAGCCTTCAAACGCAGATATGGGGATTAAAAGTCGAAGTTCATAGTGCTCTCATACATCAATTTTGATGTATCATGGTTTCACGCCAACTTTTGGATATCGGTAAATGCTGAAACTTGCTCGCCCTGTAAAGCCCCGCATCTTTTATGAAATGATGGCGAAGGATCTCATTAAGTCGAAAAGAGAGGATTTACAGCTTGAATACAGCGAACTGGGCAAGCGCCTACTTGATCACGGCGTCCACATAGATACCAGAGTCTTAATAAACAGAATCAACCGTGGAAACTTTTCATTCGCATTTGCTCTGCAGGTGCTAGCGGCATTGGAGGTTAAGTCTATCTCTGTGCCTAACGTTCTTGCCGATTTCGATTGATACTTGATCGGCACATCTTTTCTGTTCTACTTTTAGTTAAGGTTTCAGTTACAGTTACAAGTGCTAAACACTGTATCTTCGGCATGTTGCAACCACCGGTTCTAAAGAGATTGCGAAGTTAGTCCAGTTGCCCGCATTAGCTTTTTTTGCCTTGGTTCAGAGTCGATTTATAAAGTGCAAGGTTCACTGATTGAATGAACTGCAATTAAAATGATTGGAAATGCATTTCCCCTAAGGATCTACTGCAATGTTCAATGATTCCCTACAACCGCGCTCCACACCTTTGAAAACCAATGCCATTGGCAGTTTGCAATCGATGCGGGCCAACGCGAGTACGTCAGCGGTTGACTGGTCGGTCAGCGTCCACGTGCCACCTTC
>CAIWKC010000336.1 GCA_903913145.1 uncultured Gallionellaceae bacterium | reverse complement strand
CGCTTTTTTAGTATCACTCGCGCTGAACAACAAACGAAAACCTTCATGCTGATAATGAGCGCTATCTATCTCGCCAATTCCCGCTTGTGGACGCAGCATGATCGTATCTTGTGCATATACAATGGGTGCGGGGACCATGGCCAGCAATAGGGTGCAAAATAAACCAGTCAAGTACCAACTATATTGCTTCATTGCATTTGTCCCAGATCAAATTCACCTGCATTCACTTTTTGCACTTTCACTGTACCAAATTCCATGACTGTTTCTGCATCAATCAATGCATCGCGTATCGTCATGCGGCTTACAAATGGAGCATGCTGGCCTTCATACTGAATGCTGTTACCATAATCAAAATGCGCAGTCTTTAGCAACTTGCCGCTTACCGAATAAAACTCTGCTTTGACACCCACGCTACGTTTTTTGGAAACCCAATACCGAATTTTGTCGTAGGTGGCGCGGTTGTGTTTTGCTTTCAAGTCGAGCACATAGCAAGCTTCTCCCTCCACGGCTTCTTCCTGTGCCAACTGTGCCTCGTAATCCTTGGCGTAGTTAGTCGCGGCGATGTCTCCATTGGAAGCTTGTCCACTCATGCGCTGGCGAGGCGAGATAGGAATGGGCTTGGATAATCCGGGACGGGTAAGCCACATGTTGCGCCCCACTTGCAATATTTTTGAGCCTTTGAAGCGTGATGGCTCAAATGTTTCTGCCACGCTGGCATCGTCAGTTGCTTTGACTAGCAAACGCTGCGGCTCATCCACCTTATTGCCATCATGCGAAATCAGCCTGATCTCCCATACAATGCCGGGCAGACCGCCACCGCGCGCACGGTCTGATTGTTCTAGGATGGTTTTGGCATCCGGGGCTGCGAAGATTGTGCTGCTCCAGAGAGCGAGCAGTAGTCCAAAATAGTTTTTCATACATAATTCCTTATTCGTTAGACGGTAGAGTGGGCAGGTTTTATATGCTCACGCGGCTAGCATGGGATGTATATGCGTGGGCACAATAACGTGCCCACCGCATACTAAACGTGCCCAAGCGCATCTATAATTTCCTGCTTTGATGCTCGACGAGCAGGCAAGTAGGCTGCCAGGGTTCCAACCACCACCATCAAAATCAAAGTGAATACAACGCGGCTCAAATCAAGGTCAACCAACAAAGGAACCGGACTTGCGCTATTCGGCGGGGTATACGAAATATGCGCGACATTAATTCCGAAACGGACACTGAGGGTGATCAACAATCCTGCAAGGCATCCAAGTAGAGTCAACATCAAGGATTCCGCAGTAAATAACTTCACCACGCCTGCCCGGCGCAAGCCAACTGCTCGTAACGTACCGATCTCACGGGTTCGCTCAACCACGGTCATACCCATCGAATTTGCCACGCTCATCACCACCACAGTCAACACAATGCTAAATATAAAACCGAAAATCATATCGAACATGTTGTGAACTTGATTGTAAAAATCAGAGAGGTCTTGCCAGGTCTTGATCTCCATATCAAAACCTGTAGCCTGCAATTTCACTTGAAGTTGCTTACGCATTGCTTCGGTCTGCTTTTCATCGTCCAGTAAAACTGTAAGACGATCAGCCGCTCCAGCCGTGTCATACAGAGATTGCGCCAGGCTCAGCGACATGAATGCAAACTTGTCGTTGCTGCCCGCATTGCCGGTATTAAACGTGCCATCCACGGTTATATCTAAAGCGTTCGCTTGCCCGGTGAGCGTGTTGCTGAGCAACGATGCCTGATCACCCTTCTTCAAATGCAGCATCTCTGCCAAGCCTACGCTGAGTAATGCATTCTCGGGATGGTCAGAATCGAGTTTCTTGGTAATACTGTTAAACATTCCACTACGCTTCTCTTCGTCGCTCAGCACATTTGCCTGTAACTGCTGCATGGCTTGCGGAGAAATACCCTCGGCGATAAATATGGTACTGGCGCGACCATTGCTGATGAGCCCGCTCAAAGTCAAGCGGGGCGCTACCAATTTGACATGTGGCTCTTGTTGCAACAAATCAGTGATGCGTGCCACCTCTGTAGCCTTGAGCATGTAGCGCTCAGGATTCAGCTTGCCTTCTGAACTCATGCCTCGTTTGCTCAGGGTCAGATGCCCCAACAGTTCGCCATGGATCGCCTGACGCGCCAAACCTGTAAAGACGTTATGAGTGTAGCCGGCGAAAAGCGAGATCGCCGCGAATCCGAAAGCGATAGCCAGCAATGTCACTACACTGCGGCGGCGGTTGCGCATCAGACCGCGCAAAGCTAATTTGATCGTGTTCATGCTGTCACCTCATCAGTTTCAATATTACCGTCACGCAACAAAATTTTTCTACCCACATGCTCCAGTAAACGCGGATCATGTGTTGTGAACACAAAAGTTACCCCGCGAGCCCGGTTCATGTCGCGCATCAGATCGACAACCATGCGGCTATTCTCCGAATCCAGATTGGCGGTTGGTTCATCCGCGATAACCAGCTTGGGTTCGACTGCCAAAGCTCGAGCAATGGCCACGCGCTGGCGCTGTCCACCGGACAATTTATCCGGGCGAGAAACCTTGAACCTTTCCAGACCGACATCAATTAGCGCAGCCATAGCACGTTCTCGCGCGCTACGTTCCGAGATACCCTGAATCTGTAAAGGTAACATCACGTTTTCCAGTGCGGTGAGTACAGGCATCAAATTGAAACCCTGAAAAACAAAACCGATTTTGTGGCCGCGAAAATCAGTCAGCTCGTCGTCTTTTAAGCTGCGTGTATCCTGTCCATCGAACCACACCTCGCCGCTGGTGGGCGCATCAATCAGACCGATGATATTCATCATGGTCGATTTACCACTGCCTGACGGCCCCCACACTGCAAGAAATTCACCCGCGTGAATGTCCAGAGACACACTATTCAAAGCCTCAATCGTGGTTTCGCCCAACATGAAACGACGACGTATTTCGTGTAATCGGAGCAACGGTGCATTATTCGTGCTTATATTTTCTGTAGACATAGAATCCTCGTCTTAATGAAGTTGAATACTAATCGGCGTTATTCCGTCACCGATTTTGAATGCCGCATTGGCAAATTTTGGCGGGCCGAAATTGCCTTTTGCGTCCCTTGATGTGCCAACGGGTTCTTTGGGGATTCCCAAGAAGTTGGTGTCCAACTTTCCATTGCCATTGATATCCTCATAAACTGCCACCGCGTATTCACCGTCAGCAAAATTCTGCATTAATATTTCAACAATATCTCCGGTTGCAATTACATTCCCACCACGCGCATTTTGATCTCGCATCGGAAAATCTTGAGCTTGAGCAGTCGTGTACACAGCTGCGTACATCGTTTTTCCGGTCAGTCCGGTACCCTTTATTTCCAATTTTAAATCACCAGCCCAAACTGCTTGGCTGGCACATACGCAAAATATCAAACATAAATATTTCATTGCCCTATCTCCATTTAAAGTCACTCAAAAGAATCTGGGCTTGACTATAAGCAGGTGATGGACGAAAAAATAGCGGAATGCGATGAAACGCGAAAATCGAGGTGTGAACTGCGTTGGCAGAGAATGTTCGGCCGGTGAAGAGGGGGCAGTGAATTGGTTACTCTTCTACCCTCACCCTAGCCTTCCCCCGTGTGCCAGCCAAAAGCTTGATGGACTGCCAAGGAGGTAATTTAGTGGTTTTTTTGATTAGAGCAAAGGAGGGGGAATCGCAGGTTTCTTTCGGAAACTAAATAGCCAAGACACATAACCCGAAATGGCATACCCCAAAAACAACATAAACAATACGCCGGGAGGGTAACTGGAAATTAAAATAAAGAATAAAGCCAGTAAAAATATGGCAATAAAGGGAACGCTTTTACGCATATTAAAATCTTTGAAGCTGTAAAAGCGAATATTGCTCACCATGCTTAATCCTGCAAACAGCGTAAGCGAAACGGCTATCCAGCGTACATCTACTCCGGCA
This sequence comes from uncultured Gallionellaceae bacterium, assembly GCA_903913145.1. GTDB lineage: Bacteria > Pseudomonadota > Gammaproteobacteria > Burkholderiales > Gallionellaceae > PALSA-1006. The sequence continues at coordinate 17,609 of CAIWKC010000336.1, read as the reverse complement.
AAGCCATAGTCATGCATTACCCAGATAAAGCCTGCAACCAAAGCTGCGGCCGCCGGGCTGGGCAAACCCTGAAAGAAACGTTTGTCGATGACTTCATGATTGGTATTGAAGCGGGCCAGACGCAATGCGGTACCCGCGCAGTAAATGAAGGCGGCAAACCAGCCTATCTTGCCTAAATCCCGAAACGCCCACTCGTACATCAACAATGAGGGCGCCACACCAAATGAAACCATATCGGACAAGCTGTCGTATTCTGCACCGAACTCACTTTGAGTACGTGTCATGCGTGCCACACGACCATCCAGACCGTCCAACACCATGGCGATAAATACGGCTACCGCCGCAAATTCAAATTTGCCATTCATCGCTTGAACGATGGCATAAAATCCGGCAAACAACGCACCCGTGGTAAACAGGTTCGGCAGCAAATAAATACTTCGGCGGCGAATGTCCAGAGGTTTGCGTTTGTTCAGATCAGTCATGGTTTTATGATGAGTCAGCCTTTATAACTGGGCTAATATGGTAGTAGTAGCCGACACTTTATCACCGATACTCACTTTAACGTTAGCTGTAAGCGGAAGATAAACATCCACGCGCGAACCAAAACGTATGAAGCCGTAACGTTGACCGCGAGTTAATACATCTCCCACTTTCACGTAACACAGAATACGACGTGCGATGAGCCCGGCCACTTGAACAAAAGTAACAAGGTGTCCATCGTTCGTTGATAAAACAATCGCATTTCGTTCATTCTCTGTCGACGCTTTATCAAGATCTGCATTAACAAATTTGCCAGGGAAGTATTGTATTTTTTGTATTGAGCCGTTTGCAGGACTGCGGTTGGAATGCACATTGAATACATTCATAAATACGCTAACCAGTATCGCATCACGCTGACCATATGGATCTTGTGTGCGCTCAACCTTGATCACACGCCCGTCACATGGCGACAGAATAACCCCTGCTTGCTGCGGAATCTCGCGTGCCGGATCACGAAAGAACTGCAACACAAACACAAAGATAATCCACAACGGAATAGACCACGCAGCACACCAAACGGTAGCCCCAGCGGCAAGAATAAACGTAATGGCCAGAAACGGCCAACCCTCGCGGGCGATGATGGGGTGTGGATAGTTCATTCTGAATTGTTAACCTATAGCAGCGATTCGAAATTTATAGTCGCTAGTCATTAGTAGCGAGTCGTTAGTTAGGGTTGCCCGCTATGCGGGTTTGTTATAACTAACAACTTGCGACTAACGGCTAACGACAGCTTTTTAGTTCTTCGATTGATCAACCAGCTTGTTCTTGCCGATCCAAGGCATCATGGAGCGCAACTGTCCCCCTACAACCTCAATCGGATGCTCAGCATTCAAACGGCGACGCGCAGTCATCTCAGGATAGTTGGTACGACCTTCCAAAATAAACTGTTTGGCATAGGAACCATTCTGAATATTTTTCAGGCATTCTTTCATCGCTGCACGGGCTTGATCTCCGATCACGCGTTGACCTGTGACATATTCGCCGTATTCCGCATTATTGGAAATGGAGTAGTTCATATTGGCAATGCCGCCTTCGTACATCAAGTCAACGATCAACTTGAGTTCGTGCAAACATTCAAAGTAGGCCATCTCGGGAGCATAGCCTGCTTCAGTCAGCGTCTCGAAACCGGCTTTCACCAATTCCACTGCACCGCCACACAACACGGCTTGTTCGCCGAACAGATCAGTCTCGGTTTCTTCACGGAAATTAGTCTCGATCACTCCACCTTTGGTGCCACCGTTTGCCGCAGCATACGACAGTGCGATGTCTTTTGCTTTGCCGGTTTTATCCTGATATACCGCAATCAAAGTCGGTACGCCGCCACCTTTGAGGTATTCAGAACGCACAGTATGACCAGGACCTTTGGGGGCGATCATAATCACGTCCACATCGGCACGCGGAACCACTTGGTTGTAATGCACATTAAAGCCGTGAGCAAATGCCAGCGCGGCACCAGCCTTCATATTCGGTGCAACTTCGGCATTGTAAACGTCCGGGATATTTTCGTCCGGCAACAGCATCATCACGACGTCGGCGCTTTTCACCGCATCCGCCACTTCTGAAACCTTCAAGCCAGCGCCTTCGGCTTTTTTCCACGACGCGCCATTTTTGCGCAAAGCAACAGTCACATTGACGCCGGATTCTTTCAGATTCTGCGCGTGGGCATGGCCTTGTGAACCATAACCGATGATGGTGACTTGTTTGCCCTTGATCAGGGATAGGTCTGCGTCTTTGTCGTAATAAACTTTCATGTTTTCCTCGTTTTAAAAAATCAAATCTAGTTATTAGCCGGTAGTTGTTAGTCATTGGTAAACCCGCGTAGCGGACAAAACCAACTCGATACCAACGTCTAACGACTGTCTATAACAGCCTTATCTCACAATTTCAAAATCCGATCACCCCGACCGATTCCTGAAGAGCCGGTACGCACCGTCTCCAAAATCAAACCCCGATCAATCGCGAGCAAAAAACTGTCAAGTTTGGAGCCAGTCCCGGTCAATTCGATTGTGTATGTTTTGTCGGAGACATCGATAATGCGTCCGCGGTAAATGTCTGCCATGCGCTTCAATTCCTCTCGAGCGTCACCCACTGCGCGTAATTTAACCAGCATCAGTTCACGTTCCAAATGTTCGCCGTCAGTGAGGTCCACTACAGCAACAACCTCGATCAGTTTGTTCAGTTGCTTCATGATTTGTTCAATGACGTCATCCGAACCGCTGGTCACGATGGTCATCCGCGACATGGTCAAATCTTCAGTCGGCGCCACAGTCAGTGATTCGATATTGTACCCGCGTGCCGAAAACAAACCTGCAACGCGAGACAAGGCACCCGCTTCATTTTCCATCAGAAGAGAAATAATGTGTCGCATTACAAATCCTCCGCCAAAATCACTTCGGACAAGCCTTTGCCACCGGGTACCATCGGAAACACGTTTTCAGTAGGATCAGTTTGGAAATCCATAAACACCAAATCATTTTTGCGTGCAAACGCTTCGCGCAGTGCGCCTTCCACATCCGAAGGTTTGTCTACTCGGATGCCCACATGGCCGTATGCTTCCGCCAACTTCACAAAATCAGGCAACGCATCCATATAGGATTCGGAATAGCGGTTACCGTGGAAAAATTCCTGCCACTGGCGCACCATCCCAAGATAACGATTATTCAAAGCAATCACTTTGATCGGCAAACGGAACTGCTTGCAGGTAGAAAGCTCCTGAATATTCATCTGGATACTGCCCTCGCCTGTCACGCAAGCGACAGTTGCATCGGGGTGGGCAAGTTGCACGCCCATGGCTGCCGGCAAGCCAAAGCCCATGGTGCCGAGACCGCCGGAATTGATCCAGCGACGCGGTTCATTAAATTTGTAATACTGCGCCGCCCACATCTGGTGTTGGCCCACGTCTGAAGTAATAAATGCTTCACCGTGTGTGATCTCGTATAGCTTCTCGATTACGAATTGAGGCTTAACCAGTTCAGTGGAATTTTTGTATGCCAGTGAATTGCGGCTACGCCACTCGCCAATCTGCTTCCACCAGGCTGCCAACGCAGTCGGGTCGGGCTTTTGCTTGCTGCTATGCAGCACGGCAAGCATGTCGCCCAGCACATTACCCACATCGCCAACGATAGGTACATCCACCTTTACCCGTTTCGAAATAGAGGCAGGATCGATATCGACATGAATGATCTTGCGCGGGATAGAGCCGAAGTGTGCAACGTTGCCAATGACACGATCATCAAAACGAGCACCCACCGCCAGCAGCACATCGCAATTCTGCATGGCCATATTTGCTTCATAGGTGCCATGCATGCCAAGCATTCCAACAAACTGGTTGTCGGTGGCAGGATACCCGCCCAACCCCATCAGCGTATTTGTACAAGGTGCCCCAAGCAAACGCACCAATTCAGTCAATGGCTTTGCCGCATCGGCCAGAACGATACCTCCACCCGCGTAAATCATCGGGCGTTTAGCTTCTATCAGTAACTGCGCGGCACGTTTAATTTGGCCGACATCACCATGTTTATCGGGATTGTAGGAACGAATATTGACCGTGGACGGATAGTTGAACTCCGTCTTTTGGTTAGACACATCTTTGGGAATATCCACCAGTACAGGACCGGGACGCCCGCTCTTTGCCAGGTAAAATGCCTTTTTCAAAGTGATTGCAATGTCTTTGACATCCTTCACCAAGAAATTGTGCTTCACACAGGGACGAGTGATGCCTACTGTATCAACTTCCTGAAATGCATCTTCGCCAATATAACTGGTGGGGACTTGACCGCTGATCACCACCATCGGGATGGAGTCCATATAGGCAGTAGCGATTCCGGTCACGGCATTCGTTACACCGGGTCCGGAAGTCACCAATGCCACGCCCACCTTGTCGGTAGAACGCGAATAGCCATCGGCAGCATGCACTGCAGCCTGTTCGTGACGAACCAGAACGTGCTTTATCTGCTCTTGATTGAACAAAGCGTCATAAATAAACAACACCGCTCCGCCGGGATAGCCGAAAACGTATTCAACCCCCTCCTCCTGCAAACACCTGATGGCAATCTCTGCGCCTGTCAGTTCCATAATTTAAAGACCTTAGCTAACGGGAACTCCTAATAAACCAAATTTGCCAACCTTAAAAGCAAATTGAATTTACACAGACTCCCTAAAAAAACAATTTAAAGAACTGCGCAAGATAAAGGCTGAGGACGTTTTGGTCAACCCCTGAGACGACCCGGATTAAGTAAAAGTCTCAATTCTGCACTAAAATTTGTTAGTATTCCCCCATTCCATGGGAGATTTTCAATCTGAGTAGCCATTACGAACTTTCTCAATTTCTTTCCGAAGTCGAGCGTCGGGCATACAAACAGGCACTGTTTGCAGTTCGAGATGAGCATGCCGCGCTGGATATTGTGCAGGATGCGATGATTAAACTCGCTGAAAAATATGGCGACAAACCGGTTGAAGAGTACCCCATGCTGTTCCAGCGAATTTTACAAAACACCATCCGTGATTATTACCGCAGACAAAAAATTCGCACTTTTTGGACGGTTTTGTTCTCTTCGCTACATCCTCAACACGAAGTTGAAGATTTTGACCCGCTTGACACATTGCAAGACAAAGACAATAAATCCCAACCGGCGCAACCGGAGAACGCCCTTGAGCAATCGCAACTACTTGCTCTAATTGAAGAAGCTTTAATTGATCTACCTGCACGTCAACGCGAAGCCTTCCTCTTGCGTTATTGGGAAGACTTGGATACTGCAGAGACGGCAAAAGCAATGGGATGCTCCGAGGGAAGCGTAAAAACTCATTGTTCGCGGGCAACTCATGCCCTAGCAACCAAACTGAAAGAGAAGGGAGTGAATCTACAATGAAAAATAAAAAATTGACACCGGGTTCAATTAAGTATCTCTTAAATCATTCTGCTTCGAGTATTGATCGCGCTACAGCCGAGAGCCTGCGCAATTCGCGTAATCTTGCTTTGGAGCGTCATCGTACGTTGCAGCACGCACCCGTACAAGCTTGGCTAACACATCACGGCTTATGGTCTGGAAGCTCGTCTTCCAGCCATAAGCATGTATATTTGGCACTTGCCGTTTTATTTTCTTTGTGTCTGTACAGTGGCATCACCTACATACAACATGACAGAGACCATAGCGATATCGACATTGAGTTGCTGACAGACGATTTGCCTGTTGATGCTTACGTCGATCAATAATCATACAATGAAGCAAATTTTTCGGGCAGCAATAATTCTGTTGGCATCTTTGTTGTTTGCTACACCATCCTGGGCAACGGGGATGTCGGTAAAGCTTTCATGGCAGGAACTTACTGCAGAGCAGCAACAAATTTTGGCACCACTGGAAAACGACTGGGGTTCACTTTCCAAGAAGCAACAAAATAATTTCATCGGGATTGCAAAACGTTATCCTCAACTTACCACGCTCCAACAACAGCGACTGCAAGAGCGCATGGTCAAATGGAGCAAACTCACACCCGCTCAACGTCAGCGGGCAAGAGACAAATTCCAGTCGGTCAAAAAACTTCCACCCGAAAAGCGCGGTGTCGAAATACAATCATTGCGTGAAAAACATGCTAAAAACCATCCCGACGCAGCTAGCTCGGTGCAAGTAGTCGCCCCTTAAACTTAAGGCAACAGACTTAAAACTCGCCATTTTTCGACTGTGTGTATATTGATTGTGCTGTTTAAATTCTACCCACCATTTAACCGGTAGCCGATTAAATTATCAGCGCCTCTCTGTGCGCCACATCATTAAAAGTGCTATCACCAGATATAGCCAGCTAATCGCGGTTGCACTTAACATAGGTTGCCATTCATTCAATGCGCCCAGATTGGAAAACAATCTTCCTCCAAAATGGAAACTCAATCCAAGCACAATTCCGATAAATATTTTTCCGCTTACGCCACCTTCGCGACGGTTATAAGCTGAAAACGGCAACGCCAATAGCATCATGATCAACACAGCCAATGGATATATTAATTTGTTCCACATCGCTATTTCGTAGCGGCCTGTTTTTTGATGATTTTCAGTTAAGTGTTTTGTGTATTGATAGAGGTCCCAGGAGGACATCTTTTCCGGTAATAACAGCAACACGTTCAGAATGCTGGGACTAAGCGTAGAGTGCCATAACAAGCTGGGTTGGTTGTTGGTTGATGTACCTTGCCCGCCAAAACGGGTTTGTTTCACTTCCTCCAGCAGCCATTGATCCGAGTGATCGTAAATGGCACGTTTTGCGAACGTAATGGCGCGCAAATGGTAACTGTCGTCAAACTCATAAATGCTGATATTTAGCAGTGACGTATCCGGTAATACATTCCTCACATTGACAAAATTATGTTCATCCTTTGCCCAGACACCCGAGCGAAACTCTTTCAATGTTACTTGAGCATTTTTTGCCTTCAAACTCAGCTCCTGAGCCAAGTGATCACTCGGTGGTGCAATAACCTCACCAAACAGCAAACACAGTAGGACTAAAGGAAAACCGATTTTCAGCATGGCAAATATCATTTGATAAAGCGAAGCTCCTGAACTCCGGTACACCATCAATTCTGAATTATTTGCCATTTGCATGATGGCAAATATTGAGCCTATAAGTGCGGCCAATGGGAACAATTCGTAAATGTGGGTCGGCATAATGAGCGCAACATAAATCAAGGCATCGCTCAGGTGATAGCCACCCTGCCCCACATCATGCAATTCCTGAATGACATCCATAAAGGAAAATAGTGCAAGCAATCCGGCAAAAACGATCGCAACGCTTGAATATATTTCTTTTGCCAAATATCGTGTGAGCAGCCTCATTTAATCAACCGCCCCCACGAATATACAGACAAACGTTTATAGAACAACAGCACCAGTAAAATTATCATAGCCGCATGCACTCCCCACAGGCCGACCATGAAACTTGTTTTGCTTTGCGCGAGCCATGTGGTGGTCACCCCCATCAAATTGTTGTAGACCATATAGATCACCACTGCAATTATCAGGTTATATGACCTTCCTGATCGGGGATTTACAAAACTCAAGGGGATCGCCAACAGCGCCAGAATCAATGCGCTCAGCGGAGAACCTATTCTCCAAGCCAGTTCAGAGATATTTCCGGGAGTGCGGTTTTGCAGGAGTTGGAACGTGCTCAAGCTTTTACGATCTGACTGTGATTCTTTAATTTCTGCAGACTCAATGCGTACAGAATAACGCTCAAATTCAACGATTCGATAATCATTTTGACCCGGCACCCCTTCATACCGGGTGCCATTCAACAAGACGATAAAACGGTCACCATTGGCAGCAGTTTCCTGCAATCCCTCTTTGGCAACCATTGTACCCTCTTTACTATTCTGCACTGATTGAACAAAAATATTACTGACCCGGCTACTTTTGGTATTTATATTTTCCAAAAAGAAAACTCTGTCAGACTGGTTCGATTCTCGAAACACCCCGGGCTTGGCCATCGCCACATCATCGCGAGTATCCAATTGTTTTTTGAATTCCTCAGCCTTTTGTTTCGCCCACGGAGCCAGCACAAAACTTAGTAACGCAATCACACATACCACCGGAATTGTAAAACCCATCACCGGGCGTACCCAGCGGGTCAAACCTATCCCCGAAGAAAACCACACCACCATTTCGCTATCACGATAACTGCGTGTCAAAGTAAGCAATACAGACAGGTATAAACCGACAGAGAGAACGATAGGTAGATAATTAAGCGTTGTAAATCCAACCAGTGCCATCACTCCTTCCACGGCCAACAAACCACTGACTGATTCCCCCAGAAGTCGAATTAACTGTGTAAAAACCATAATACCCAGCAAAATAGACGATACTAGCGCGCCTGTTACAGCAAATTCGCGTATTAATGAGTGATAGAAAATCTTTCCGCGCTGACCGGAAAATGGCTTCTTTGACTTTTGTAGCTGGGATTGCGGATAATCCGGCATCTGGAACAATTTTTTGATTAATGAGGAGACGCAAGTGGAATTTAGCATAAAACAAGGAAATCCGGAAAAGTTGAAGAGTGGTTGCGTTGTAGTCGGTGTGTTTGAGGGCGGTAAATTGTCAACCTCGGCACAGGCGCTCGACAAGGCCGCAAAGAACGTACTCAGTGATCTCATCGCACAGGGAGACATCAGCGGTAAAGCCGCATCCACACTGCTTCTACACAAGCTGCCCGGCGTTGCTGCCGAACGTGTACTGTTAGTCGGTTTGGGTAAAGCGAACCAACTGGACAATAAAACCAGTCTGGATATTTTAAGAGCGACATTCACCGCATTGAATGGCACACCGGCCAAAGAAGCCACTCTGTTTCTGATTGATGAAAGTATCGGCAAGAGTGCGGAATGGGTCATTAAACAAGCCGTCTTTACTGCTGCTGAGCAAGCATTTCGTGCAGATGGCATGAAGAGCAAACCTTCCAAAGCGGCCACATTAAAACAGATAAACATTGCCACGCTGGAAAAACCGGCTGCCGCTTTGAAGCAGGCACTCGACCAGGCAACCGCGACAGTGCAAGGCATAAACCTCGCCAAAACTCTTGGTAACTTGCCGGGCAATATCTGCACACCGAGTTATCTGGCTTCCAAGGCGCTAGCACTCAGCAAAGAACACAAGAGCATCAAAACCACCGTGCTGGAAGAAAAAGACATGCAGAAATTGGGCATGGGCTCATTCCTGTCCGTTACTCGGGGCAGCGAACAACCAGCCAAGCTCATTACTTTGGAATACTACGGTGCTGACAAAAAACATAAACCTATCGTGCTGGTTGGCAAGGGCATCACTTTTGATACCGGTGGTATTTCGCTTAAACCCGGCGCTGAAATGGATGAAATGAAATATGACATGTGCGGGGCTGCAAGCGTGCTCGGCACCCTGCAAGCCATTGCCGGGATGGGTTTGAAAATTAATGTCGTCGGTGTCATTCCTACTTGCGAAAATATGCCAAGTGGCGCCGCCACCAAGCCTGGCGACATCGTCACCAGCATGTCCGGACAAACGATTGAAATTCTCAATACCGATGCTGAAGGGCGGCTGATTTTGTGTGACGCGCTCACGTACTCGGCGAAGTTCAACCCGGATACCGTGATTGATATCGCAACACTGACTGGCGCATGCGTCGTCGCTCTGGGCCACATTGCCAGCGGGTTATTTGCGAATGAAGAAAAGCTTGCTCAAGAATTACTTGCAGCCGGCGAACAGTCACACGACCGTGCTTGGCAGTTGCCACTTTGGGAAGACTATCAGCCATTGCTGGACAGCAACTTTGCCGATATGGCAAACATTGGCGGACGTATGGGTGGCACGATTACAGCAGCTTGTTTCCTTGCCCGGTTCACCAAAGATTACCGTTGGGCACACCTTGATATCGCAGGAACTGCTTGGAAGTCGGGTAAAGAAAAAGGTTCTACCGGACGTCCGGTACCATTGCTCACGCAGTATTTAATTAACCGTACAAACGGCAAATAATTTTTTGCCATGGTGACCACAAATTCTCCCCCTCCCTCAGTCCCTCCCCCTGTGGGAGAGGGAAGCTAAATGCTCATCACTGTTTCGGTGTTGAATTTGCTCCCTCTCCCACCAAGGATTGGGGAGGGGGTCTTTGAATTTACGAGATGAAGTGTTTTGAATAGTGACTAACTCTATAATTTAAAGACACAGCCAATTTTATGTATTTATGACTAAAGTAGATTTTTACACAGGTTCGGAAGACAAACTGCGCACCGCTTGCCAACTCAGCCACAAAGCTATTCAGAATGGCCTGCGGGTGATGTTGCACGTGCCCGATGCAGACACAGCAGATAAACTGGACAAGCTTTTGTGGCACTACCCTGCCACTGCTTTTATGCCGCACTGCCGTAGCAACAGTGATGAAGCCGCCACGATGCCTGTAATCATCGGGATTGATGAGATATTTCATCATTCTGAATTACTCATCAGCCTGCACAGCATCTGTCTGCCATTTTTCAGCCGCTTTGAACGTGTGATCGAAATTGTCGGCCAAGACGATGAGGATGCAAAATTGGGACGCGAACGCTATGGCTTCTACCGTGATCGCGGATATGAGCTGCGACATTTTGATTTGCGTCAGAAACAAGGAACTTGATTCATGACCAATAAAAACAATGATAATGCTCATTGGAAAAAGCTTCCAGTTTTGACCGAAGTTGTTGACGAAGCCCCAATAAGAATTCCAATATTGACTGAAGAAGTAGCCGGCAAACCAGAGAACTTTCCTTTGTTATCCAAGGGGATCGAACCGGCCGAGCCGTTTATTCTCCCGGTATCAGTATCGCTGAATGAAGAACAATGCCGGCATTTCAATAGCGGGCTCACCGCAAAAATAACTGCACTTTTTCATGGTCGGTTAACCAATCATGCGGAATGGCCTGCGTTTCAAAAATCATTGCCTGACATTATCCATGCTCAGCTTTTGGAATCGGGGACTAAACTTGTGCCGTCAACGAGCGCAAAGGGATTAGGTATAATCTCCCCCTCCTTCGACAAGCCGATATTAAGCAGTGGCAATAGTCTCAGGGTTAGCCCGATTTCTGCTCCACAACCGAATAGTACAAGCATGAACACCAACGAACTCACAAAAAGTTTTGAACCGAAAACCACTGAAGCCTACTGGTATGAACGATGGGAAAGTTCAGGCTATTTCAAAGCAGGCTTAGACACGAACAAGTCTGAATCTTTCTGTATTCAATTGCCCCCGCCCAACGTCACCGGCACTCTTCACATGGGCCATGGTTTCAATCAAACCCTGATGGATGCACTCACGCGCTACCACCGTATGCGCGGCGATAACACACTTTGGCAACCGGGCACCGACCATGCGGGCATCGCCACGCAGATCGTGGTTGAACGTCAACTTGATGCACAAGGAATTTCGCGCCACGATCTGGGCCGCGAAAAATTCATTGAAAAAGTTTGGGAATGGAAAGAATATTCCGGCAACACCATCACCAAACAAATGCGCCGCCTTGGCACATCCCCGGACTGGTCACGTGAACGTTTTACCATGGACGAAGGTTTGTCGCGTTCTGTCACTGAGACGTTTGTGCGTTTGTTCAATGAAGGCCTGATCTATCGCGGCAAACGTCTGGTGAATTGGGATCCGAAGTTGCACACCGCCGTGTCTGATCTGGAAGTCGTACAGGAAGAAGAAGACGGCTTCATGTGGCACATCAACTACCCGCTGGTGGAACAAGAGTCAGTGGGTGGTTTAACCCATCTCACCGTCGCTACAACACGCCCTGAAACCATGTTGGGCGACGTGGCTGTAATGGTGCATCCTGAAGATGAGCGCTATAAACATCTCATCGGCAAAAAAGTAAAACTGCCGCTGTGCGAACGCGAGATTCCGATTATCGCTGACGAATATGTAGATAAAGAATTCGGCACAGGCGTCGTCAAGGTTACGCCGGCACATGACTTTAATGACTATGCAGTCGGTTTGCGTCATAAACTGGAGATGATCTCCATTCTCACGCTCGATGCCAAGATTAACGAGAATGCACCGAAGCAATATCAAGGCTTGGATCGCTTCGTTGCGCGCAAACAAATCGTAGCCGACCTCGAAGCTGCAGGCGTGTTTGAAAAAGCTGAAAAGCATAAACTCAAAGTACCGCGCGGAGACCGTACCGGCGTGGTGATCGAACCGATGCTCACTGATCAGTGGTTTGTTGCCATGACCAAACCTGGGCCAGAAGTAAATGGACATCGTGGCAAGAGCATCACCGCGCAAGCGCTTGAATGCGTAGCTTCAGGTGAGATCAAGTTCTATCCAGAAAACTGGGTGAACACTTACAACCAGTGGCTCAACAACATTCAGGACTGGTGTATCTCGCGCCAGTTGTGGTGGGGTCACCAGATTCCTGCCTGGTATGGTGAATCCGGTGAAGTTTTTGTCGCACACGACGAGGCTGAAGCCAAACGACTCTCCGTAAAAGCCGGCTACACGGGCACACTCACCCGTGACAACGATGTGCTCGACACCTGGTTCTCCTCGGCGCTGTGGCCGTTCTCCACGCTCGATTGGGAAGAAGGAAAACCGTTCCAAGACCAGAATGCTTTTGTGCAAAAGTATCTGCCGTCTTCAGTACTGGTCACCGGCTTCGACATCATTTTCTTCTGGGTGGCGCGCATGGTGATGATGACCAAACACATCACCGGAAAAATTCCGTTTAAAGATGTGTATGTGCACGGTCTCATCCGCGATGCGGAGGGCCAGAAAATGTCCAAGTCGAAAGGCAACGTGCTCGACCCGATTGATTTGATCGACGGCATCGGCATCGAAGAATTGGTAAAAAAACGCACTACCGGCCTGATGAATCCAAAACAGGCAGAACAGATCGAAAAACGCACGCGCAAAGAATTTCCTGAAGGTATTCCCGCCTTCGGCACTGATGCCCTGCGTTTCACTTTCGCATCACTAGCTTCGCCCGGACGCGACATCAAATTTGATATGCAACGCTGTGAAGGTTATCGCAATTTCTGCAACAAATTGTGGAATGCCACACGCTTCGTGCTGATGAATTGCGAAGGTCAGGATGTCGGCCTACCGGTCGTCAATTCAAGTTCCACTCCTGGTGCAAACGATAATCGCACCATGTCGCATGAGGCAAAGGAAGCGCCCAAACCAGCGCTCGAATATACTGATGCCGATAAATGGATGATCAGCTTGTTGCAACAAGCCGAATCCGAAATGGCCGCCCACTTCAACGAATATCGTTTTGATTTCGCTGCGCGCACTTTGTATGAATTGGTGTGGGATACCTATTGCGACTGGTATGTAGAGCTCGCAAAAGTACAAATTGCAACTGGCAATTCAGCACAACAACGCGCCACACGGCGAACGCTGGTGCGCGTACTGGAAACCATTTTGCGCCTTGCGCACCCGCTTATTCCCTTCATCACTGAAGAGTTATGGCAAAAAGTTGCGCCCATGGTTGGTATCCACGGGGATACTATTATGCTTCAACCCTACCCGAAGGCTAACCCGGCATTCATCTCCAAATCGGCGATTGAAAAAATAAATTCACTGCAGGAATTAATTAACGCTTGCCGCAAACTGCGCAGTGAAATGAACCTTTCACCCGCGCTTAAAGTTCCGCTATTGGCGGCAGGTGATGCAGAAACGTTGAAATATTTTGCACCCTACTTGCAAGCTTTGGCAAAGTTGAGCGAGGTGAGCATCGTTGATTCACTTCCTGACACTGACGCTGCTGTCGCTATCGTTGGCAATATCAAGCTCATGCTAAAAGTTGAAATCGATGTCGCCGCCGAACGCGAACGACTGGACAAAGAGATTGCCAGACTATCATCTGAAATCGCCAAAGCTGAAGGAAAACTGAACAACGAAAGTTTCGTCGCGCGTGCGCCTGCAGCCGTTGTTGAGCAGGAAAAGAAACGTTTGGATGACTTTAATTCAACACTGCGACAATTGCAGTTACAGCGTCAGAAGTTAGCTTGAACCCGAATAATCCATTAGGCCGTCATTCCCGCGGAGGCGGGAATCCAGCAAGTACAAATATTCCGCGCAGCGGACAAAGTCACAATGTTGACCCGCTACGCGCGGATTATTAAATCATTTGGATTCCCGCCCTCGCGGGAATGACGCTATTTTGTGTTAATGAATTATTTAACTTGAACGACACAACGCCGCCTCAGCAAAAAAACAAACTCTTCGCCGTTCACTTCTGAAGCCAGCAACTCATTCCCCGTTTGTTTACAGAATTGTACAAAGTCATCAGGCGATTTTTTATCAGTGGCGACCACTTTCAATATTTGTCCGCTTTGCATCGTTGCCAGAGATTTTTTGGCGCGCAATATCGGCAATGGGCAAACCAGTTGGCGCACATCCAACTCCACATCAAAATCCGTGACGTTCATACAGTTATTGCTCCGCCAGACTGAACCCATGCCGCAATCCCGCCCTGCAAATTGTAAACCTCCTGCATACCCTGATTCGCCGCAAAAGCAGCTGCCTGTGCCGAGCGTCCGCCCACATGGCAATAAAAAACGGTTGGCACTTGCGCATCCAACTCTTTAATATGCAGTGGCAACAAATGCAAAGGCAATATTTGCGCACCTTTAATGTAGCCACGCGCAACCTCGGCAGTGGTTCTGACGTCCACAAGTTTCACCTTGCCCTCATCCAATAAAGGGTGCAGCTCTGTCACTGTTATATTTTTGTAATTACCCATTTTTCATTTTTTCCAACTATTAAATTTTAGAGAATATCAGCTCGAGTCCTGCGTATCACTCAACAAATGTGAAATACGAATGTTCGATACCGCCAATCGTTTGGCCAGCATGTGCAAAAATGCATTGCTAAATTGATAACGACACCCTTGCGTCGCTTTTTCCAACACTTCCGGATCAAGCTCAATCAGCGTCACATCTGTTTTGGAAACCACGTCTGTTGTTCGTTTTGAATCCTTATCCGAAAGGTGTGCCATTTCCCCGAAGCAGTCACCCGAATTTAACAGACTCAGCAACCTTCCCTGCTTCAGCACTTTTACCGTGCCTTGTGCCAAAATGTAAAAGTGTCGCCCGCTATCACCTTCGGTGATGATGCGTTCATCCTTATGAAACTTGTTCCAAACACTGATGCGCATCACTTCCCACAATTCCACATCGCTAAAATTGTGAAAAAATGGCAATGATCTCAACGTATCAAATTTCTCCGTATCAAATATTTTAGCTTCAGGTTCTACACTTTCAGCAATATAAGCAACCAAATCGCGTGCGAATTCATCCCATTGTTGATAGCGGTGCTTGATGTCCTTGCACATGGCACGCAGCACAATTGCGTCCAGTGCCGGAGGGATCTCCGGTCTGTACATACTCGGCCGCGGCGGGTCTATATTCATGATCTGGTAGATCATGCTGTAATTGTTAGTCGCATCAAACGGCAACTTGCCAGTCAACAAACGGTACATTGTTACGCCCAGCGAATAAATGTCTGTCTGATGAGTAAGCGCATGCTCCTGAATTTGCTCGGGTGACATGTACGCAGGAGAGCCCAGACCGACCACCTGAGTGGTCTGCTGACTTTCAATGACTGCAGCGCCGAAATCAGAAATTTTGATATCGCTTTCGCCGCGGAAAAGTATGTTGGCGGGTTTAATATCACGGTGAATCACGCCCTGACTTTGTGCATACTCCAAGGCCTTGCAGCATTTGTAAATGATCTCCGCAGCTCTGCCCAGAGGAAGCAAATTATCCACTTCAGAACTGCGCTCCAAAGTTTCGCCATCAACGTATTCCATCACCATGTAATTAACTTCATCGTCAATCACGGCGTCATATATTTTTACGATGTGGGGATGCGATAGCTTGCCCGCCAGCGCCGCTTCAGTAACAAGTAATTTGCGAAAAACCTTTGCGGTAGTGCTGTTATGAGAATGCTCAAAGTTAAATAACTTCAGCGCGACCTGCTGGTTATTGAAAGGATCCAGAGCCAAATACACAGTGCTGGTGGCACCGCGCCCCAACTCTTTTACTATTTCATATTTTCCGATATTTTTCATTGCCAGCCAACTTACCCAGAACTTGCCATTTTGCTGATTTATTTTGCACGTGTCCAGATTATATTTTCCTGCTTGTTAATCCCAAATAACCCGTTTGGCCGTCTGTCCCACGAAGGAAGTCACCAGCCACTTGCCAGCTTGCTCGCTTAGTGGAATGACTGGTTGTTTCATCAATGACGGCGTTTTGTACGAATGGATTATCGCGGTTAAAAATAGTAAAAAACTTTTTGCCGCCTATCAAAGCGGTTATCATATAACGCATGAAACGCTTACTCCTTCTCCTGCTTTGCACCGCCACGATGTTCTGCTACGCCGACGGCTTACCTGATTTGGGTGATTCGTCCCAAGAAATGATATCGCCATTGCAGGAACGCCAAATTGGCGAACAGAGCATGTACCAGATACGCGCCGACAAAACCTATCTCAATGATGCTGAAGTTGCCGATTACTTGAATCAACTGGGTGACCTGTTGGTAGCGAATTGCCCTGAACCGGCAATGGACTTTGAATTCTTTGCCATCAATGATAATGCCATCAACGCGTTCGCCATGCCCGGCGGGTTCGTTGGCGTCAATACAGGTTTGATACTCCTCGCAGAAAACGAATCCGAACTCGCCTCCGTGTTGAGCCATGAAATATCACACGTTACACAGCACCATTTTGCGCGCATGATATCCGGGCAGAAGTACGATTCACTTGCCGCAATGGCAACCATCGCTGTGGCCATACTTGCCGCCCGCAACAACCCTCAAGCAGCGTCAGCAGCCATTATGGGCGCACAGGGCGGCGCTATACAACGGCAACTCAATTTCACCCGAGCCAATGAGCAGGAAGCGGATCGAATTGGTATCTCTACCCTGCAAAAATCCGGCTTTGATACGCGTGCCATGCCCTCCTTCTTTGAACGTATGCAAAGAGCTACGCGCCTGTTGGAAGGTAACACGCCTACCTATCTGCGAACTCACCCAATCACAGCTGAGCGTATTGCGGATGTCGACAACAGAATTCAGCAAATGCAGTATCACCTTGTGCCCGACAGCCTTAACTTTCAACTTGTGCGCGCCAAATTGCTTGCCTCAAAAAAGTCGCCAACTGAAGCAGTCGCTTACTTTACTGCGGCCCTGGGTGAGCAGAAATTCGGCAACCCAATCGCAAACCGTTATGGCTTGGCGCTGGCTTTATTGCGCAACAAAGAGGGAAAACAAGCCGAACTGGAATTTACTTCATTGCAAAATCAGGCCTCCTCAAATGCAATGATTACGACACTTTCTGGCATGATAAAACGGGCCAATGCAGAAGACAAGAATCTGGCCGGATTCTACCGTGCCGCTACTTTAAATTTCCCCCAGCATCGTGCGCTGGTTTATGACTATGCAGAAGTCCTGTTGGAAAGCAGAAGCTTTACGGAAGCACTCAAATTACTCATTGAGCAAATTCTTTTTCACCCCAATTATTCTATCCTGGATGAATTGCAGTCTAAAACATTTTCAGACTTGGGCAAGAAACAGAAAGAATATCT
>CAIWKC010000335.1 GCA_903913145.1 uncultured Gallionellaceae bacterium | reverse complement strand
CTCTTCCAAAGAGCTCGCCGAACAGAACGAAATAGTCGCCCTTACGGAAAATGTTCCCTTGGGGAATTTCTCTTAGTGAATTTGGTGCAAACATGAATACGGACTCCTTAAGCAAGTTTTAAATTAATTTGTGGATCATATCTGAATTTGGTAGCCTTACCAAATATTGATTACTATAAGATATCTCCAATGGGCATTAAAGAAGACATTCTTGGCGCAGGTGAGTCGTTACTGCGCGAAAAAGGAGTGGCTGCACTAACCCAGCCTCAAGTGGCCAAAGCGGCAGGCATCAAGCAAAGTCATTTGACCTATTATTTTCCGACACGGGCTGATTTGCTATTGGGAATTGCAGAAGAATCAATTCGGTCAACCATTAAAAATATTGCCTCGCGACTGGGAGAAAATCCCAAACAGGCAACTTTGGCCGACACAGTTGCGAAAGTCATGATTTCCTCATTGCCACCCCGATTAATGTTGGGACTCATTGTTGCGGCCGACACCGATCCGGATATACGCAAGTCACTGCGTAAATTACTCAAATATGCACGGATGCAGATGCAGGGTTTGCTAACCAAAGCTGGTCTCGATGCGGGTGCTGACGCCGTGTTGTTGTTCCATGCTACGCTTGTCGGACTGGCGGTAATGCATCAGGCACAATTGAATTCAACTTCCTCGCGTGACATTACAGGCGGCATTGCAGCTATATTGAATATGCTTGCTCCAGGAAGTAAAGTTACTACCTCAACAAGCCTGACAAATTTAAACTTCTAAAGCCAGACCAATCAAGTATTACTATTCTATTGAGTTTTGATGGGCGGCGGTATCACCAGGAAATCGCTTACGCCAATAATGATTAAAATTCAAATCGTCACAAGAATGATGACTAACCGGCTCTGTTGACTAGCATGCGGATCAACACACGCTCCTGACCCTGGTTAAAAGTCAGCATGCCTTCACTTTTATAGGTGTATTGAACAAGCCAGGGATCCGTTCCGGTGTAGTATGGAGTGGAGTCTGAGCCGGTATATTGCTGCCACGTCCAATCAGGTGCACCTATCAACTCTTCAACTTGTTTAATAGTCATGCCAATTTTAAGTTTGGCAAACTTGCCTCCGTCCAACGGACTGCCAACAATTTTGAGACTAATAAAAGAATGATCTTCTCTGACAGGTTCTTTGGATAAAGTAACCTCTGCCACCAATACTTTTTCTACCGGTGGTGTGGTTAAAGTTGAACCGATACCCGGTTTGGTTTCAGCTTTTGTTTGTGACGATCCGTGCCAAGTATTAAACTTTCCCGCCATTGACTTTTTCGAAATGTGTCTGTCATAACTTTGATCGGAGAGCGTTTCCGCCAGCGCGATGGTCGGCAACCAGTGCAGCTCAACATCGATTGCCGGAGCAATTATGACGGGTATTGACGGTGCAAAGACTGAGGCGGCAGAAATATTTGCAAATGTGAAAGCCTGATTGGTGATGCTGTAATTGCCAGCATCAGCTCCGCTGGACAAACTAGTTATCGTCACGGTTTTGCCATTAGCCACATTTTTGTCCGAAAAAACGCCCGTGCTGTTCACCGATACCGAATCTCCACTGACCAGTCCGTTGTAAATGGTAGCTCCAGTTTGAATCGTCGCATTGGCAGACCCATCATAAACTTTCTTACTAGCAGTGATGCCACTTATTGTCAGCGTACGGGCGATAATGACCCCGGTAGTATCGGTGACAAAGTTAACAACATAATTGTTGCCGCCATTACCATCGCTAACACTACCGCTGGCCGTTATTACTTTAGAGGTGCCT
>CAIWKC010000334.1 GCA_903913145.1 uncultured Gallionellaceae bacterium | reverse complement strand
CCGCTCATCTTTTCTGCGCGTGCTTGCGCATCGGCCAGTTTGGCTTGATCAGCCGCTTCCAACTCGACACGGCGTGCCGCAAATTCAGCAACATTACTTTCTGTCGCACGCTTAGCCTTGCCCTGTGGTATCAGGAAATTACGCCCGAAACCGTTCTTAACTTTAACCACATCGCCCAATTGGCCGAGGTTAACCACTTTTTCCATAAGAATTACTTGCATGGCGACTCCTTAGTGCAAATCAGTGTAAGGTAACAGCGCCAAGAAACGTGCGCGTTTTACTGCCACACTCAACTGACGTTGGAAACGGGATTTAGTGCCGGTAATACGTGCCGGAATAAGCTTGCCGTTTTCGGAAACAAATTCTTTGAGGATATTGATATCCTTGTAATCCACTTCAGCGATCTTCTCGGCAGTGAAGCGGCAGAATTTGCGGCGCTTGAACAATTGACGTGAAGAATTGTTATTCTTCTTGTCATCTTTTTTCTTAAATACACGAGCCATGTTGTGCCCCTTATTTCAAATTAATGTTATCAATGTGTAACACCAGTTGCGCGATACGCAAACTGCGTTGAGCCAGAAAGCCCTCCACTCGCACATTCTGCCCTGGTTGCAAACGGCCCGCTTGCTGCGCCGCCTCACCCAGAGCCACTGCAGGAATAACGCATTGAACCTGTCGCGAAATACCTGCTTCCTGTTGCGTTGAAACGTGGCGTACTTTCAATCCGATCCGCGGCACTCCCGCTGGGGTGTAACGCAAATCGTCCAACTCAAGCAATTCACCGTCGATAACACAACGGTTGCTACTCAACCCGATCAAACAGCCGCTGAGGCCAAAACTGCATCGCCGGCGTCGCTGTTAAACGAACGTGACTTTTCTTCTTTCATCATTGCGGAAGGCGCGATCACAGCGGCCTTTACTTTAATGATCAGATGGCGCAACACGGCATCATTGAACTTGAATGCGTGCTCCAGCTCATCCAAAGTCTCTTGGTCAGCTTCAATATTCATGAGCACATAATGTGCTTTGTGGATTTTCTGGATTGGGTAAGCCATTTGACGGCGACCCCAGTCTTCCAGACGGTGGATATGACCATTCTTGCCGGTCACTAACGTGCGATAACGCTCAACCATCGCAGGCACTTGCTCGCTTTGGTCGGGATGCACGATAAATACGATCTCGTAATGACGCATTACATCTCCTTGTGGTTAAAGCCCCCCGTCATGTGTAAACGGTGGAGCAAGGTTTTAGGGAGGGCGGATTATACTGGTATTCTTCGTCTAGTCAAGGCACGTTGACTCAAACAGGCGGGAGTTTCAAATAATGGACACCATATAAATACTACCGGCATCAACAGGCCAATTGAATCAGTGCCGAAATATACCAATTTGAGCAGTAACAGTATAATCCGCGGTGGTATGGACATACCATAGCCATGACTTGGACTTATTTCAACTAACGGAGAATACATATGCATAAACTAATCATTGCCGCTTTGGCTTCAGTTTTTTTAGTAAACATTGCTGTTGCTGCAGATGCCAGCTGCGAAGCCAAAGCTGTAAGCAAGGATGGCAAGCCTTTAGCTGGTGCAGCGAAAGCAGCTTCCATCAAGAAATGCGAGAAGGAAGCGAATGCGAAGGCTGCCCCCACCTGCGAAGAAAAAGCGTTAAGCAAGGATGGCAAGCCTCTGGCCGGAGCTGCCAAAGCAGCTTCCATCAAGAAGTGCGAAGCGGAAGCAAAGAAATAAACTGAATCGACTTGGCATCTCAAAATCCGGCGGGTATGCACTGCCGGATTTTTCTACAGCGCTTATCGTCCATTTGAAGATCAAGCTCAGCGTTGCATTCCACCTCTCTAACAAACATTGCTGTGTTCGTTACCTAAGTCATTGCGATCTGGGTGTTTGGGCAGCATTAGGATAAGTTCTTTCCATCACCCGTTAATTGTAATGTTGCAAATTGTATTCTTTGCTCATGGTCGAATTGCGCCCAAATTGGCTCCAGAGCTTGCATGTTAAGATACATCACATTATGATGCATATTAATTTTATGCATCTCTAGCCCGGTTGTATTTATGTGTTATCAAATTGAAGTATTGCTTCTCATCTATTTCCAGACAAACAAATGCAGATAACAGTTTCTATTGGAAATAGACCGCCAATATTTTTCTACACAAAACAATATGCCAAACACTCAACCTTTAACTAATGCAACCCCGAATTATTCTGCAGAAATAGAGATAACCGATGAAGACGTCATCGATGCGATGCAGCATATTTCCGGCTATCTGGATATTTCGACTGAGGATTTCAGGGACATATATCATTTGGCTCATCGCCATGCCTTAGGGAGAATCTTTAAAAGCTTCAAAGCGGAAACACTTGTACGAAAAGTTATCGAACCTTTGCATTCCGACATGCATCTTGGCGAAGCTGCCAAAATAATAATTTGCTCCGGATTTAAAAGTCTACCTGTAGTTGATAGTAAGGGTTGTGTTGTAGGAATGCTCACGGAAACAGATTATTTACGGAAACTAAAAGTAGACTCTTTTCTGGAGCTGCTACTTAGCATGCTGGATGAAAGCTTCGAATTTAAACACCGATGCCACGAAACGAATGTAAGCGAAGCAATGACTTCACCGGCAATAACAATCAATCGGGAGGCTGATTTTCCGGGTGTGGTTAGTGCGTTTAATAAGCATGATGGCCGTTGCACACCAGTTGTGGACAGCGAAGGACATTTGCTTGGCGTGCTACTACGAAAAGATTTATTTGCCTCTTTCAACAAAGGTGCGACTAAGTGACACTACCTGAATATTTTAAAAAAATGCAAGGCACAACACGCGGCAGTCCACCGCGTGTAAGCAATACTGAAATAATGTGGTCATGGATAGGAGGATTTTTAGGTGTAGCTGCGGTCGCATGGACGGATAACTATTTTTTTGAAGGAACCGATCTTGCTTTAATGATAGGCTCGTTTGGAGCGTCAGCAGTATTGATTTACGGTGCAATTCGAAGTCCATTGGCACAACCTCGCAATCTAGTGGGCGGCCATATCTTTTCAGCTATTGTGGGCGTCACCTGCTGGAAATTTTTTAACCAATATCCCTGGCTCGCCGAAGCAATGGCAGTGGCATCTTGCATTGCAATCATGCACCTTACCAGAACATTGCATCCGCCTGGAGGTGCTACGGGATTGATTGCAGTTATCGGATCTCCAGCAATTCATAAAATGGGTTATCTGTATGTGTTAATACCGGCTGTACTAGGGCCAATAATATTGCTATGTGTGGCGTTAATTATTAACAACATACCTGAATCCAGGCGATATCCCGAAATCTGGTTTTAGTACCGAGCTTAACAATGATATATATCTGGAAATTAACAACCGATCATTATGCGTTTATCAATTCAAGAAGCATCCAATCCCTCAACTGAATTTGCACTATTTAAGTTTGGCTTCCGTCCATTCTTTCTAATGGCTAGCTTATATGCATTGATCTCGATATTTATCTGGGGCGGCGTGTATCTTCATGGCTGGCCAATACTTGGCCTGCCGTTCACTACTATGCATTGGCATGCACATGAAATGATTTTTGGATATGGCACTGCCGTTGCCGCCGGGTTTTTATTAACTGCGGTGCGCAATTGGACTAACCTTCAAACCTTGCAGGGATACTCTCTTGCAGGGCTGTCCGCAATATGGCTGGCGGCACGAGTTGTCGTTTGGATAATTCCAGGACAAATTCTGCCAATGCTGATTTTTGATTTGGTGTTCGATCTTTGGCTCATCATTGGAATATTACGTCCGATCCTTCGTGCAAAACAGTATGAACAAATCGGCATCGTATCCAAATTAATATTGCTAATGTCCGCCAATCTCTGCTTTTATCTCGGCGTGGTAGGCGTGTTCGAACAGGGTATCGTCTGGGGCTTGCATTCAGGGTTGTATATCCTTCTTGCACTTGTCTTTACTATGGCACGTCGCGTCATGCCATTCTTTATCGAACGCGGCGTAGGCTACCCCGTAAAATTAAACAACCGGGTATGGATCGATCGCTCCAGTCTCTATTTGTTTGTGTTGTTCCTGATTGCCGATGTGTTCTGGCACAATATTCCGGCCACCGTAGTCTTGGCCGGCTTGCTTTTCACAATTCATACAATACGATTGGCGGGATGGTACACCAAAGGTATTTGGAATAAGCCACTACTTTGGGTGTTATACATCGGTTACTGCGGAGCTATTTTCGGATTCTTCCTCAAGGCGTTTACTCCGTTTCATTTAGTGGTGCCTTCTTTGCCATTACATGCTTTCGCACTGGGTGGCATCGCCATGATCACGATAGGAATGATGGCGCGAATTTCTTTGGCCCATACTGGACGTGACATACAGAAACATTCGCGTTTGCTTGCCCCGGCTTTCATCTCGTTGTTTGCAGCTTACATTGCCAGAATTGTATTGCCATTGATTGATTCAGCACATTACCTGTTGTGGTTAGGCATAGCTCAGGCTGCATGGTCAATTTCATTTGCACTGTTTATCTGGGTATACGCTCCCATACTTGTTAAACCAAACGCAGTCAGTTAGTTGGTTTAGACAGAGTTGCTGTTAACCTTGAAAAGTTTTCTTTGCAACAGGGGTTAAGCATTAAAAACTATGTCATTGGCACGGAGACAGCGGTGACATGAATTGCATTAATTCTACAGAGTTGTTATTTGCCCACTCTAAAGATAATATTCACGTAACTCAAAGATAAATTAGTAAACGTTTAAACATTCAAAAGATGGAGATTGAGATTAACGAAATTCCCACCAAAAAAGAATTTGAAACACTCTCGGATTTTCGATATCAGCTACGGTGCTTCATTCGATTCAGCGAAGATCTTACGCACGAATTTGGCATCACTAACCTGCAGTACCTTTTGCTTCTGCATGTAAAAGGATATAGAAACAGAGAATGGGCGACCGTCAGTGAGCTTGCTGAAAGACTTCAAACACAACATCATGGCGTAGTGGCATTGGCGTCCCGCTGTGAGAAGTTAGGTCTAATTTATAGAAAGCGCGGAATAGTTGATAGGCGTGAAGTAGAAATTCATCTTACTGATGATGGAAACAAATTAGTAAAAAAAATTGCGCGCCTGCATCGAAATGAGTTACTAGGTCTAAATGGTGTCTTTAAGGTGCCGGGGCGTAAAGAATTTATCCAGAGCAAATAGTGCCAATCTTTTAAAAATACAGGTAGCAATTCAATAATCTTTAAGCTTCAATATCTCCGCAATTTATTCGTTTCACTAAATTATGGCACCACCGCTTTAGTTGCAATTTGTGCTAGTTGGCACTCAGGCAAAAGATTCGCATAGTCGGGTTACAAGTATCAACTCAAAACTTGAAACCGGACGATCACTAGACCACACTTACGGAATATTCATAAATTCTTCAGCGTCAGCAATGGCCAATTTTTTTCAACACTCAACATCCATTAGAGAACGGGTAATGTTAAGGCCATACTGTAAAATGCGAGTTCTTCTTATCTGACGCAATTGATTGTGATGAAAATATGATCGCGACAGAAGTGATGCCAGCGCTTTCCGACAAGGAGATGGATGAACTCGACAGTTTTTTGATGTCTGATGCCACATCAAATGATGTGATGATGCTGGATAGTCTTGACGGATACCTTACCGCCATTGCTTCGGGCCCAGTGTTGCTAAAGCCAGACGATTGGCTGCCGAGAGTATGGGGTCCATCTGAGCAGGATGCTCCGTCTTTTAATAATCCTGCCCTAGCAGAAAGAATTATTGGCCTGATTACGCGGCATTTGAATGCCATTGTCTGGAACCTACAACAAGAACCTGACCACTTTGAACCAGTATTTGACCTTCAAGTCTATGTAGACGATGAGCGTGAATACGTCGACGGTGAAATGTGGGCTCATGGATATATGATCGCAATCTATATGCACCGAGATAGCTGGAATGCTTTATTTGAATCAAAGCATGGTGTTGAAGTTTTGCAGCCAATACGCTTACTCGGTTCTGCAGATGTAAGTCCGGAAGAGGAAGAACTTACTAAAACGCCTGCCCAGCGCGAAGAGTTGTCTAAACCAATTCCTGCCAGCGTTGCTTGGATATATAAATTTTGGGCACCGCAACGTAGTGCAGCAACTGAGCATACTATGGACAAAACCGCTGAGCATGAAATTCAAAAAATAAGTCGGAACGCACCTTGCACTTGCGGCAGCGGGAGAAAATTCAAGAAGTGTTGCGGTGCGTCAACCGTTTTGAATTGATGCTTAACTAAATAATATGCGATTTAAGTTTTTACATTCCGCAGCCAATTTAAACAGGAAGCAAACAAGTTTGCCGATAAGAATCTTCAAATTATTATTGGCCTTAATCGTAGGCAGTATGATTTTAATTCTTGTGGCACTACTTTTTGTATACATTGCGATAGGTGCTGTGTTTGTATTCGGATATTTCTGGTGGAAAACTCGGAACCTACGAAAACAGATTCGAAGCTCTCCGCCTCAACAATCTCCACAGGACGGATTGATAATCGAAGGCGAAGTAATTTGCGGGACAAAAGAGCCAATGAATTTACCATCAGTACTTTAGATGGACTGAAAAACCTTGGATAGCGATAGCCGTTGAAGCTTAATCTGCGGGCAAAGGCCAAAAATATAATACAGCCGAGAAGAATGACACATACCCGACAATAACCGTATGGTATTATGAGATACTAATTATTTGAAATATCTCTGTTGAATAATCTTACTAAAATGCAATTACCAAATGAGATTGCCACTCACGCTAAAAATATAGTAATTTACGAATCACTCGTAAGTGTTGCCAGCGATGCTAAAGATAAATTGGCGTTTTACCACACACAATTGCTTGAAGTTAACGAGGCTGAACTGTTAGAGCAAATTAAAATTCCAACATTTTAAAAACTCTCTCACTGTTAATAGTTAAGAAACAATGGATCTAAAAACAAAAAAATTAATACTGCCCCTGATTCTTATTGGCTATTTTGTGATACTTATTACATCCGTAATGGTGTCTAATTTTGTCTCAAAAAATATTCGCACTGTCAAATCCACTACTCACAATCTATATAGCCACCCTTATGCAGTCACATATGCTGCCTCTGATTTAAAAAATTCAGTCTTACTAGCACGTGATGAAATGTTAAGAGTCGTGCTTATAGAAAAAAATCTTGAATATACAAATGCTGCGATTGCAGAGATTCAAAAAATAGACGATCAGACCAAAGCAGATTTAACTGAAATTAAAAATAGCTTTTTGGGAGATATGAATCAAGTTAATGCATTGGAAACTCAAATCGGACAATGGGTGGCCATTCACCGCAAAATTATTAACTTGGCTAATAAAGGGAATTATAAGGCAGCTCAAGTAGTAGCCAGTGATGAAGGCACTCCTATTTTTGACAATGTCACTCAAACTGCAAATTACGTATTAACATTTGCTCGCTATAAAGCTAAGAGTTTTGCTGAGGACGCGGAAAGTAGCTCAACAGCAATGGTGGCTCAAACGAACAAATTGGAAGTTTTTCAAATCGCAGTCATTATTTTAACGGCTGTGACAGTAGTTTGGTTAGTCAATGACCTTCATAAAGAATTGTTAAAAGTTGCTTCTACCGATTATCTTACTGGTGTTACAAATAGACGCTATTTTATGGAATTAACGGAACGCGAATTGAAACGAGCGAAACGATACGGCTCACATTTTGCGTTAGTTGTTATTGATTTGGACTTGTTTAAACGTATTAATGACACGTATGGTCATCAAGTTGGAGATATTGTTTTAAAGAAGTTTTGCGATGTATGTGAAAAGGATTTACGAGACACAGATATTTTTGGACGAATTGGCGG
>CAIWKC010000333.1 GCA_903913145.1 uncultured Gallionellaceae bacterium | reverse complement strand
TCCACTAGCACGTTAATGTAATCGGCACATTTTGTGTCACAAAAATTTAATAATGGAGTTTTACATGAAACTGTTGTCAACATTGATCGTCGCTGTATTCGCTGCTGTTTCTTTTTCTGCTGTTGCTGCTGATGCAGCTTCTGCTCCTGCTGCTGCTAAGCCAGCCGCTGCTTCAGCTGTTAAAGTTGCTGCTCCAGCTGCAAAACCAGCTGCTTCTGCTCCTGCTGCTGCAACCGCCAAGTAAGACATCGACAAAAAATAGAACCAAAGTAAGTTTTCAATTAGCAAGCTTTGGGTACTTTAAAAAAGGCAGGGGAAATTCCCTGCCTTTTTTTAATTGAGCTGGAAGTAATTTGTGTTGGTTAGCTTTCAAAATACTTGGCGCTGTCAGTAAATAGAGTTGGTAGCGCTACAGTCTATTGCTTGTTAGTGTAAAGGTGTCCTTAAAATGCAATCGCCCGACAAGTCGGCCCCACATGTGCGCTGGTGTGGGAGGCCGACTTGTCGGGCAATTGGGGGCTTAAAAGTATACGCAAAGTCGCATTCATTTAAGTTGGTTAATTATACCAACTCCATTTTCGGACACAGCCAAATACTTTAGATAAGATACGCAAAGACCCCGTCACGCAGAATCACCCTAGAATTTGCGGTTGATTTAGATGAAGTGTACGGGTGGGGAATGCTATCTCAGCACCGTGTTTGGCGATGATGCCTGAAATATTCAGTAATATTTCCTGTTTGATAGCGTGAAACTGCCGCGTTTTCGTGGTTTTAATCAGTGCCTGAAAAACGAAATTGATTGAGGAATCGGCGAACTCGTTGAAGGCGACAAACACAGCTTGCTCTGTCTCGTCGGCCGGATCGACTTCGGGATGATTTTTCAACATGGCGCACACTTCGTCGACAATGGCACTCATTTTGCCCAGGTCGTCATAACGCAAACCGATCACTTCCTTGATTCTGCGGTGTGACATACGCGATGGATTTTCCAGCACGATGGAAGTAAATAATGCGTTGGGCACATAGATCAGCGCCATGTTGGTGGCACGTATTCGCGTTTGCCGCCAACCGATGTGTTCGACCCGGCCTTCGATTTGCTTTTCCGGTGATCGTATTGTTTCACCCACATTAAACGGGCGATCCAGATGGATCATGAGACCGCCGAAGAAGTTCGCCAATAAATCCTTTGCCGCAAAACCAACCGCGATGCCGCCCATGCCGCCAAAAGCCAGCACACCGGAGATGCTGAAACCCAATGTCTGCATGGCCGTCAGCGCCGCGACGACGATAACAACAATACGCGATACTTTGCTCAAGCCGTCGAGTGTGGTTCTGTCAATTTCCTCGCCGGTTTTGGTCCGTGCCAACACCACATTATTAGTGAGCTCGCGGATCAGTTTGAGCAAAAACCAGGCGACGCAGAGAATGACACCGATATTTCGAACAGGGGCGATGAATTCGAGCAATTGTTCCCCTGTTTGCTGATGAACCAAATGCAAAGCAAAGGAAATTCCTGATAACCAAATCAGAACCGGCAAGGGTCTCAGTGCGGCTTTGAGCAGTGCATCGTCCCAGAGGTTGCTGGTGCGCGAGGTGACCTTTTCGGCATGTTGCAACACACGTCGCAAAATGAAATGTGTCACCACCGTGGCGGCGAATACCAGTAATAAACGGATTATTTCGGGGGTTAGACTATTGGCCATGATTTGTTGATGAGTAGTGAGTCTTTATTTGATGATGCCGCCGCCGAGGCAAGTTTCACCATCGTATACTACGACAGATTGCCCAGGCGTGACCGCCCACTGCGCCGCGACGAAGGTGAAGCGCGCAACATCATTGTTGGATAGTGAAATTCGGCATGCTGCATCCCGCTGCCTATATCGGGTTTTTGCGGCATAGTTGCGCGAGGTATCCGGGGCGCTGCCGCTAATCCAGTGCATTTCCAGCGTATCTAATTCGGGGCTCAGCAACAACGGTTGATCGTGTCCCTGCACGACGATCAACTGATTTTGTTGCATATCCTTTTGTGCCACGAACCAGGGTTCACCTGTTGTCTCACGCGAACCGCCGATACCGAGTCCCTGTCGTTGGCCAATGGTGTAAAACGACAACCCCATATGCTTCCCGACAATGTTTCCCTCCGGCGTTACCATATTACCCGGCTTGGTAGGCAAGTAGCGATTGAGAAATTCTCGAAAAGGACGTTCACCAATAAAGCAAATGCCCGTACTGTCTTTCTTGGCGTGATTTGACAGGCCATGTTCGCGGGCAATGTCACGTACCTGTGATTTAAGTAAGTTACCCAGCGGAAACATTGCTTTGGAAAGCTGATGTTGACTCAGGCGGTGCAAGAAATAGCTTTGGTCTTTACTCTCGTCTTTGGCTTTTACTAATTGGTAAGTACCATCTGTTTCACGAATGTTTGCGTAATGGCCGGTGGCGATGGCGTCTGCACCCAAGCGAATAGCATGATCCAGAAAAGCTTTAAATTTGATTTCGGAATTGCACAAGATATCCGGGTTGGGCGTTCGCCCGGCTTCATATTCACGCAAAAAATAACTGAAAACGCGGTCTTTGTATTCTTTGGCGAAATTCACGGCCTCGATGGGAATTCCAATCGTATCGGCCACGGAAACTGCGTCTATCAGATCCTGGCGGGACGAGCAATACTCGCTATCGTCGTCATCTTCCCAGTTTTTCATAAACAGTCCGATAACTTCATAGCCTTGTTGTTTTAACAGCAGGGCGGTCACCGCGGAATCAACCCCGCCAGACATCCCGACGACTACGCAGCGCCGGGATTTAAACTTGCCTTTGACGTTTGCCCCCTCTCCATCGGGGAGTGGGCTGGGGTCAGGAAAGAACTGCGCGCTAGTCATAATGCGTAATTATTTCCAGTGGATAGCGCTTGCCGGCCAAATAGTCCTCCACGCATCGCAATATCAGCGGACTGCGATGGCGACTTTGAGTGGCCCGAATCTCATCGGGCGACATCCATACGGCTTGCACGATGCCTTCATCCAATTTGCGCTCGGGATGGTGTGCAATCACCCGTCCGCCAAATGCAAAGCGCAGGTAAGTAATATCTGACGAAGGTGCATGCCAGCGATAAATACCAATCAAATATTGCGCTTCAAAATCGCGTGCAGACTCTTCCAAAACTTCACGAGCAACCCCTGAGACGAGCGACTCATCAGGCTCTAAATGACCGGCAGGCTGGTTGAAGCGCAGCCCCTGAGAAGTGTGCTCTTCAACCAGTAAAAATTTGCCATCTTGTTCGATAACGGCGGCAACAGTAACGTTTGGTTTCCAAATCATGGCGCAATTTTAACCCGAATTTTCAATAAGAAATAATACGTCGTTGTAGGAGGGCCGTTTGAGCGTGTACTGTCGGTGATTTATCCCCTTACAATCACGGCTTACCCTTTACGGGTACATCGGGCGAAATAGTACGCCATCGCCCGGTGGGAGAGGTGGTTTGTGGCAAACACTTCATTAATTCTAACCAAGTCGAAGTGATGCATTCCAGGATTCGACAACGTTGCATTCATCGCATCCGATTGAATCAGGCACGAGCCACTAGCCTGATTCTGCGCGATGTCTTTCTTTCACGTAAAATGCGTATCTGGAACTTTTCTTACCCATAAAATAATATGACTCTCTCTCCCCTCACCGCTCTTTCCCCGTTGGACGGTCGCTACCACAGCAAGGTTGAATCCTTGCGCGGTTTTTTCAGTGAATATGGTCTGATTCGATTTCGAGTCTTGATCGAAATCGAGTGGCTCAAAGCGCTCAGCAATGAAAGCAGTATCAAAGAACTGCCCCCCTTTTCTCCGGCGACAATCGAACAACTCGATAAAATCGCCACGCAATTTTCCGAAGCTGATGCGGAGCAAATAAAAAGTATCGAACGCCGCACTAATCACGATGTAAAAGCGATCGAATATTGGTTACGTGAAAAACTCTCTGATACGCCTGAAACCGCGAAAGCGCTGGAATTTATACATTTCGCCTGCACCTCGGAAGATATCAATAACCTGTGCCACGCGTTGATGCTTAACAACTCGCGCAAAAAAGTGATGCTGCCCGTATTGCAGACCATCATCGACAAACTGCTTCACATTGCGCATGAGTTTGCCGATCTGCCGATGTTGTGCCGCACCCACGGTCAGACCGCCACTCCCAGCACGCTCGGCAAAGAAATGGCAAACGTGGTGTTTCGTTTGCGCCGCGCTTATGAGCGTATTGAGGCGGTAGAAATTCTCGGAAAAATTAACGGCGCAGTGGGTAATTACAATGCGCACCTGTCCGCTTATCCCGAAGTGGATTGGGAAGGCTTTGCCAAGCGTTTTGTTGAAGACAGAGGATTGACTTTCAATCCCTACACCATCCAGATTGAACCGCACGATTACATGGCCGAGTTGTTCGATGCATTCGCCGGAGCCAACATCATACTGATAGACCTGAACCGCGATATCTGGGGCTACATTTCGCTGGGTTATTTCAAACAAAAGGTGGTCGCGGGAGAAGTGGGCTCGTCCACCATGCCGCATAAAGTCAATCCAATCGATTTTGAAAATGCGGAAGGCAATCTTGGCTTGGCCAACGCCCTGCTCAAACATCTTTCAGAGAAGTTACCGATCTCCCGCTGGCAACGTGATCTCACCGACTCAACTGTATTGCGCAATATGGGCGTCGCGTTCGGCTACACATTGCTGGCGTATGAGTCCTGCCTGAAAGGACTGCATAAACTGGAAGCCAATCCACTGCGTTTAAGCGAAGATTTGAATAACAACTGGGAGGTGTTGGCTGAGCCAATCCAGACAGTCATGCGCCGCTACAACATTGCAAATGCTTACGACAAACTGAAAGAACTCACTCGGGGCAAAAACGGCATCAACCGTACTTCGCTGCACACATTCATTGACGGATTGGACATACCCAAATCAGAAAAAGAACGCCTGTATCAACTTTCGCCGGAAACTTATATTGGCAAAGCAGCTGAACTGGCAAAGCGGATTTAATAAATCGATTCCTTTGTTTGGATATTCTAATAGACTCTGAGTTGGCTGTACTACAACCAAATTTCTCTTAATGAAAAGGTGTACTTAGATTGCAATCGCCCGATAAATCGGCCTCCCACACCAGCGCTCACTGTGGGAGGCCGATTTATCAAGCGATTAGAAGCTTAGTGTACGCGCCAAATCACAATCATTCTAGATCGTTATTTGCCATTCAGGAAACCAACGCTATCAGCGGTGCCTATAAATATATTACGCCTTCCGGCTACTATTTTTTCGACAGCTCAAGTAAAAGCGTTTTGTACTTCTGTCTGCTGCCGGGGTCCAATTTCTGTGCCTTGGCAAAAGCTGCTTTAGCTTCTTTTATTTCTTTAAGCGCGATACATGCCTTGACCAAATTAATCCAGATATTCGGATCGTTCGGGCTGGCCTTGGCTGCATCGTGATAAGCCGTTTTCGCTTCTGCAAATTTGCCGTCGTTCATAAACAAGTTGCCGCGATTATTCATGGCTTCAGAATTGTCTGACTGCAAGCTCAGCACCTTGTCAAAATATTTCATCGCCTCTGCAGCGTGGCCCAGCTTCGCGAGAATGATACCTATCTGCAAATGCGCGTCAGCATCATTGGGTTCACTATTGAGAATATGTCGGTAATGGCGTATTTTCGTCAGTGCGATTGTCTTGTTCAAGGATTTAAATTGTTCAGGAAATTTCTTGTCGATGCTTTCTCTGCTCAACTCAATCGGAACAGATTTTGATTCTGGCAATGTCGCTGGAGCATACGTTTGCCAAGCTTGAGAAACATCCAAAATATCCAATCCTTTGCCATTCCATTTGTAATAGTTGGCAGCCCCCGTCTCCCAAGCTTTAAGGAAAGAATCACCCAGCATGGTTATATCCAACGGAATCCACAACAAGCCGTTGTACACGACATACTTATCATCCATGTTATAACCATCTGCTTCTGCTTTAATGCCTGTAGAGAACATCATAATCAAACGGTCCGGCACTTCAATGACTCTGGTGGGAATTCCCAGACTTTCTATTGCCGCCGTGTAAATGCCAACCAGGTCAAGGCTATCTCCTGATTTGCGCTCCAAAGTTTCTCTGGGGAATTGAATGTAGTCGACCAAATTCGTATTGACCGCTTTTGCCTGATATGGATCGTTCTGATTTTGCACATACGTCAACCCGTATACACCCAAGGCATTAAATACAATTGCGGCCAACTGAACGTCGTCGTTAGTTTCCGGGTACTGTTTTATGATGGAGTGCACAAACGACGTCAAAGGTGGGTCGTTGGGTGTGATAAACGAAGCATAACGCGCGGGCTCACTCCACAAAATCTTGTGCTTCTCGTACACAGTGACGGTTGAATTTTTGCTAGTCGACTCGCGTTTTTCGTTATCGAAATAACCGGCTTCCAGGGTCACTTGTGCCGAAACATCTTCGGTCAAAGTCAACATGTTGTTGTTAAAGACTGCGTCGAGTTTGATTTCGATGCTTTTTCCGGAGGGTAGCTTTTCCAGTTTTGTTTCAGTTGGAAAATCCATAAAATCTTTTAACAAGAAAGACAAAGTTACTTCATCCATGTCTTTGTCTGTATTGTTTGTTAATTTTACTGTGCCCACGCTGTCTTGTTCGTACTGCTTGTAGCTATTGGAAAAAATAGGACGCATATTCAGCACTTCAATTTCCAAAGGTGCTTTAGTAATCAGCAAAGTGGTTGTCTTCACTTCAAATTTTTCCGCCTCAGTACCATCGGTACTGTGCGCAGCAACATAAAAGGTATATTTAGTATTCGGTGTCAGCAATTCTTTGGTAAATTCGGGCGTGATTGCTTCACCAATCTTGGTAAAGACTTCCCCCTCTTTCACATAGATGTAGTAAGAGTTGACGAAATCGGACTCGATGGGTTTCCAAGTCATTTTAATCTGCGATGCGGTAGCGATAACATTGACTGCATCGAGCACGGGAGGTGTGTAGCGTTTCGAAATACCACCGGCTATTGCACTCGTTGCGCCCTCATAACCAGAACGTGTCTCGGCAGCAACCCGATAAAAATAATTTCCGTCGACCTCAAGTCCCCTATCAATATATTGGTTCGTGCTGCTGGTACCCACGCGCACAAAACCGGCATGCTCATCTTTGGAACGATAAATCTGATATTGTTTTACGTACGGCAATGGCAATATATCCCAATTCAATTCGATGCTGTGCAGTCCGCTTTTAGCCACCAGATGCTCGGGCGCGACCGGTTTATACTGGGTCTCAAAAGTCTGTATCCGCTTATTCGAGCGCTCGGCTATAAAAAATGCTGTGCCGTCTTTCTTCGCCATTGCAACCGGATAATCCAACTCGCCCGCTCGCCCTCCTTTGGAGCCAAAGGAGCGCAAATATTCACCCTTATGTGAAAAAACCTTTACCCGGTTTCCGTCCAGTACATAGACCTCCTCGGAGGTCACCATCAATGCAGCGGGCTTTACCAACTCTCCGGGAGCACCTTCTTTTGCCTTGCCAAAATTGCCGATCATTGCACCCTGTGCAGCATGTATTGAAATTGTATTGGTTGAACTTTCCAATACATAAAGATTCTCCTGCTCATCAATATCAATACTCACAGGGGCGTTCAATTTCTGTACTGCTCTCAGAAACTTCCCGCCATTGTCAAATATCTGTACCGAATCTTGCCCCTTGTCTGCCACGTAAAATTTTCCCGAAGCGGAAATTCGCAATTCAATCGGTGTGACAAACTGTCCATCTCCTCTTCCTTCCCTACCGAAGCCGTATGAAGTCTTTCCGCTGGCAATATCGAGTTTGATCACACGGTATTTCTTCTTATCAAGTACCCAGGGTGTACCATCGGTATCAACTGCAATCGCTACCGGTATGACTTCAGACAGTTTGATCGATTTCTCCAATTTACCGTTTCTGATGACTGCAATTGCATTTTGGTCAGCATCAACACCAAAAATTGTGTCGTGACCATTCCATGCGAGCTTAGTCACAGCGACAGGAATGTTTTCCCCTATGCTCTGAACAAATGCACGCGTCGCCAGTTTTGGAATCGTCTCAAGTGGAGTACCCGTTTCCACGATGAA
This sequence comes from uncultured Gallionellaceae bacterium, assembly GCA_903913145.1. Taxonomy (GTDB): domain Bacteria; phylum Pseudomonadota; class Gammaproteobacteria; order Burkholderiales; family Gallionellaceae; genus PALSA-1006. The sequence goes on along the minus strand of CAIWKC010000333.1, from coordinate 19,365 downwards.
AATACTCAACATTCCTTTGACGGAATCGGCTAAAAATATTTGCCGGTCTTTTGCCATTGCCATACCGGACAAACTCTTAAACTGACTCCGCTCATCCCCCTTAGCGCCAAACGCATACATGAGCTTGTCATTGAAGTCGTATTTCAGAATCTTGTACTCATTATTTTTTGCTACGTATATTCCGTCCTGCGCAACGGCGAGTCCGAGCAACTCTCCATCCTTGGGAATCGCATGCAGAAATTCGCCATTCTGGCTATAAACCTTGACCAAAGAGTCACCTGAGTCCAGCACATACATACGACCCATACCATCGATTTTCAATTCGACGGGATCACGCAATTTATACACATCCCGCTGTCCTTCAGGGGCTTTTGCAGCAGCACCGGATCCAATTTCGAGAGGGCTGATAAAGACACCGTTGCTGCCGTACATCAATATTCTTTTGCTACCGTTATCCAGCACGAAAACAATGCCCTCATTGAAAACGACGCCGAGTGGCGTTTTCAATTCATTCTCACTACTGCCCAAGGAAAAGAAACTACTTTTCTTCGATCCAAAACTGCCTTGATATTTGCCCTCAGTCGAGAACATGACAATCTGATTTGATTCGCTGTCTGCAACATAAATTACACCGCCCCCCGTTGCTGCGGCTTCAGGTCTTTTCAATACCGACTCCCCGCCTTCTTTTGCTTGCAAAGTGAGCAAAAATTTCCCGTCCAGATCGGTCACTGCAACGGAGCCTTCTGTCGTCGAAAAGTACAAGCGGTCACCGCTGCTTTCCAGCAACTTTTGCGCACCTTTTATCATTGGCACTGATTTTACAAACTCAGCTTTGGCAAGTTCAGCCGAAGTTGCGACTTCAGCCGCATAAATTGGGGAGTGGACAAATAAAACAAACAGACTAAAACAGGCAACAAGAAATATTGAGGCGCATGAAGGCGGCAAGGAGAGATACCTCTGTCCTCTTCCAGACGATATTTTCTTCTCACACGAAGAAATCATAAAACGCTCACTGAACTATTTTCTCATTAATCATTTTACCGCTATGGAAGAGTTCAAAGTCGAAGAAAGTGAGTTATTCAGACCCATATCTGAAAGTATTGACGATGAGACGGTCAGCCGATATCTATTTCCATGTTGTCGATCAGTCGCGTTACGCCCAGTCGGGCAGCAGCCAAAACGACTAATTCACGGTCTTCACTGTCTGGTTCGGCTAACGTTAGCCGGTTGCGTGTGGAAACATACTCTACCTGCCAACCCCGCTGAGCGAGTGCGGTTTTTGCATCATGCTCTAGCTTGAACATATCCCTTTCGCCATTCTGAAGACATTGACTTATTTTGGTGAGTACTTGGTATAAAAACGGGGCTTCTGCACGTTCCGTCTCTGTCAGGTATTGGTTGCGCGAGCTTAATGCCAGTCCGTCTTTTGCACGTACCGTCACACCACCAATGATGCGGATGGGAAGATTCATCTGGGTAACCATCTGACGAATAATGTACAACTGCTGATAATCTTTCTTGCCGAATATCACCACTTGCGGTTGAACAATATTTAAAAGTTTCAATACTACGGTTGCCATGCCGCGAAAATGGCCGGGTCTCACCTCTCCGCATAACTCGTTGGCTATCGTCGGCGGTTCAATATAAATTGTTTGCTGCTGCGGATACATCTCATTCACCGAAGGTGCAAATACTGCATCAGCCAGTCCTTGCAGTTTTTTGCAGTCCTCTGCCAGTGTGCGCGGATATTTGTCAAAATCCTCTGCCGGGCCAAACTGCAAGGGATTGACAAAAATGCTCACCACGACACACTCGCCATGATTTCGTGCTTGCCGCACCAAATCAATATGGCCTTCGTGCAAATTACCCATGGTCGGAACAAAAACAATTGAAGCCTTTACAGCCAAAAATTCCCGCAATGCTGAAACACTATTTAGCGGTTGCATCAGAAACTGTGCTCCTTTCCCGGAAATTCTCCCGATTTCACCTCTTGCACATAATGCGCCACAGCTTCGCCAATTGAAGCTGCGCCACTCATATAATTTTTTACGAAGCGCGCTTTTTTGCCGGGATAAATATCCAGCATATCGTGCAGCACCAGCACTTGTCCCGAACAGTTGGCCCCGGCACCAATTCCAATTGTTGGAACCTGGAGGAGCGCAGTAATTTCGGTGGCCAAAGTCGCCGGTACAGCTTCCAGCAATACCATTCCGGCGCCTGCGTTTGTTATCACATCGGCCTCGCGCAACAAACGTTGCGCGTCATGTTCAGTTTTTCCCTGTACTCGATAACCACCCATTTGATTAACCGATTGCGGCGTTAACCCGATATGCGCGCACACAGGAATACCGCGCTCGACGAGAAAGGAGACTGTCTCCGCCATTGCCTCGCCGCCCTCAATCTTGACCATGTGAGCACCTGCCGCCAGCAGTTGCGATGCATGCACAAAGGTTTCACGCGGACTGATTTGCGATGTGCCAAACGGCATGTCGGCCATGATCAACGCTTGCGTCGAGCCACTTGCCACGCAAGCCGTGTGATATGCCACCGCATCAAGCGTTACGGCAAGTGTTGATTCACGGCCCTGCAGAACCATGCCGAGTGAGTCCCCTACCAGTAGAACATCCACTCCGTTATTTTCCAATAGCGTAGCGAAGCTGGAATCGTAGCATGTCAACATGGCGATTTTTTCATTTCTGTCGCGCATTTTTTGAAGTGTATTTAGTGTTTTGCGCATCTTCTTATAACCCCCTATCCAACTTTCCCCCGCGAACAGGAGAAAGAGCAATCGTGAAATTTAATCTTCAATCTCTGCCCAAACTAAAAAATTCACGCGAACCGCGCATATTTTTAATGCGCTCCATCAGCAATGCGAAGTCATCATCATTATCTACAAAGTTCAAATTGTCACTGTTAACGGTCAATAACGGTGCTGCATCATAATGGTGAAAAAATTCGCCGTAGCTGTTGGCCAATTTCACCAGATATTCATCACTGATACTTCGCTCAAAACGCAAGCCTCGGCGTTGCACACGCTCGATCAACGTATCGGTCGACGCCTGCAAGTAGATCACCAGATCCGGCTTGGGGGCCTGCGGAGCCAAGCTTAGGTAAATGGCTTGATATAACTTAAATTCATCCTCACTCAATGTCAGTCGCGCGAACAGTGTGTCCTTGTCGAACAAATAATCCGAGATGGTTTGGCCACCAAATAAATCCATTTGTGCCAATTCACGCACTTCATTAATACGTTGAAACAAAAAAAACAATTGGGTTGGCAACGCATAACGTGCCGCATCCTGATAAAAGCGCGCAAGAAATGGATTGTCCTGGGGCTTTTCCAACAACATCTTCGCACCTGCATGACCGGCCAGACGCTGGGTCAAACTGGTTTTGCCTGCACCGATGGGGCCTTCCACAACGATGTAGCGATATTTTTCCAGAGGCATTATTGCAAACCCTTAAAGCCGCGCATAGGGGCGTATGGCAGCCTTTCTACTTGTTGAGTTTCGCATTGCCGTGCTGCATCTGCCACCGTACCCATCCCCGGAATGACACAATTCGGTGCAATTTCCAACAGCGGCTGCAAAACAAATGCGCGCAAATGCATCTGCGGATGCGGAATCGTCAAACCGTGTTCATGGTGTTGCAAATCGTCGTACAGCAATACATCCAAATCGAGCGTGCGCGGCGCGTTGATAAATTCTCGCGTGCGTCCGCATTCCTGCTCCAATTGCAGCAACACATCAAGCATGTCACGTGGTGCCAAAGTGGTTTTCAACTGCACCACTGCATTGATGAAGTCCGGTTGCTCCAAATATCCCACCGGGGCACTGCGATACATTGACGAACATTGCACTACCCGTACCTGCGGCAATTTAGCCAACTCGTGCATCGCCCGCGACACCTGAGCTTGCGGGTCAGCCAGATTGCTGCCCAAACCGACAAAGACTGTATGTTCCATTGATTGAGCGCCTGTACTTAATCTATGGGCAATTCAGCCTGAACGGTTGACGTGTCGGGTTTTTTTGTACGTCGACGACGTTTTTTTGGTGCAGCATCAGGTTGCAACATTTCAGCACGACGTTCCTCTGTGGCCACTTGAAACTCAGTCCACCACTCTCCTAATTCAGAATCTATTTCGCCACTTTGGCAACGAAGCAGCAAGAAATCATACGCTCCGCGAAAGCGCGGTAACGCCAGCAGCCGAATAGGACGTTGCCCGCCACGCTGCTCAAAACGCGGCTGCAGTGACCATAGTTCTTTCATTACCGTATCGTAACGGCGCGGAATGGCCAGTTGCGCTCGCTGCCTCTCCAATACTTCATCCATCGCGGTGTTTAATGCGGCAACAGCGCGCTCACCGGCCGCCTCGCGTGTTTTCCAGGTTGCGATTACTTCATGCCACAACAATGCGGCAAACAAAAATGCAGGAGAAGTCGGTTTTTCGTCGCGTATGCGCTGATCGGTGTTCTGCAAAGACAGCATCACAAATCGTTCGCCCAGCGGTTGCTCCAAAATTACATCCAGCATCGGCAGCATGCCGTGGTGCAGATCCATCTCGCGTAACTTCTTGATGCATTCCAAAGCATGTCCGGAAAGCAGCAGTTTTAACATCTCGTCAAACATACGTGCTTCAGGCACATTTGCAAGCAGTTCTTTCAATTGGGCAATAGGCGCGGCCGTTGCGACATCTAATTGCATACCCAACTTGGCTGACAAGCGCACTGCCCGCAGCATGCGCACCGGGTCTTCCCGGTAACGCACTTCCGGATCGCCGATTATTCTTAACGTGTTGGCGCGAATATCGGCATAGCCCTTATGGTAATCGAATATCTCTTGCGTGGCAGGATCATAAAACAAGGCGTTAGCGGTGAAATCTCGTCTTGCCGCATCCTGCTCCTGGTCGCCAAATTCGTTGTCGCGCAGCAATCTTCCATGTTCATCGGTTTGCGCAACTTCGGCTTCAATCATGCGGCGGAAAGTAGAAACTTCCACCGTCTCATCGCCAAACATCACATGGACCAAGCGAAACCTTCTGCCGATGATACGCGAACGCCTAAACACCCGGCGAATCTCTTCCGGAGTAGCATCCGTGGCCACATCAAAATCTTTGGGCTGTCTATCCAGCAACAGGTCGCGCACCGCGCCGCCAACCACAAAGGCTTTGAAGCCTTCTGCCTGCAAGCCGTCAGTCACACGCCGGGCACCATAACTGATGCCTTCACGATCCACTTTATGAACCTCGAAGGGTATGACGGTGGCAGAGTCAGGAGACTTTACTTTGGCAGACTTTCCGAAGACCCGCTTTAACAGTTTTTTTATCATCACTTCCGGCTATAGGATTGCGGCAGTAGCGCTGCAAATTTCAAGAATGTGGATTATACACTCTGAGGAAAAATTGGTTTTTATCCGAAATTAACCCATAACGCTCACTTCCAAGAAAGTTGCGCCCCTATTGTTCCATTGGTGGAACAACCAATCCCAGATAGATACTTTATCAAGTTTCGCTGGAAACCTAATATGCGCGTACCTTCTTTACACCGTAACTTGTCTGGTAACATCCGAGGAAGACAGGGCAGCGCTGTTCTGCTGCATTTTATTGACCGCTCTGCATAACTCAATTTTGAGATTAATGTCGGGCTACAATTTTCAAAGGAACCAACAAATGTCCGAAAACACTCCTCATATCGCTCAGAAGTCTCCCTACGCCGTTAACGTTGAAGCTGGCAAAAGCTACTGGTATTGCACCTGTGGCAAAAGTGCCGGACAACCTTTTTGTGACGGCAGCCACAAGGGAAGCGCTTTCACCCCCAAAGAATACAAAGCTGAGAAATCAGAAGCAGTGTATTTCTGCGGCTGCAAACATAGCGGCAATGGCATCACTTGCGACGGCACCCATCAAAAGCTGTAACACTGCAGTAACCCTCAAAATTTCCTGTTGAGGGAATACGATAACAAGCCCTTGCCAATCATTTGGCAAGGGCTTTTTGTTGACCTGCCCAACTTCCATCATTTTTACAGTATCCGTTTCGCTTGACAGTTGAATTGACAGATTCACCCCCTCCCTAACCCTCCCCCGAGGGGAGAGGGGACAGAACCCTAACCCACAGAGTGAGGGTTAGGGAGCGAAACCCTCTCCCACCGGGGGAGGGCTGGGAGGGGGTTTGTAGCAACCATGTTCATCAATTTAACCCAACTCATTTGTGAGCGCGGAAAAGCTTAAGCCTGAGAAAATCCTCCGGCATAACCAAAGAGTTGCTGCGCTCCCTGCAGCCGAATGAAAAAACTAATTATTTTATCCGAGCCGCAGGCTTATCCACCGTGTGGATGGTTACCAACAGACGGATCCTTTAGCGAGCACCGTAGATCATGTAACGATTTCTGCCTGACTGTTTAGCCTGATAAAGTGCATCATCAGCGTGGCTTAATAGAACATCCGGTTCCGCATCGTCGTTTGGGAAAATGGTTACGCCCAGGCTCATTGATATTTTGATAGCATGCCCGTCAATCAGATAAGGCATAGCGACGCTTTCCAGTACGCGATTCAGGAGAACGCCAAGCTCTGCTTGAGTCTTGAAATCAGACATAAGCAATGCGAACTCGTCACCACCAAGTCGGGCAACTGCGTCATTCGAACGTAAAGTATCTTTTAGCCTTTGCGCAACATTGGTCAACAAACTATCTCCCACTTTGTGGCCAAAGTTATCGTTGACCGGTTTGAAATTATCCAAATCCATATAGCAAACGGCTAGTAATGTTTTCCTGCGCTTTGCATTGTCCAATTCCAGTTGAATACGGTCAGCAAATAACGCTCTATTTGGAAGATCGGTTAGAACATCATAGTGCGCGAAATGCTCCAATTGCTTCTGGGTCAGTTTAAGCTCCGTTACATCTTCGACCGTCACGGCAAATTTGCCCGGTTCAGGGCGGTATGCAACAACTCTGTACCAGCGATTAATTTGTTGGGCATAATTTTCAAATATTCGTGGTTCACCACTTTGCACAACTTCGCCGTAATTTTTTATCCAGTAGCTTTCAAGGTCCGGTAAGACTTCCAACACTCTTTTTCCAATTAAACTTTCTTTGCTAAAACCTGTCATTTTCTCAAACGCAGGATTCACCTCTAAAAAACGGTAATCAGAAGGGGTGCCATTTTCATCGAATATCATTTCATGCAACGCGAAACCGTTGCTCATATGCTCAAATAAATTCAGCAGTTTTTTGCGGCTTTCTTCAAGTTCTTTGTTCTTTTCAGCGATGCGATTCATAGCCTTAATCTTGGTGTGCAGGACGGGTTCCGGTGCCGACTTGGATATAAAATCATCTGCGCCTGCATCAATTGCATTTTCAAGATCATCTACTGTGTCGGAAGAGGAAAGGAAGAGTATGGGTTTCCATGACAAATTATTCTTGCTTTCGAAGTCGCGTATCCGGCTAGTGGATTCAAAGCCATTCATGATGGGCATATTAATGTCCATGAGCACTAAATCGGGTCTGTGCTTGATGAAAAAGTCTATCGCGATTTGCCCGTTTTCAGCATGAATGACTTCGTGGCCGAACTTTATTAACTTGGCCGATAACAAGACCGCAAAAGCTCTTGTGTCTTCAACGAGGAGTATTTTCATACCAAGTTTTTTGGAATAGGGAGTATTTATAATTTAACACGATATTAGCTGACCGCTTCGGGAAATATGAGCGACACTCAATTTTTCTCCCCTTTCTCAGAAAGCCAGAAAAAAGGACGGGTTCAATGCAAACCCTACGACACCTTATTTCTTAATGAAATAATAGGCCAGCCTTGTTGTTCGGCATGCTTGCGCAATGTGGCATCAGGATCAACCGCCACAGGATTTTTCACTTTGGCCAGTAACGGCAAGTCATTCAGTGAATCACTATAAAAAAAAGTCTCTGAAAAACTTGACCAGTTCCAGCCACGCTCATTCATCCAGCTTTCCAGCCGTGTAATTTTGCCCTCGCGAAAACTCGGCACGCCGGTTACGTAACCTGTGAATTCGCCGTTGATCTGTTCAGGGTCGGTGCCAATTAAATTATCAACGCCAAACTCGTGTGCAATAGGTGCGGTGACAAAACTATTGGTTGCCGTAATGATCACACAAATATCACCTGCATTTCGATGCTTTGCCACCAGTTCCCTTGCAGCAACGCCCATCATCGGACGTATCTTGATGCGCATAAAATCTTCATGCCAGGCATCCAATACTTTGCGCGCATGGCGCGATAGCGGCTTTAATTGGAAGTCCAGAAATTCCAGTATGTTCAAGGTTCCCACTTTGTATTGCTCATAGAACGCAAAGTTTTTAGACTCAAATAATTCACGGTCAAGCACACCCTGCTCGACCAGAAATTGTGACCACTCAAAATCGCTATCGCCGCTCAACAACGTATTGTCCAAATCAAATAAAGCCAGGTTCACAACAACTCCTTTAAACAAAAACATCTAAACAAAATCATCAATAAAACTCTAAAATTAATACCCAACAGGCACTCGCGCGGCGATGGCACACATCAATTCATAGCTGATCGTGCCAGCTGCCTGTGCCACCTCTTCCACCGGCAAACCTTCGCCCCACAGGACAACTCGACTGCCGACTTTCGCATCTTTAATATTGCTCAAGTCGACGCCAAGCATGTCCATCGAGACACGACCCAGCGTTCGGGTGCGTTGTCCGTTGACGAGAATGGGCGTGCCGGTGGGCGCGTGACGCGGATAACCATCAGCATAGCCGCAAGCCACGGTACCAATTCGAGTGCCACTTTCTGCCCGAAACATTCCGGCATAGCCTACACTCTCACCCGCTTTAATTTCTCGCACGGAAATAAGTTCACTGCTCAGTGTCATTACCGGCTTTAATCCAAGTTGTTGCGCACTTGTTTCTGGAAACGGTGACGCACCATAAAGCATCAGCCCCGGACGCACCCAGTCGCGATGTGTAGCCGGATAGCGAAGCAGTGCGGCCGAGTTTGCAGTAGAACAGTGAGCACGATAGGCATTGGTAATTCCGTTGAATTTTTCAAGCTGAACTGCGACACCATCGGCTTCATCGGCATGAGAAAAATGCGTCATCAAAGTCACATCGCGAATAGCTGAATGCGATTTGAGTCGCTCCATTACCGCAGGAATTTCTTCCGGCATAAAACCGAGTCGGTTCATACCGCTGTTGACCTTGATCCAAACCTGCAATTTGCCGCGACGCGGATAAGCATCCAGGCTGGTCAATTGTTGGACATTGTGAATGACCGTCGCCAAATCGTATTCGGCGATGAGTTGCAAATCTTCCGGCGAAAAAAAACCTTCCAGCAATAATAGCGTTTGACGACTTCCGGCTTCGCGCAATTGCACCGCATCGTGCACATCCAATAGCGCAAAACCTTCAGCTTCGTCCAAAGCCTCGGCAGCACGCAATAATCCATGACCATAAGCATTCGCTTTAATCACAGCCATAATGCGACTTGATGTGGCTCTTCTTGCAACCCGTAAATTATTTTTCAGGGCATCAAAATCTATATGGGCGTGAATCGGGCGGGGCATAACAACCGGCATCCAGAGTGAATAATATTTGGCCGAATAATAACAGCCACCCTATGCCCTGCGCTACATATTGATCGGACACACGCGAGAATTTCTAGGACGTACTGCAAGTTTCATGATATAAAACGCCACCTAAAAATCAGCTTCTTCTAATGAATCGCGGCTTCTACACAATTCTCGCTGCCCAGTTTTTCTCCGCGCTTGCTGACAACGTTCTGCTGTTTGCTGCTATTGCACTACTTCAACTAGTCAACGCGCCAAGCTGGCACACACCCTTATTGCAAGAATCTTTCATCGTTTCCTACATTATTCTGGCCCCCTTTGTCGGCGCTTTTTCAGACTCACTGCCTAAAGGCAGGGTCATGTTAATCAGCAATAGTATTAAATTGGCTGGATGTCTTGCCATGCTATTTGGACTTGATCCACTGCTTGCCTACGGACTTGTGGGATTGGGAGCCGCAGCTTACTCTCCCGCCAAATACGGCATCCTGACAGAATTTTTGCCCCCCGAGAGATTGGTATTCGCAAATAGCTGGATGGAAGGATTGACTGTCGGCGCTATCGTACTGGGTGCGGTTATTGGCGGCATCCTCATCAGCCCGAACATTGCCGAAGAAATGCTGAAATGGTGGGATGTGCCATTTATCGATACGGGCATTGATACCGCTCCCGAACTCGCCATCTCTATCGTCGCCGGACTTTATATTTTGGCGGGTCTGTTCAACCTTTATATACCTCGCCTGCCAATCGACCACATTCCGCTCAGCAACAATCCAATATTCCTGATCAAAGAATTCACACACTGTTTCAAATTGCTCTGGAAAGATCCGCTGGGGCAAGTTTCACTGGCTGTCACCACCTTATTTTGGGGAACAGGAGCAACGTTGCGCCTGATCGTTTTGGCTTGGGCTGCGGTGGCCCTGCATTACGATATCGGGCAAGCTGCCAAGCTCACTGCCTGGGTTGCCATTGGTATCGCCATGGGATCGATTTTGGCCGCACGTTTCATCCAGATCAACCATGCTGTCAAAGTACTTCCTGTCGGGATCAGTATGGGCATTGCTGTTTTACTGATGCCACTGATACATACCCCGATCATCGCTATTCTGCTGCTAATTGCAGTGGGTACAATGGGCGGATTCTTTGTTGTGCCGATGAATGCGCTGTTGCAGCATCGCGGCCACCTGCTGATGGGATCGGGCAGTTCCATTGCGGTGCAAAACTTCAATGAGAACCTGTGCATTTTCGTCATGCTCGCGCTTTATGCATTGATGGTAAAACTGGATTTTGGTATCTACACGATCATCCTGATGTTTGGCATTCTGCTATCTGGAATTATGACTGTCTTGTATCGGAAACACGGCCACGACCAGGATAACGAGACGTATTAATTAATTTTGAACAAAAATTTCCAGAAGATAAAAGAGCAATCGAAATAACAGAAATTAGCATTTTGTGGCAAAATTAGTGGCCGACATTAAATAATCTAGAATTTTGTTTACCTGAAATAAACCTCTTGCTTATTTCCAGACCGAAATGATGCCTCATAGGAGAAACACGCATGCAAAATGGACTACGTTCGTATCTACTATTACTAATTTCCTGTCTTGTGTTTGCTTCAAGCGTTTGGGCGGGCGACCTTCACCCTTGGGGTGAATGGAAAGATTATGCCCAGTTGAATGCTGTCAATGCCGTCAATCAGCATCCAGTCTCATTTAGTGCTGAGCAACTCACTAGATTGCTCGGTCAATTTTACAAGCTCGAAGGAAAAAAAGAACCCGCGCCCTATTTCAGTCAGGATGAACTTAACCGCTTGGTAGTCAAATTGGTTCCACTCTTCGCCAAAGCAAAATCCACTGATGATATCGAATTCGGCACTTCCTTCAATGAAAGCGGGTCGTTCCTCATCCCCCGCAAACTCAATGCCGGCCGCTTGTTTGTCGAAAACGGACAGCTAAATCTTATTATTGGTATGTGTGCGGCAGAGCAAGACCTTGCCTACCAACAGTTGAACAACCAATACCGCGAACTGGATCATGGCAGCCGATTGAAGCCGGCTGAAAAGCTTCATTGTGAGTTACTCGCTGGGAACAATACCGAGCGAGTCAACAACCGTTCCGATTGGCTCAAACTCAATATCAATTTGGCGTTGACTTCAAATGCAGTTCTTGTATTCCCCTCCGCCAGAAAACTTACTTTTGGCATGAGCGGGTCAACAGATGCTGTTACGGCATCCGCTCCAACGCAGTCAACTGCCATGAGCGCAAAACCACCCGGTTCGACAACATCATTATCAGAGTCTGAAGAACGTCTGCTAACGCTCAAGCAGCTTCATGACAAAGGGTTGATCACTGACGCAGAGTACGAACAAAAACGCGTCGAAGTCATCAAGGGTCTGTAACCGATACAGCCAATTATCTTATGGTACGGTGACACCTGTCTGCAGAACCAGGCCGGCTAATGTTGCCAGTGTTATGTTGGCGTTACCACTGGCATCCACAGTAACAGTTTGACCAACGCACGTGTTGGGCGAGACTGCAATATTTACGCCACCAGCCAGCACATCGCAATACTTTCCCGCAACGAGACCTGTTGCAAAAACATGTGAAATAACGGTGGAAACTTCGCCATTGATGGCGACAAAACCGAGGTTCCCGCGTGAAAAAGCAATCGCATTGGCACCGTTATCCCACCAGTTCGCCTGCACCGTACCTGCAACTGCTTTGCGGAAAGCAACCATATTCACAATTGCCGGGTCGCGGTGCTCACATACCCATTGACCTGTCGTAGTAACCGCCTCAAGGCTGGCTACGCAACCAGGCAGAGTTCCCGGCGGTCCGGCATCTTTACCAGCCTGTGTCGTGATATCGAAAGAGTAGTTCGATAATATTGATGGATAGCCATAGGGTTGAGCAAGCAACCACACATTTGCCAAACGGAAAATTGACGGAGAGCGATAGGAAACTGGGCTGATGCCAGAGCCGGAACGCGCCGTATCGTGGTTACCCAGAAAAACAACCGCCTTGTCGGAAGGCATGAGTCCCCATGCCGCTTCGGAAAATTGACCTCCCGTCAAACCATTTGGATTAAGTTGCGCCAGGTATTGCCCACCGATATGGATAAACTTGTCGCCGACACCGGTAAATTTGAATTCAGTAATATCGGTTGCACCGCTTGAACTGTAGCCCAGCCCAAAATAGTCATGCGCTTTGACCGCCTCGCCGCCGTAATCAATTACCTCTGCAAAATAATAAGGTAAAGGTTTACTCTGAGCAGCGAGCGTTTGATTGACCTTGGACAAGATGGCATTTAGCTCCACCGGTTGAATATGCTTGACAGCATCCAGCCGGAACCCCGCCACACCAAGCTGTACCAGACCAACCATGTAATCAGCAATTTTTTGTTGCACCTGTGGAGAACCGGTATTGAGGTCTGCCAGGCCGACCAGTTCACAGTCCTGCACGTTCGCGGCATCCTGATAATTATTTACCGCACAGGGCGCATGAAAGTCGCCCGCTCCGTACAAAGACGGATAACCGTATTTGGTATATACAGTGCCATTACTTCCGGTACCCGAACCTGCGGTCATGTGATTAATGACTGCATCTACATAAATGTCTACGCCGACTGCCTTGCAACGGGTAACCATGTCGATGAATTGAGCTTGAGTACCCGAACGACTCTGGTTGATGCTGTAGCTGACAGGCTGATAACGTGTCCACCATTGTGAGCCCAGAATGTCTTCTTGAGGTGGTGAAATTTGAACCGCCTTAAAACCCTTCGGTCCGAGTTGAGTCTCGCATTCGGACGCAACAGCAGACCATGGCCACTCAAACAGATGAACGAACACGTCGCCTGCCAATGCGTGCCCGCTTGCACGATAAGCTGGATCGAGAACCGGTCTGGCCGGAGTCGTCGTACCGCCACCACCTCCCCCACAGGCGAGCAGACTGAAGCAGATAGCACAAGTTGCAAGAAAAATATTACGTTTCATCATGGTTTATACATTTATCACTGGCTTTGCTCTTATTTGCACTTTAATTTCAAAAGAAACACCGATTGTTGATGTTTCCATTATTCATGACAAAAACCTCCCTCATCCCAACCCTTCCCCCCGAGGGGGAAGGACTTAACTTCCCCCTCCCTCGGTGATAACCAGCGACTTGCACGGTTTCATCGTGCTTAGTCGAATGGCTAGTTGTTTTATCCAGAGGGACTGAGGGTGAGGGAATATCTCTGCATCGTAGCTAAATGTATTATTGTTCCACACTGCGTCCCTCACATTCTCTTCCTCGATGAGTGGATACTTATTCGGCGTTTTCTTTAATCAAGGAATCGGATAACCCTGCGCGGCTTCAAGCAATTCGAACCATGCCTGACGATCAAGCGCAATCTTCCCGGCATCGACCAACTCACGGATACGCTGTACTTTTCCCGAACCCAACACTGGAGAAATTCGAGCCGGATGCCGTAACAGCCAAGCGATAGCCAATTGCTCCCGAGTCGCACTATATTCGTGTCCGATGCGTATCAAGGCACGACCAAGCGGAGTCTCTTCCGACTGGTTGGACAGTGCCCCGCCTGCAAGCGGCGACCAGGCTTGCGGTGTGACATTCAACTTCTGGCATTGATCCAGCGTGCCGTCAAACAGCCCGCCTAAATGCAACAGCGAAACTTCGATCTGGTTAGTTCGTAGCGGTTCGTCCAGACGGCTCTGGAGTAGATCAAACTGATGCGGCAAAAAATTTGACACGCCAAACGCTTCAACCTTACCAGCCTGCTTAAGTTGCTCAAACGCAGCGGCGATCTCATCTGCATCCATCAAAGGATCCGGACGGTGTATCAGCAATTGATGAAGCCTTTCGACACCAAGACAAGATAGCGAGTTCTCTACTGACGCGATGATATGTTCGTGACAGGTGTTGTAGTGCTTGACGCGATGGCTCGGCCGAGCTGCCGACACCAGCGCAATGCCACATTTGCTGATCAGTTTTATTTGCGATTTGAGCCCTGGATTGGTTTGCAGCGCCGCACCCACCATCGATTCACATTGATAGTCGCCATAGATGTCGGCCACATCGAATGTGTCTATGCCAAGGTCGAGGCACGCACTTACATAACCTGCCGCTTGGTCTGGATTCATGCCCCATTGGGCAATTCGCCAAAGTCCCGAAATAAAGCGTGCGCTAGAAGTATTCATACACTACGAATTCCTACGAGTGACTCTAATAGTTGATACGATCAATTTTTCACTTCCAGCAATATAGCATTTTGGGCCATAAGTTTAACCGCCCCTTCAGTCACCTTGATGTCGATTCCGCTGTAAGCATCATGAACCATTTCACCATCGCTGAAAACGCCCGCGACAGGGATACTGACAGCACCGCTGGCCTTGGGTGCAACAACCACCCTGTCAACACCCCATACTCGGCTAAAAGCATACGGTTCTCCGCTCAGTTTATGGTGAACACCGCGTGCCAATGCTGTATGACGAGCACGAAACTGACCCAGTTTTTGCCAGTGTGCCAGCACAGCCGCATCAGCGGTAGGCCAGTTCATGTCTGATCGGGTAGCCTGTTGCGGGTCTCCAGAAGTTGCCGGCCCTGCAGGTCTGGCGGTTTCGTCGCCATAGAAAATTTGCACACCGCCGGGAGCAAGTAAAAGCGCACTTCCGGCATCAATCAGATGATCACGCGGATACAGTTTTGTGTCATGTGAAGACAGGTAAGACAAGACATCAAATGACTTGCCATTACCTCGCCCGGCGGCTAGCCGCTCAGTATATTCCGCATATAGCCTGTCCAGTGCCGCCGTATTTTCAAGCTTCTGATCCTGAAAATCGAAATTCAACAAGCTGTCAAAGCCATTATCAAAGTAGGCATCCCGATCAACACCATGAGGAAATACCTCTCCCACCATCCAGAAAGGCGCATCGTCGATCTTCTTGGACGGATTCCTGGTTTTCCAATCTGCAAGTGCAGATGTACCCACGCGCTTGAGCTCCTGCCATGCCGTCAGTTCAACATGCTTGGCGGTGTCGCAGCGGAAGCCGTCGATGCCATAGTCGCGCACCCAATCGGTCAGCCATTTGACCAGATAGCCGCGTACAGTGGTGTTGGGTAAATCAACTGCAGACGTTTCCTTCTTTCTCTCTTTCAAAAAGAACGGCAACGTGACCGGCTCCTTGCTCTCGGTGCGAAAGTCCGGCAGATATGCCAATTGTTTGGTCAAGTCATCGCTACCACCCTCAGGGTAGCCAGGCAAACCTGAGCGCACCCAAGCTCCTCCCCACCATTTTCCGAATTCGAAATTGTTGTAGTCAATCTGCTTGTGGTAATTCTTGATCGTGTAGTTCTCCCACCCCTTCCACAACAATTCGGGCAAATATTCCGACAATGTCTGGATATCGGCATAACCCGGATGATTCATCACGATATCAAATAGAACCCGGATTCCTTGGGAATGGGCAATGTCGACCAATTCGTGCAACTCTTCCGGCGTACCCATGTTTTGATCTAGCTTGGTGTAATCCAGCGCATAGTAACCGTGATAAGCGTAATGCTTGAATTCTGCGTTACCACCTTGTACCCAGCCGTGTATCTGCTCATAAGGCGCGGTAATCCAGAGCGCGTTCACGCCCAGTTGTTTGAAATAGCCGGATTTCAGTTTGAGGGTGAGACCCGCTAGATCGCCTCCGTGGAATGTACCGATTTCCTGTTTGCCGTCATTTTGCCGGCCATAGCTATGGTCATTCGCGGGATTGCCGTTGTAGAAACGGTCGGTTATCACGAAATAGATAATGGGGTTATCGGCAAAGCCGGTCACCGCCGGTGAAGTCTGTTTTTCCAACGGCAAAGCCAATACAGCGGTTGCACAAACAGCCATGAGTGTTGCAAACAAGCCGGAATAAACACAACGCAGCTTAAGCACCATAATGTGGAAACCCAATAAATATCCGACCATAAAGAAACAACGCCCAGCCTGAGCCGGGCGCGCAAAATCAACAACCATGACTATTTTGCCGCTTGAGCCTTAGTTGCATCATCCTTGCTCATGAAAATTGTCGGATTACCGGAGTTAACCCATATTTCTTTGCCCTTGTTGGCATCGAAGCTCATATCCGTTCCGCCTTGCTCTTTGACATCACCCTTGTGAATGATGTAATTCACAACCTTGGTTTCACCAAATTTGCTCAGCGGGACGTACCAGTACATCCCGAAACTGTCGCAGCCGGTAGGCATCTTCGGAATAAACCAATTGGTAATGCCAATGTTGGGTGACTTCCACAGATGAACCCCCCAGTCATCATATTTTCCGTCCGGACGATTGTAGTGGATACCAACTTGACCATCGGCAACCGGTACATCTTTGCAATCCTCAGCCACTGAAACGTAACTGGTAACGGTGAATGCAACAGCAATTGCAGTATTGATAAAATTACGTTTGTTCAACATGTAAACTCTCCTTGATTTAGATTATTACTTCATTAAATTGATAGCGCCCGATTCCTGTTGCCAGCAGAATAACCAACGAGGCTACCCCTTAACTCCACCGGCGGTCAGACCGGAAACCATCCACTTTTGCGCAAACAGAAACACGACGGTGATCGGCAATCCGGATAAAATTGCCGCAGCAGCAAAATCCCCCCACAGATATTTTTGCGGATAGAGATAATTCTTGATCCCCACGGCCAGCGTGAGATTGTCCGTATTCTTCAACAAAATTGAAGCAACCGGATACTCATTGATACCGGTAATGAAAGCCAACAAGAACACGACCATCAATATCGGCACGATCATGGGCAATATCACATAGCGAAAAGCCTGGAATGCTGTTGCACCGTCTACTTTGGCAGCTTCTTCTATTTCGACCGGAATGGTTTCAAAATATCCCTTGATGGTCCAGATGTGTACCGCGATTCCGCCTGTGTAGGCCAGTATCAGGCCACCATGGCTTTCAATCCCCAGCCAGGGTATGTAACCGCCAATCCGGTCAAAAATGGTATAGATTGCAACCAGTGCAAGCACGGTCGGAAACATCTGAATGAGCAGAAGTCCGTTCATCATTGACTTTTTAAACATGAATTTCATGCGTGCAAAGGCGAAGGCGCAAGTTGTGGATAGAACTACGCCGATCAACGCTGAAAGCAAAGCGACTTTCACTGAATTCCATAACCAGAGCAAAACAGGGAACTGTGGTTCCATGAGAGCGCCGTCAGTGCCTTGGTAAGAAAATCCAAAAGCCACCGCCCAATGCTCAAGACTAATCGTCTGCGGTATAAGACTTCCTGTGGCAAAGTTGCCCGGCCTGATGCTGATCGAAAATATCATCAGAAACGGAAACATGATCAGGCAGATGAATCCGATAATTCCGACGTGCGCCAGCACCACTCTCCAGCGATGAGACTTATCTAGAACGATTGCCATGGGGATTTTTCTCCATATTTTTATTTGCTATGTCCGTAAATTTATACAAACATGATTAGTCACAACGTTCAACTTCTCCCCCTCCCCAACCCTCCCCCGGTGCGAGAGGGAGCAAATTCGCCACTCCGAAACAAGGATTGGCATTTCAACTCCCTCTCCCACCGGGGGAGGGTTGGGGAGGGGGTCTTCACACATACTAGCTGAAGTGTTTTGAAAAATTGACTCACACTTTTTACGGATACAGCCGTTTTATTTGTGCTTCTCAAATTCTCAGCGCGCCTCCTGTGCGTTGACTTTAGTCAACCGCATATTAATTAAAGACAGGATAGCCACCATGATGAACAGTACAGTGGATATTGCTGCAGCCAGACCAAAATTCGCACCCGAGTCTTCAAAAGCAATGCGGTAGGTAAACGACACCAACAGGTCCGTTGTTCCCGCCGGGACTTTTGTATCCAGAAAATCCGGACGTCCGCCGGTGAGCAATGCGATCAGCATCACGTTATTGAAGTTGAAGGCGAAACAAGCGATCAACAAGGGCGTCATCGGCTTGATGATAAGTGGCAGAGTTATTCTGAAGAAATTGGTTATTGGCCCGGAACCCGCGATGGCAGAGGCTTCATAAAGATCAGCCGGAATGGCTTTAATCAGCCCCATGCAGACCACCATCATGTAGGGAAAACCCAGCCAGGTGTTGACGATAAGCAGCATTGACTTGGCCAGAAACGGCGTGGAGAACCATGACGGATGCAGACCAAATATGAAAGACAATATCTGATTAATCTCACCGGTGTTCTGGTTGAACAAACCCTTGAATATCAGAATGGAAATAAATGCCGGAACTGTATATGGGATAAAAAACATCGTCTGGTAGAAAGCACGGCCGCGCAGCGCATCCCATTCCATCAAAACTGCCAATACGATTCCGACCGAAAATCCGAACAGAACGGTCAACCCGGCGAAGATGATGGTCCAGACAAAAATTCGCAAGAACGGCTCGCTAAAGGAGGTGTCGGAAAATATCTTGGTGTACTGCGCCCACCCTACCGGCACAGTATATCCGGGCGTCAGTTGCTCGCCGGAGGCAGTTTCAAAAAAGCCGGACTTTTTATTGGCGGTCAACACGGAATTATCCTGTTGATTGGTCAAGGAACCGTCCGCATTCTCCTGGTATAGTTTTTTGACTGCCGCATACTCGTGCAAACCAGTCACACTGACCAGTTGCCCGTTAGGCAACTGGAAGGAAACCAACTTAAGGTTATTGAGATAACTGATCAACACTTTGGTTTCGACGGCGTCTCCGAGCGGCGCGGCTCCGGGCGCCGGAACATTCGCTTCTACAACGATGGGGCCCTTATAAAGTGCTAGCGCCGGGCTGACATAGAC
>CAIWKC010000332.1 GCA_903913145.1 uncultured Gallionellaceae bacterium | reverse complement strand
TTTTGCTCGGGTTGGCTGGGTGGAGTAGTGACTTGTTCGTTCATGATGAATCTCCTGAATTGGTTTTTGCCGCTTCACATGAATTGGCTGGTAGTCACTTTATGCGCCAGGTTTTGCTGAAGCGTGTCGCCAAGGTAAAGATTTGTGAAGTGGAGAGGCAAGTATGAAGGAAAATTTCGTCCGGCCCAATCATCTGGCTTTTCTATTTCGAATGAACGCAAAGCCAGCGACATTCAGAGTTAAGGATGCGCTGAATTGGCCTGTTTTTCTCCTTCACCCAGAGGGCAAGGAGCATTATTCGGCTTGAAGCATGTCACTCTTCTATTCATCAATCAGTTAAACATGAGGGCGGTTTCAAAGTCGAAGTGCAACAACGTTAAGTTTACCAACCCAGTAAGCCTTGAAGTCGCAAGCGTCTTTAGGAAGAAACATCTCAGCTGGTCATTTCGAGTCTAGCGACTTTCTCGGTCTGATGTTGAGTTTCCGTGCGATGTCGTCAAGTTCGATCTGTGAGAACACAGAAAGGTCTGAACCTTTTGGAAAATACTGACGCAATAAGCCGTTGGTATTTTCGTTTTGTCCTCTCTCCCACGGGCTGTGCGGATGAGCAAAGTAAACCTTGATGCCGGTGTCTTGAGTCAACTTTGCATATTGAGCCATTTCGCGTCCTAGGTCATAAGTGAGGGAGCGACGTAAATCAGCATCAAAGCGTTGCAGGATCGCCCCGAAGCCTTCAGTTGTTGCTTGGGCGGTGCCGTTGGAGAGCTTCACCAGCGCAATGTAAAGGGTCTTGCGCTCGACCAACGTGCCTACTTGGGAGCGGTTGCCTGCAACCTTGATGTGATCGCCCTCCCAGTGGCCTGGCACTAGGCGTTCAGCAATTTGGGCAGGACGCAGATCGATACTGGTCATGTCGGGAATCTGCCCGCGTCGGTCGCAACCGCGAGAGCGTGGACGACGTTAGTTGTGACCCAAACGCGGCAATGCATTCGTGTCGGTGCGAAGCTCACCTTTGGGCATCGCGTAGATCGCTTGGTAAATTGTTTCGTGGCAAAGACGGATGGGTTCGTTCATGCGCCCCAGTGTAACGGCAACATGCTCTGGGGATAGGCCTTGTTGCAGCCGATCGCTGACTTTGTTCCATAGTGGATTACCATACACCAGCTTGCGTTTGACGCGAGGTACGACGGATAAGCGCCGAGCACGAATATTGGCCCGACTGGAAGAATAACCACCTGCAACAGACAGGCGACCAACCGGGCGAGCAACAGCCGCAGCCTTCCAACCATTGCGAGCAAGTTCACGGGTGATGCAAGAACGAGGTCGATTCAAACTCGCAGCAATTGCGGCAGGTTTAAATCCTTGCTGTACTTGTGTTTGAATCAAAGTACGCTCATCCAATGTGATGTGTATATTTTTTTGTCATGCAACATTCTTTCATGAAAGAATGTTGCACTTAGATTTCGCGCGCGCGCAATGATAAAATCCATTTGGATCGACATTAATTGATTCTGGATTGATACAAACACAGAATAATTTCATGCATTAACTACAGACCGTACCCAACAAAAGACTACAGGATGCAATAGGCATGACAGATACTGCAAAGAAATTCATGAGTCAACTGACTGATGACAATGGTAAAAGTGCTGCATTAGCTGAAATTAAATTGATGTTAAGCCGAGTTCAAGCTGAGACTGAAATATTTCATCTTGCACTTGATAAAGAGCATTCTGATCGCTGGGATGAAGAAAATTCAGATGCTTTCCAAGAAGCAATGGGCCAGGACATCGTCAACCATTACCATACTGGTCATTCTCTCGGCGTAATTGTATTTAATGACGATGATCAGCCTATCCTGCTTATGCATTACAGCAAAGCAACTGGCTGGGAAGGAATCAATATTGACAAAAGACTCCGTCCACAAATTGACATCCAAACGCTCTCCCCACCGCTTGATGACTGATTCAGTCAACGCTGCCATCCACTTCGATTTCCCTACTTAGAAGACGCCATTGTTAGTGGATACAATGTTGATAACTTCCGACATCGAAATTCTCTGCGGTCCAAATTAATAGAGCGGCATCCAGTTGCTAACTTATCCCGGAGACCGAATTGATCAACCGGGGTGATTCTATTTGCACTGGCAACTTTGTGAAGCGTAGTCGCCATTTATCAATGCTGGGGAATGTTAACCGTGAATTTTATATTTCTTTATTTTTATATTTGGGCATCTTTGACTGCAGCGTCAAAATTATCAAACATAAGAATCAATGGTTCTATGCCAGTTGATTGTAGTGTTTTAGTGACATTTGCGTTGTTACCAACAAACAGCACCATCTTCCCTCCGCGCTGTTGCAGAGCCTTAGCGTTACTAATTAATGCTCGTATACCAATCGAGGCAAGAAAACTGACGGCAGAAAGATCAACAACTACTCTCCTTCCAGTTGCTACAGCCAAAGAAGCAAATTTGATATCAATTGATTCGCTCCCCAGAATGTCGAGGCGCCCTGTAATGGTTATACACCGAAGATTTTCGCTAATATCTACTGATTTTATATCGGTGTTCATTAGATTATCCTAACTTTAAAAATTTTAGAAATTTATGTTTTTTAAAATTGATTAATATTTGGCCAAAATCTACTGTCAACGATATTAGAAAATCATGACCAATAGAAAGTAAGTTGATTAACAATTTTATAAAATGTAAACACTACATTTTGAAGACTATAGTAAGTAATTGGTGCAGTTTTGTTACGAAATTTTTAAAGCATAATTTGGCTCAACTTGTCAGATTGCCTTCTGCTAAGCTGCCCTTTTTGAATGCGAATATATGGCCTAGAATCTACACATTGAGCGTCTCAACTTGAAGCAAGCGGCCCTTAATTTATATAATCTCACTTCGAATAAAAGCGTGTCAGGCGGGATGCGAATTATTTTTTTCTAGAATTTTACTATAGTTACCTATTATGGTTTTGATGTTGGCACTGGTCAGTCGAATTACTCCCAACGAGCTCCCAATCATTCCAAACATCCAGATGTAATCACCAAGCCAATTCATCCAACCTTTATTAATTCGCGCATTTTGCGGGTCACCGCTGGCGTATATCACTGGCACAGGACCAACTTGCACGTTCTGCGGCCCGATGTTGTGGATAAATCTAATCGGAGTATTCGCTTCATCCCGAAATTCAACCACTGGCATTTGCGCGGTAACGCCAATATATTGCTCGTGCTGATATTGTTGCCACGCGCGTTCCTGATTCTCAATAATCTTCCCTTCCGCGTAGCGTGGTGCACGCCAAATTGGGATGCTTTTGCTCAAGGATTGATACAGGCCGACGGCGCAATATAAAAAACAAGCTATCGAAAAAAATCTGATGACACAAAGCACCGTCCCTACGATTTTAGGAAGATCAAATTTCACATCTAATTCAGGCACGTCAGCCCCTTAATATTGTAGATATTCAATTATCACGCTGTTTATCTTTTTATCATCATTTACTTTTGCTCATCATATATTGGAGTGTTGCAGCGACACTGCTTGGAAATGGTAGCATGTTGCAATAAAAAGCTGCTGAAAACTTATGGGATTGT
>CAIWKC010000331.1 GCA_903913145.1 uncultured Gallionellaceae bacterium | reverse complement strand
TGAGCGTTGAGATAGCCGGGGATACTCCTGCCAGACCGAAAATGATCGCAAGGGAAATCTCATACGTGCCAATCCCTCCGGGAGTAATGGGTACCGCTTTTACCAGGTTGCCGACGACAACCGCGAGAACAACAACCGCAAAGGGGATCTGCTGCTCAAACATCAATACGACCGAGACACAGACGAATATATCGAGGAGCCAGATGATAATCGATGAAAACCCGATCGGCATTCTGATATCTGATACCAACGGCGTTGTTGAATATATGAATGAGGCGTGTACGAGAATTAGCGGCTATCAATTTGCAGACACTTACGAAAAGCCCCTGACGCCGCGCCAAATTATTTCATCTGAACTAAGTGATATCGAGTATCAGGCAATTCATGCGAAATTGCATTCAGGAAAAACTTGGGGCGGAGAAATGCTCAACCGTCGCAAGAATGGAAAACCTTATTGGGAACAGATAACGGTTGCCCCTATTTTCGATAACCAACGTAATGTCACAAAATATCTTTATCTCAGACAAGATATTAGCGAGCGAAAATCGTCAGATGAAAAACTCAAGCTTGCTGCGGGTGTTTTTACCAATGCGCACGAAGGCATTCTTATCACCGATCTTGATGGCACCATTCTCGATGTCAATGATACGTTCTGCAGAATTACGGGTTTTAGTCATGATGAAGTCATCGGCAAGAACCCAAAGATACTATCTTCAGGTCGACAAAATAAAGATTTTTACAACGCCATGTGGGCAAGTCTCATCGAGAAGGGGCAATGGAATGGAGAGCTTTGGAACAGGCGCAAGAATGGCGAGTTAATTGCAGAATCGTTGACCATTAGTGCGGTAAACGACGAATTGGGAAATCATAAAAACTATGTAGCGCTGTTCTCGGATATTACCCAGCGAAAAGTAGACGAAGAAAAGATATTTAATTTGGGTTTTTATGACGCGCTCACCGGTTTGCCGAATCGTCGTATGCTTATGGATAGGCTTCATACCGCACTAATTTCATCTTCGCGCACTGATAATTTTGGAGCTATTCTTTTTCTGGATATGGATAGATTCAAAACATTAAACGATACATTAGGGCATGATTTTGGTGACCTGCTGCTCATTGAAGTTGCTCAACGCACCAAGTCTTGTGTGCGAGAAGATGACACCGTTGCCCGCCTTGGGGGTGATGAATTTGTCGTGTTGCTCAAAGAGATAGACGCACAGGCAGAAGTCGCCTCGCAGAAAGCAGCTATCATTGCAGAAAAGATTCGGGCTGCTCTAACTCTCCCTTATCAGCTTAACAATGTTGAACAGTACAGCTCTCCCAGCATTGGCGTGTGTTTATATCGTGGCACTGAAGAGTCTGTGGATTCGCTGCTTAAATACGCTGACATGGCGATGTACCAAGTCAAGGAGTCCGGTCGCAATTCAGTTCGCTTCTTTGATCCAGCAATGCAACTGGCGATGGAAAAACGAGCCACCCTAGAAGCTGATTTACGTCGCGCAGTATCTGAAAATCAATTGCACTTGTATTATCAGGTCCAGGTCGATAATGAAAACAGGCCCATAGGTGCCGAAGCTTTATTGCGCTGGGTTCATCCTACGCTCGGCATGGTTTCACCAGTGCAGTTCATTCCCATCGCCGAAGCAAGTTCACTGATTTTGGATATAGGTGCATGGGTTATGGATAAAGCCTGTTTGCAACTTTCTTTATGGGCAAAGGAAGAGCATACCCGACATCTTAAACTCGCGGTAAATGTCAGTGCGCAACAATTCAAGCAGCGTGATTTTGTTGAAAACGTTTTGTCAATATTGCATGCCAATCATGTTGAGCCGGGAAAATTGAAGCTGGA
>CAIWKC010000330.1 GCA_903913145.1 uncultured Gallionellaceae bacterium | reverse complement strand
GCACCCGTAGTAATTGTGGCCGTATATGTGGTGTTGGCTAAAAGATTACCAGTCGGATGCAAGGTTGCCGTTGTACCTGCGTAAGACACAGTACCTGAAACTGGGGAGGCTCCCGCCAAGGTAAACGTCGAAGAGGTGATGGTGATTGGATCCATCGGTTTGCTAAAAATGGCGTTGATACTCGCGTTGAGTGGAACACCGGTAGCCGCATTTATAGGGGTGACTGAACTAACGGTAGGCGCGATCAAATCGGTTGCTGTACCCGCTGTAAAACTCCATGAATAATTACTGGCAAGAGCATTACCAAGCGTATCCTTTACCCCAGTAGTTACTGTAGCCGTGTAGACAGCGCCGACAGTAAAATTGCTGGTTGGATAGAAAGCTGCAACTTTGCCTGAATAGACAACTGTGCCAGAAACAGGCAAGACAGGCGCAGTTCCCTGAGACAGTGTAAAGGTAGTTGCGTTGATCGTTAAAGGGTTGAGGACTTTACTAAATGTGGCATTGATGCTGGAATTTAGAGCGACGACAGCTGCGGCATTTGCGGGCATGACAGCAGTTACAGTGGGAACTGAAGTATCTACTGCAATTACACCTCCACCCCCGCCGCTACTTCCAAGACAACCGCCAAAAAATACCAAAAGAAACATCATTAACCGCCATGTCGGCAACGTAAAACCACTGAATTTATTCATTTTTCTCTCCTTAATGTATGATCCGGAAAAGCATCTGCGTATTCGACCAAGCCTATACGCGTGCTGATCTATCTACCTTTTGTGTCTGTAAGAGCCTCAATTTGGAGTGCAAAGATTTGAGTATGAAAAACCCAAACCGCGGCAATTCGTCTCACTCTCGCAGAGTAGGGCACGAGTCCGTATCGCTCAGTGCGGTAGAGAACATTAGAAAAATTAGTGGAAAATTTCGGAAAGAGACAAATTATTGATAAGATTTAGGGAATTGATTAACCCTGATTATCCATTAGGCCGAGCGCTCTTTGTAGGCCGACTCATCGGTCGATTGCGGCCTATTTCGCCCGATGAATCGGCCTACAAGGGCGTGATTTTCTAACGAACAATTCGGAGTAAATCACCTGAATTCCCGCCTGCGCAGGGTATGATGGAAGGTGTGCAAATAGTAATAGAGAACTCAGTAATACAAATAGACAGTTCAGAGGTGGATAAAAAATACTTGAATCAATAATGCAAAAGAACTAGATTATTTATCTACTTCCAGTTCCATTGCGAGATGATAATAATTAAATGCGTCATCTTTTCTGCCAAGTTTCTCAGCCAGTTTGCCCAACGAGTTATAGGCTGCCTGACTTGGGAGCAGACTAATGCTGGCATCCAGATAACTTTGCGCCTTACCCCACAACTGTTGATGCAGGCAAAGTTTGCCGAGAGCCAGCAACAATCCGGCATCATTGGTTTGCGTTTTTAACCAGCGCTCAGCCTGATCAATTTGCGCAGTTGCATCTTCAGTATGGCAGTCGCCGTAGAGGCTAACAAGGTCAGAATCCCATTGAGCATTTAAACTTTCAACCAAAAGCTTGCTGGCCGTCATAGGATCATGCATTTTCAAGAAAGCTTGCGCAGCAGCTGCTGCGAGCTTCGGGCGCTGTTTAAATTCGGCTGGGATTGTCTTCCATAAACTTTGCAAAGCTTCGATTGTATGGGCATGGCCACGTAACTTTTCCAACCAGGCACGTTGCCGCAGTTGAATGGATAAAGTTGAATCGATTGCATTACGTTTTTCGAGTTGAGCAGCAACATCTAAAACTGCATCCCAGTTTTCAGCAAGCTGATGCGCCTTCAGCTCAAGTGTCAGTGCTCCAACATGCTTACGTTTGCCGCCGGCTTCATTCAGTTCTTTTAGGGACCCTAAAGCGGATTGCGGTTGTTTCTGGTCAAGTAAGAACTCAGTTTTAGCCATCAGGCGCATGGTAGATTCGCCTACCTTCTTTTGTTCTGCATCTGCAAGATAAGCATCTCGTTTGTCAAATTCACGCAGTTCATGCGCCGATCTGGCCGCCACGATGGGGTTGAGACCGGATTTCTCTCCCAACGCCATCGCTCGCACGGCTGCATTTTCAGCTGCAGAGTAGCGACCTTCAAAAAAAGCAGTCAGCGATTCCATCATTGCTGCACGCCCTTTACTTTGCGCGCGATTTTCACGAAATGCCTGAACGTAAGCGGGTAAATTCACAGCAGAGGTGAGTAGGCGAACCATCAAGTAAGTGAAAACAAACATACCCAACAAAGAAAGCACAAACAAAGTGAGGGACATCTCGATACGATAAGGCGGATAAATCAATTGTACATAACCAGGGTTATGAGTTGCCAAGGTCAACGCCACGGCCGCGGCAAAAAGTGCAATAAACCAGACAAGAAATTTCATCTTGCTCCCTTCTCGTGAGAGATACGATAATTTCTAACAGCATCAAAACTGTTGCTAATGTCGGGCAACTCAATATTGATGTTGGACGAAGCCAGTTTTTGCAGTGATTGCAGGGCGGCAGAGCCTTCTTTAGAATGTGTGTCGAAATATAATGTCGTCCACTCCTGCGCAGTCTTAATATCATGTTTATAACTAATTTCATCATGTGACAATAAAGCGAGACGCGCGGAGAGTAAGCGAATCTTGAGGTTTTCTCGCAGAAAAAAAGTCTGGGTTGGAGACAACAACGGTAACTCGCGCTTTTCAGTATTCTCTATTCGTACAAGTTGTTTGGTCTCTTGCCACAATTCGCGCCAGAACTTTTTCCAACTTCCTTCATCGACAGCTGATGCAGGGATTTGCGCCTCGGTTTGCTTGCGAATGTCTTGCGCCAAAGGCAATGTGTCTACAGCTGAAACCAAGTTATCAATGTGTAAATTGATGCCGGGCAAATCGATATTCGGCAGAACACGCAGCTTGTCGATATCTTGATTGATTGTTTTGCGTAGGCCGCCAAGGGCCGGACGATCTAGCTGTTGTAACCGATTATCGGCTTGCTGCAAAGCGATTAACGCTGCTTTAACATTAGCGGAAAGTTGCAGTTGCTGTCCTGCGATCAACAGCATTTGCTCAACTTCCGCGAGTGCTGTCTGGTCACGGCTACTGGACATTTCCTGATAAAGTGCTTCAAGCGCAGCGCGCTGATTTTGAGATTCGGCATATTTGCTTTCCAACAGGCTCAGCTTTCCCCCCAGTTCGCGCACTACTTCCTGATTTTGAGTTAAGAGGGTTTGATTGGCCTTGTTCATGCCATCGGTTTCAGCCAGACGTTTGGCTAATTCTTGTTGAACTTGATTGATTTGATAATGTGCATCAAACCATTGCCACAAAAATACTACCACCAGCACAGCCAGTGTCATTTGGGTTATGTTCAGCTGTGAAAGCAGTTGAACCAAGGGATTGCGAACGGGTGAACTTGCCATCAAAGGAGGTGCAGTAGTATCCGTCGCCGGTTTTTCTTGCGGGTTTGATTGTGGTTGATCGCTCATGATTGGTTCCCGGTTAAATCGCTTCTTGTGCCCATGCTACCAAACCGGACACGACTCCGTCATCTCCACTCGCAGTTTGAATCACATTATGCCAACCCTGAATATGTGCTTTTTCGGCGATACGGGCATGAGGGACGAATAATGGTACAGCTAAAATATGCCTTTGATCAGCGTCATTTAACATATCTCGAAGATAAGCTAACGCTTCACTGCTGCTGATGGTGATCGCGTCAGGTTTGCTGAGCAACAATGTGGAGATATCGACCATTGGCTTGTTACGACGATAGCAAGTGACATACTCAACTTCGGCACCCCGGGTTTTAAGCGTATCTCCCAACAATTCGCGGCCGCCGTCGCCCCGAAAGATCACAATTTTCCAGTTCCGAACATTTTGCAGTTGAGACATTGCCAGTAACGCTTCACTATCACTGCGGTCGAGTGGTGCAATGATGTCACTCACGCCCTCATTGAGCAATGCGCGGGCAGTGCTTTGACCTACAGCAGCAATGCGCAGCCCCTTGGGTAATTCTCCGGCTGTCTGGATTGCTGCCATGCCATATTGGACAGCGTTGGGACTTATAAATATTGCCAGGTCAAAATCTGCCAAACGAGCAATTAGATCAGACAATAAGCGTGAATCAGTGACTGGCTCGATTTCTAGCAAAGGAAAAAGAATTGCGTGACCGCCAAGCGACGTTATGCGTTGAGCAAGAGAATTGGCCTGTTCTTGCGGGCGAGTGACTACGATGTTAAGTTTGGCAAGAGCAGAGTTAGTCATTCAATGCGGCGAGGATTTCCCCCGCGCCTTGTTTTAGTAAAGCGTCTGCAACAGCATCGCCGAGGGCTTCAGGTGCGTTGACGGAACCGAGCAATTCGGCACGCAGCATTTTACTTCCGTCGGGACTGGCGACGAATCCGCGCATTCGCAAAATGTCTCCATTCACTTCAGCGAATCCACCAAGCGGAACCTGGCAACTCCCCGCCAGTGCTCGGCTCATTGCGCGCTCAGCCAGCACACATGCGGCAGTGTCGGCGTGATGAAGTGGTGCAAGAATGTCTTTCAATTCTGGCCGGTCTGCACGAGTTTCAATACCCAAAGCACCTTGACCCACTGCGGGAAGACTGTCTTCACTGGAGATGACAGCGCGTATACGAGCACCCAGCCCAAGCCTTTTGAGCCCGGCTGCAGCAAGTATGATGGCTGCATATTGGCCTTCATCCAGTTTACGTAATCGAGTCTGAACGTTGCCGCGCAAAGGCTGGATGTCAAGTTGAGGGAAGCGGGCCCGCAATTGGCTTTCTCTGCGCAGGCTTGATGTGCCAACAACACTGCCGGATGGCAAAGATGTTAATTGATCAAATTTGTTTGAAACAAAAGCGTCGAGCGGATCTTCGCGTTCACCAATACAGGCAAGTACAAAACCTTCCGGCAAGTGCATCGGTACGTCTTTTAGGGAGTGCACAGCGATGTCTGCACTGCCATTTTCCAAAGCGGTTTCCAATTCTTTGACAAACAAACCTTTGCCCCCGATTTTGGAGAGCGTGACATCAAGGATCTGATCACCTTGTGTTGTCATACCCAATATACTTACCTCGGTTTGTGGATATAATAAACGTAGTCGATCCCGGATATGTTCAGCTTGCCACATTGCCAGCGCACTTTCGCGCGAAGCGATTACAAGTTTGGCAGGGACTGTGTGTTGTTTGGATACCTGATTCATTGTGTTTCCTGAATATTTTGTTAAATAATTTACGCCTCATTCTAACATGAGCCGTCCACTCACCATGTTTAAGAAGAACGTCATGAACCTACTATCTGCCCCAGTTGACCTTTCCAGCAAGGATGTTCCATTGCGCGATGACATACGCCTGCTCGGGCGGATTCTTGGCGACACTTTACGCGAACAGGAAGGGGAAGAAGCGTATGCATTAATCGAAAATGTACG
>CAIWKC010000329.1 GCA_903913145.1 uncultured Gallionellaceae bacterium | reverse complement strand
GAAACCCGGCATTTGCTTGAAGTCCAGGACAAGACAAACAAGGAATTGCAGAAAGCAAACTCTACCTTGCAATCAAGCGAGGAAAAACTGGCTGTAACGCTTTACTCCATCGGTGATGCAGTAATGACCACCGATGGTATTGGAAATATCACGCTGCTTAATCCACCCGCAGAACAGCTCACCGGCTGGACAATTGCTCAGGCCCTCGGCCGGCCGGTGGGAGAGATTTTCAATATCATTAACCAGGATACACGCCAACCCGCGATTGTCCCTGTCCTGGAAACCTTGGCGCATGGAACAATTCAGGGACTTGCAAACCACACCGTGTTAATCGCGCGTGACGGTAGCGAATGTGCTATTGCAGATAGTTGTGCGCCGATTCGAAACCGTGCAGGGAGTGTAGTCGGTGCCGTGCTGGTGTTCCGCGATGTTACTGCCGAATATGCCGTGCAACGCGCTTTGCGTGACCAGCAATTCTATACTCGCTCACTGATCGAATCCAATACCGATGCATTAATGACAACTGATCCATCCGGTGTTATCACTGATGTGAATACACAAATGGAACGCTTGACCGGCTGCACACGTGAGGAGTTAATCGGAACACTATTCAAAAATTATTTTACTGATCCCGATCTTGCCGACGCTGGCATCAAGCTGGTACTCAGTATAAACAAAGTTACCGACTACGAACTCACTGCGCGTACCGGCTACGGGAAGATGACAGTCGTGTCATACAACGCAACCACCTTCTATGACCGCGATGGAAAACTGCAGGGTGTCTTTGCCGCTGCACGCGATATAACAGAACGCAAGCGCTTGGATATGGCCTTGCAGGAAAAAAATATCGAGTTGGATATGGCTCGCAATATCGCGGAGTCGGCCAATCTGGCAAAATCCGACTTTCTGGCCAATATGAGCCACGAAATACGCACACCCATGAACGCCATCATTGGCATGTCCTATTTGGCATTGAAGACAGAGCTGACCTCACGCCAGCGTGACTACATCAATAAAATCAGGGGGTCTAGCCGGCATTTGCTTGGCATCATCAACGACATTCTGGACTTGTCAAAAATCGAGGCAGGAAAGCTGACCGTTGAACATACCGAATTCGAGTTGGAAAAAGTGCTCGATAATGTAGCCGATCTGATTGCCGACAAGACCTCCGCAAAAGGGCTGGAACTTATATTTGATATTGCCAAAAATGTACCGCAAACATTAATTGGCGATCCGCTCAGGTTTGGACAGGTGCTCATCAACTACAGTAACAATGCCGTCAAATTTACTGAACATGGCGAGATTGACATAACGATTAGCCTAAAAGAAGAGACCGACAAAGAAGTGCTCCTTTACTGCGCCGTGCGCGACACCGGCATCGGCCTTTCCCAAGAGCAGATGGGACGCTTATTCCAGAGTTTTTCACAGGCAGATGCTTCTACCACCCGAAAATTTGGCGGTACCGGCTTGGGGCTGGTTATTGCCAAAAAGCTGGCTGAATTAATGGGTGGCGAAGTGGGTGTGTCAAGTGAACCCGGCAAGGGCAGTACCTTCTGGTTTACCGCCCGGCTGGGCAAAGGAACGGGATTGCAACGAACAATGGCACTCGCCAGTGATTTGCGCGACAAGCGGGTGCTGGTAGTGGACGACAATGAAAATGCTCGCCTGGTGCTGGGAGAACTACTCACCGGTATGAGCTTCAAGGTCGACCAAGTGGAATCCGGTCAAGCAGCCATCGTAGCAGCCGATATCGCTGATGCTCAGGGCAAGCCCTACGAGATAGTATTCCTTGATTGGCAAATGCCCAATATGGATGGCATTGAAGTCTCCAAGCGCCTTAAAGCACACTTGGTAAGCAGCGCTCCGCACATGATTATGGTGACTGCCTATGGTCGTGAGGAAGTTATTAAAGAGGCCGAGGAAGCCGGTATCGCAGATGTCCTGATAAAGCCGGTCACCGCCTCGGTGTTGTTTGACGGCGTGGTGCGAATATTGGGTGGAGTTGCAGATACCAATCGCAGTGCCGATGCTCCGACTGACACTTTTGACCAGCTTGCAGCACTCAAAGGTTCCAGAGTTCTGTTAGTCGAAGACAACGAACTCAATCAAGAAGTAGGTATGGAACTTCTTCGCGATGCCGGTTTCATCGTTGATCTGGCGGAGAACGGACTTGTCGCCCTGGACAAGATCAGATTTGTACATTACGACATCGTATTAATGGATATGCAGATGCCAGTCATGGACGGTGTCATGGCAACACTGGAAATTCGCAAGGATGCAAGATTTAATGAACTGCCAATTGTAGCGATGACGGCGAATTCAATGCAAAGTGATCGTGATCGCTGCATGGCTGCCGGAATGAATGATCATGTCTCCAAACCCATTGAGCCGGAAGACTTATGGAAGGCGTTACTCAAATGGATCAAGCCAAAGCATTCTTCGGCTAGCGTTGAACTGTCCACCGTTAATAAGCACGAAGATCAACTGCCGATTGTTATTGAAGGACTGGATATGAAGGACGGCTTGCGCCGCGTCCTGGGGAAAAAACCGCTGTATCTGTCAATGTTGCGCAAGTTTGTTACCGGACAGAAATTTGTCACAGCCAATATATTCCAGGAGTTAGAAAACAATAATTGGGATACGGCAATGCGGCTTGCCCATACTTTAAAAGGAGTTTCAGGCAATATCGGTGCCACCAGTTTGCAACTTTTGGCTGAAAAACTTGAGCTGGCAATCAAGGATAAAATGCCTCGCGAGCAAGTAAATAGTCGGCTTGATAACTTGATTGAACCTCTCGAAAGTCTCATTGCTCAACTGGAGCAAAATTTGCCTGTGGCGCCTGCAACAACATCCGTCACAGTGAATAAGGATGAACTGCAATCGGTCTGTGTTCGACTGGAATCTTTGCTGGCCGATGATGACTCGGAAGCTACGGAAGTATGGGAATTAAATGCAAATATGTTTAACGCGGCATTTCCTTCCGAATATCACAAAATTGACGATTGCATACATTCGTTTAATTTTGAAGCGGCGCTGACCGCACTCAAAAACGCCAATGGAAAGACAGTCTAGCAAGGTGCCCTTATGAACGAATTCGACATTACCGAGAAACCCACGATACTGGTTGTTGACGATACTCCGGACAATCTAATCATGATGAGTAGCCTGCTCAAAACTGATTACAAGGTGAAAATTGCCAATGGGGGTGAGAAAGCATTAAGAATCGCCGCTTCGGAATCGCCACCCGATTTAATCCTGCTCGATATCATGATGCCGGATATGGACGGATACGAGGTTTGCCAAAGACTTAAGCAAGAGCCTGCAACAATGAATATTCCGGTTATTTTTCTCACCGCCAAGAATGACATGGCGGATGAAAAAAAAGGTCTGGAATTCGGCGCAGTCGATTACATTACCAAGCCGATCAGCCCGCCCATAGTCTTGGCGCGTGTAAGGATTCATCTCGCCTTAAGAGCCATGGACGTATTTCTGCGCAATCAAAATGAGTTTCTGGAACTGGAAGTCGCGAAACGAACTAAGGAGATCATCGCGATTCAGGATGTGACGATTCTTGCCATGGCCTCACTGGCAGAAACGCGTGACTCCGACACGGGGAATCATATTCGCCGCACGCAGTTCTATGTCAAAGCGCTGGCAGAAAAGCTACGCGACCATCCGCGTTTTTCCGCGTTTCTCACCGAGGCAAATATCAGCATGCTATTCAAATCTGCACCGCTACATGACATCGGCAAAGTGGGTATTCCGGATCGAATCCTGCTAAAACCAGGACGCTTCGAAGGAGACGAATTTGAGATCATGAAAACGCACACCACTTTGGGACGAGACGCCATCGAGCATGCTGAAAAAGTGCTTGGAATCAGTGTTGACTTTCTCATTTTTGCCAAAACCATCGCTCTATCTCATCAGGAAAAGTGGGATGGCAGCGGATATCCGCACGGACTGTCCGGCGATGACATTCCAATTGCGGCGCGATTGATGGCAGTAGCTGATGTATACGACGCCTTGATTAGCCGCCGTGTTTATAAGGAGAGTATGCCGCATGAACAAGCAGTACTAATTATGATTCAAGGTCGTAACAGCCACTTTGATCCGGACATGCTTGATGCATTTCTGAGCATTCAGGAAGAATTCAAAACGATTGCCATGCGATTTAGTGACACTGATGCAGACATGAAAGCAAAGCAATTCTATTTAGCGCAGGCAATTGCTGCTTGACCTATGAATACCGTTGAGACCCGACTTATGCTGCCAGCTTCGCCAACCAAAGTGAAAGCAACGATACTGGTTGTTGACGACACCCCTGACAATCTGACACTGATGAGTAGCCTGCTCAATGAACTCTATCAGGTAAAAATTGCAAATGGGGGAAAGAGAGCGTTAAAGATTGCCATGTCTGACACTCCGCCAGACTTGATTCTGCTCGACATCATGATGCCGAATATGGATGGATACGAGGTCTGTGAACGACTTAAGCTCGATCCAAATACAGCAAATATTCCGGTAATATTTTTGACTGCAAAGACAGAAATCGCAGACGAACAAAAAGGCTTGGAACTCGGAGCAGTCGATTACATTACCAAGCCGATTAGCCCGCCCATAGTTCTGGCCCGTGTAAAAAACCATTTGGCGCTTCAGGAGAAAAACAAAGCGTTAAAAAATGCCATCTCTATAGCGGAAAAAGCAAACCTCGCCAAATCGGATTTCCTGTCCAGCATGAGTCACGAATTACGGAGCCCGCTCAACGCAATCCTTGGTTTTGCCCAATTAATGGAATCTGATTCTCCTCCGCAAACGCAATCCCATAAGGAATCTATCTCTCATATTCTCCAAGCAGGTTGGCATCTGCTGAAACTCATCAATGAAATTTTGGATCTGGCGAAGATTGAGCAAAGACAAATATCACTTACAGAAGAAGCTGTACCACTGGCTGAAATTTTTATCGAGTGTCAGTCCATCATCGGACAGCAAGCAAAACAGCGCAATATCACACTAAAGTTTCCGAAGCTCACTACGCCTCTTTTTGTGCGCTCTGATCGGACCAGACTGAAACAGATATTTATTAATTTACTATCGAATGCGGTCAAATACAACACGAAATTTGGTTCGGTAGAGGTTGAATGCGTCCCAAGTGGCCCTTCACGAATTCGCATCAGCATCACTGACTCGGGAAATGGTTTGAATCAATATCAACTGGCGCAACTTTTTCAGCCATTTAATCGCCTCGGTCAAGAGAGCTCTACCGAGGAAGGCACTGGTATTGGGCTGGTAGTCACAAAAAGATTGGTCGAGTTGATGGGTGGTCTGATAGGTGTTGAAAGCACTGTCGGAAAGGGGAGCGTATTTTGGTTCGAATTAGACTTGATATCCACACCCAACCTTTCTCTCATCGAAGACAAAATAAACCCGCTGCCTAAATTGGACGCTTCACCTGTGACGCGAGCCCGCAAAGTGCTTTATGTGGAAGATGATTCAGCGAATATGTTACTGATCGAGCAAATTTTTGCACGTCAACCGGAAATAACTTTATTGACCGCAGTGAATGGAAAAACTGGCATTGAGATTGCACTTGATTCGCTGCCAAATGTTATTCTGCTGGATATAAATCTGCCAGACATCAACGGATTCGCAGTCATGAAAATTTTGCACTCTGATCGAAAAACTGATCGTATTCCTGTCATTGCCGTCAGTGCGAATGCGATGCCTCTCGATGTCGAAAAAGGTTTGAGAGCAGGTTTTTTCCGCTATATCACCAAGCCGATCAGGGTAAATGAACTCATGAAAACAGTGAATATGGCACTGGAGTTTTCAGAAACTCTGCAGTATGATATATCCGATTAATTTCAGCCCACATGATTAGTCCCTATGACATTTTAAATGCAAAAATCCTGATCGTTGACGATCAGGAAGCCAATGTCATCCTGATTGAAAGAATGCTGATCAAAGCCGGTTACAAAAACGTTTCATCAACAATGAATCCTCAAAAAGTCAGTGAGCTTTATCGGGCTAATTTTTACGATCTTATTTTGCTCGATATCCAAATGCCAAGCATGGATGGATTCCAGGTAATGGAACGCTTAAAAGGACGTGCAACTGACGATTATCCTCAGGTGCTTGTAATTACAGCCGACCCCGACCACAAACAACGCGCTCTGCAATCAGGTGCCAAAGATTTTGTCAGCAAACCGTTTGAACTTATCGAAGTATTGACGCGTGTGCATAACATGCTGGAAGTACGTTTATTGCAAAAAGAAGTTGCTGACCATAAAGATGATAATCCTGCGTTATCGAATGTCATTGAGAAAAACATTCGCAAGATAATCCAAGTCCGGCTGAAATCAGCCCGGGAACAAAGCAGGCAGGATCGAATTGCGACCGGCATGACTTCTTTTTCCGGCAGCATGTTGTTTTTTTATATTCATGTTATATGGTTTTGTTTATGGTTCCTGCTCAACACAGGACATCTCGGCATTACTCCTTTTGATCCTTATCCTTATGGATTCCTAACGGTGGTCGTTTCATTAGAGGCCATATTTCTGGCCACATTTGTGCTGATCAGTCAAAATCTTTTAGCCAAAGAAGCTGAGCGCCTTACTGACTTGGGCTTGCAGACGGGACTGCTTACAGAACATGAATTGACCAGAGTGCTCCAAATGCTCAGAGCCATACAAAGTAAAATCGGAATTACCAACGATGAGGACAGCGACCTTGCGGATGCAGACCTTGAAAAGGAAACAAAGCTTGAGGATGTGCTGTCTGAAATCGAACGGCTACAACGAAGGTCAGAAAGTAATTAAAGTTAGTCTCGGTCATGCGACTTATCCGAAACGGCATGTACCGCTTTGCTGCTGTTGCGAAATCACCTGTATCTAGTTCTCGCTTGGCGTCAGCAAGCGCGTCGGCATTTGCTCGCCCGGCCAAAGCCAACTTACAAGCCTCCCTCCTATTTTGGTTGTTAACACCACCTCTTCGCACCAAATACTTTGGCACTAGTTTTATGTTGTCAGTGATCAATAAGTCATGCCAAAGGATAGCCTCTTTCAATATAAAAATACTCTTATATTATTTACTGATCAATTAGTTGGGTAATTCGTGATGCGAGACATTGAGACCAACAATGATGAAGCAGTGCTACCCCCGTATAATGGAATATTGCTAAACTTTTTCGTGAGCAAACAGTTAGGCCACTCCTAAGAGTGGCCTAACTGTTCTTATTGGTCGGGGTGGGGGGATTCGAACTCCCGACATCCTGCTCCCAAAGCAGGCGCGCTACCAGGCTACGCTACACCCCGAAGAGGCGGCACTATACAGATGCCGCGAAGAAAAATCAATTTCGTTCTGAAGTTTTTTTTGTAATTTGTGGCATTGCCAGCATGAGGTAATAAACCATCGACCACAAAGTGAGCAAAGCTGCTATGTAAATCAGCAAAGTACCCAGTTTCTCAATTGGAATATTTAGCAGAGTTTCCTGATACAGCAAGAAAATAATTGCCAACATTTGAAAGGTCGTTTTAATCTTGCCTAGCATAGAAACAGCGATACTTTTACCGCTACCTAATTGCGCCATCCATTCACGTAATGCTGAGATTGCAATTTCTCGTCCAATAATGATAAATGCGACAATCTCATTGACTTCACCCAGCTTGACCAACACGATCAGTGCGGCGGTTACCATCAGTTTGTCTGCAACTGGGTCTAAAAATGCCCCGAATGCTGATGTTTGATTCAAGTAACGAGCCAGGTATCCATCAAGCCAATCTGTAATCGCTGCTGCAGTAAACATTAGCGTACCAACTAAGTGCTTAGTATGAATACTGATCGTGTCGTCCGACAAATAAAACACGGTGATGAACACCGGAATCATCAGTATTCTGAACCATGTCAGTAAATTGGGTATGTTGAATGGCATAATTTTTAGTTAATGAAATCGGTGATAAATTTTCTCTGCCAGCAAAGGGCTAATTCCCTCTACTCTGGCCAGTTCTTCAACGCTGGCTTGTTGTACGCCTTTCAATCCGCCAAAACGTGCAAGAAGATTGCGGCGCCGTTTCTCCCCTATTCCGGCTATTTCTTCCAGCATTGAATCCATGCGAATCTTGCCGCGCTTTGCACGGTGCCCCGCGATTGCAAAACGGTGAGCTTCATCACGTACTTGTTGAATCAAATGCAGAGCCGGATTATCTGGCATCAATTGTAGCGGCTTTTCAACGGATGGACGAAACAATTGCTCCATTCCAGGTTTACGCTCTACGCCTTTGGCTACGCCGACTAACTCGATATCAGTTAATCCGAGTTCAGCCATGACTTCAATTGCGATACCCAGCTGGCCAATCCCCCCATCAATCAAGATTAAATCCGGCCGCTTACCTTGACCCTGCTGCAGCTTCTGATAACGGCGCAAAAGAGCTTGACGCATCGCTGCGAAATCATCTCCTCCGGTGATACCCGTTATATTGAATCGACGATATTCGGAATTCCGCATCGCCAAGTCATCGTAAACCACGCAGGACGCAATTGTCGCTTCACCCATGGTGTGGCTGATGTCAAAACATTCGATGCGGTTGAGTTGCGACATTGCAAGCACCGTGCGCAAGGTGTCAAGGCGAAGTGTTTGCCCTGCTTTCTGCCCTGCCTGCTGCCTCAGGGCCAATGTAGCATTACTGAGGGCCATATCCAGCCATTGCCGCCTTTCACCGGTCACGGAATGTCGAATTTGCACTTTATGGCCGGCTTGTTCGGTGAACAAACTTTCCAGTTCATCAGTCGGTATTGGTATGCTTGTTAAAATCAGTGACGGGATAGCCTGGCTTAAATAATGTTGCGCCAAAAATGCTTCCAACACTTCACTAACACTATCCCCGATCGCATTTTGCGGGAAGAAATGCTTATCTCCCAAATGTCGACCACCACGAACAACCGCCAAAGTGACGCATAACTCCCCATCCAGTTCAGCCACCGCAACTATATCTGCATCAGTGGCTTTGCCGCTTTCCATATATTGCTTTTGTTGAACCGTGCTCAAGGCTTGCAGCTGATCGCGCAATGCTGCTGCCTGTTCATAGCGCATTTCCTCTGCAGCACGTTCCATCTTGCTACGCAGGCTCACTTCTACTTCCGCATATTTACCATTCAACAGTAATCCTGCATTTTGCACATCAGCGGCATATTCATCGGCAGAAATAATTTTTACACAAGGGGCGGTGCAACGATGTATCTGATGCAGCAAGCAAGGACGTGTGCGATTCTTAAATACGTTATCTTCACAGGTACGTAACTTAAATACCTTTTGAAGCAAGCTAATAGTTTCTTTGGCTGCATAGGAATTCGGGTAAGGTCCGAAGTACTGATGCTGTTTTTGTGTGGCACCACGGTAGTAGGCTAAACGGGGATATTCGTGTCCGGTCATCACAATAAACGGGTAAGACTTGTCATCGCGAAATAAGATGTTATAGCGCGGCTTTAATGACTTGATAAGATTATTCTCGAGCAGCAAGGCTTCTGCTTCGGAGCGGGTCAGCGTAATTTCGATGTTCGCGATATGCGACACCATCAAGCGAATTCTGGGAGAAATATTGGTCTTTTGAAAATACGAACCAACACGTTTTTTCAATTGTCCCGCTTTGCCCACATACAACACATTCCCTGCCTCATCCAACATCCGGTATACACCGGGCAAGAGCGGCAAGGATGCTACAAAAGCCTTGGGGTCAAAGTTGGGCTGAGCCAAGATATTCTTTTATAGATTTAAACACAGCGTGAAACATCGGAGTCGTTAATCTTTTCGTCTGCGTGTTATAACGACTGCAGTGGTAGCTATCGTAAAAATGGATATTACCAGGCAAAATATGCGCTGCACCATGCGCAAAACTGTAGTCTTTGGGTCTCAAATCGCTTGCTCTCAAAACAGCCTGATGTGCAATCGTACCCAGTGCCAGTACTGCAGATCCTTGCGGCAACAAGTTCAACTCATCATGCAAATATCCATTGCACATCTTTATTTCGCTTGGTTCCGGTTTATTTTGTGGGGGCAAGCACCTTACGGCATTTGTGATTCTGCAATTTATCAAAGCCAATTCAGAATTCGCATTTCCATCGGCATTGAGTGGTTCACCACTGGTTGAAAATCCGAACTCGTACAGGGTTGAGTACAGCAAATTTCCTGCGTAATCCCCCGTAAAAGGCCGCCCAGTTCGGTTTGCGCCATGCATACCCGGTGCCAAACCGACGATCAGGAAGTTGGCTTCGGCATCGCCAAAAGAGGGTACAGGTTTGGCAAAATAGTCCGGTTGGGCGGCTTTTACTTCATCCAGAAATGTAGCCAATCTGGGACATTCGCGACATTTTGCAGAAAATTTCATTTGAAATCATTCAAAAGTAGGAGCAGAATTGTACCGTACTTGATATGCAGCACTTCCAAGTTGCATAGAATTATTTGAGGAGTTCCTATTATGGCCGTCAACTCAGTTTCGCCTGGCAGTTACAATTCGCCCTCGGTACAACCGCAAACTCAAACTCCGCCTGCTCGCGAGAAAAAAAGTGAAGCAAAGCGCGAAGAGCCTCCAAAGTCGTCACCGCCTGAGCATGATCGCCCTACAGTTAACACCAGTGGTCAAACTGTGGGTACGATTGTTAACACGAAGGCTTAGCAAGATTAATTTTTGAAGGCAGTTTTAACAGCGATTGGCCGCGTACAATACAATTGATGTTGGAACTTTAAGACGTACTAGTTAGAGCGTAATCTTTTAAGCTGTTTGCGGATTTCAGCGATTTGAATTTCAGTGAGTTTTTGAGTATCTAACTTTCGTTCTAACTCAAGAATTTTATCCTCCTTTTCTACTAGCAGCGTCTTACCGCGATTTTCTACTAGCGCGTCTTTTACGACTTTATCAAATCCTAAATAATTGTTTAGTGCCATTTATGATTCTCCAACACTTAAAGACAGTGGGGGTATTGTAAACACAGGAGTGGTTTATGTATAGTTACAGAAACATAACAATATCGAAGGCAAGACAAGACAGTATACTTTTCGAAACACCATCGATTTTCGAATCACAAGTTCTGCATGTCGATAATTACAACATAATCTATTGAAAAAAATCCCTTGCCAATTTCAGGACAAGGGATTTTTTCTAAAGCGGCACTGATACAAATCAACTCATCAATTTAAACAGAGCCGGGAGGTCCTGTACTGCTCAGGGTTATTGAGCAACAGGAGCTGAAGGTTCAGTTTGCGATTGTGGTAACAGCGCTTTCATGCTTAAACGCATACGACCTTTTTCGTCTGCTTCAAGTACTTTCACTTTCACGATCTGACCTTCTTTCAGATGGTCAGAGACATTTGCGATGCGCTCATTGGAAATTTGCGATATATGCAACAAACCATCTTTACCGGGAAGAATATTAACGATCGCGCCAAAGTCCAAAAGTTTAACAACTGGCCCTTCATAAGTCTTACCCACTTCGACTTCTGCCACGATATCCTCAATACGCTTCTTGGCTAACTCTCCAGCTTCACCACTGACACAAGAAATCGTAATATTACCTTCATCGTCGATGTCGATAGTCGTGCCAGTCTCTTCTGTCAGTGCACGGATAACAGCACCGCCCTTGCCAATTACGTCACGAATCTTCTCGGGATTGATTTTCATCTTGATCATGCGCGGTGCATGCTCGGAAACCTCCGGACGCACTGCAGGCATAGCGCCTTTCATGATGCCGAGAATATGTATACGGCCTTCTCTAGCCTGGCTCAAGGCAACCTTCATGATCTCTTTGGTGATGCCGTTGATTTTGATGTCCATTTGTAAAGCAGTGATGCCATTCTCGGAACCAGCCACTTTAAAGTCCATGTCTCCCAAGTGATCTTCATCACCTAAAATATCTGTCAACACAGCAAATCGGTTGCCATCTTTAATCAATCCCATCGCTATACCTGCAACGTGGGTTTTGACGGGAACACCCGCATCCATCAGCGCCAAGCAACCACCGCAGACCGAAGCCATGGAACTTGAACCATTTGATTCGGTAATTTCCGACACCACCCGCATTGCATAGCCAAATTCTTCTGCTGTTGGTAGCGCTGCAACAAGCGCACGTTTTGCCAAACGACCGTGACCGATTTCGCGACGCTTTGGAGTACCCACACGACCTGTTTCGCCTGTCGAGTATGGCGGGAAGTTGTAATGCAGCATGAAGCGGTCTGAATACTCACCCTGCAAAGCATCAATAGTTTGCGAATCGCGCATACTACCCAGCGTAGCAACTACCAATGCTTGTGTTTCGCCACGAGTAAACAATGCCGATCCATGTGTACGCGGCAAAACGCCGGTACGAATGGTGATTGGGCGTACTGTGCGTGTATCACGACCATCAATGCGTGGCTCGCCGCTGAGAATTTGCCCGCGCACGATCTTGGCTTCCAAGGCACCGAATTGTTCGCCCAGCAGATTTTTGGAAGCATTTGGGAATTGCGCTTCCAGTGTTTCAAATACGCGACAGCGAATTGCTTCAACCTGCATTGTACGAGCTTGTTTTTGCCGTACGGCATAAGCTTCCTGCAAATCCTTTTCAGCCAACTCGGCCAATTTAGAAATCAAGGCTTCATCCTTGGGCGCCGGTTCCCAATCCCATGCATCTTTACCTACAG
Organism: uncultured Gallionellaceae bacterium; assembly: GCA_903913145.1. Lineage (GTDB taxonomy): Bacteria > Pseudomonadota > Gammaproteobacteria > Burkholderiales > Gallionellaceae > PALSA-1006. The sequence goes on along the minus strand of CAIWKC010000329.1, from coordinate 1,091 downwards.
CATCAGCCATTTCATTGATGGCATTGATCACAACCTGCATCTGTTCATGTCCGAACACGACTGCACCCAGCATAACTTCTTCGGACAGTTGCTGCGCTTCCGACTCAACCATCAGCACGGCTTGTGCCGTTCCTGCGACAACAAGATCCAATTGCGATGTTTTCAACTCATCCGCGGTTGGGTTCAACAAATATTGACCATTCAGATAACCGACACGAGCCGCCCCGATAGGGCCGTCAAAAGGGATACCGGAAATGGCCAGCGCAGCTGATGCACCGATCACCGATGGAATGTCGGAATCAATTTGACTGTCGGATGAAATAACAGTCGCCACGATTTGCACTTCGTTATAAAAACTCTCCGGAAATAATGGGCGCAACGGACGGTCGATCAAACGCGATGTCAAAATTTCTTTTTCGCTTGGGCGTCCTTCACGCTTGAAGAAACCGCCTGGTATCTTTCCTGCAGCATATGTGCGTTCTTGATAATCAACTGTCAGAGGGAAAAAGTCCTGCTCCGCCTTCGCATTTTTTGCGCCGACGACAGTAACCAATACCACGGTATCATCCAGGCTAACCAATATAGCTCCAGTTGCTTGACGAGCTATTTCACCCGTTTCAAAGGTTAGTTGATGTTTGCCGAAACTAATCGTTTTCTTATAGTGACTCAAGGTAGACCTCTCTCAATGTTGACATGGCGCTATTACGCCTGATGAAAATATTTATTTAAACAATAAATCGACAGCAAAAACAAAGCGGGCCGCATCTGCGACCCGCTGTCATAATTTTTTACTTGCGCAAATCCAAGCGCTTAATCAGTTCGCGATATCCTTCTTCATTTTTGCTTTTCAGGTAATCGAGCAACTTGCGGCGACGGCTAACCAAACGCAACAACCCACGACGTGAGTGATGATCCTTGTTGTGTTCTTTAAAATGATCTGTCAGGTAATTAATACGAGCAGTAATCAGTGCAACTTGAACTTCAGGGGAACCTGTGTCGCCCTTTGCTCTTTGATAATCGGCAACGATTTGCGATTTTTGTGCCGTGGTAATAGACATTTACTTCCCTTCCAATAAAAAAGTGCGACATTT
>CAIWKC010000328.1 GCA_903913145.1 uncultured Gallionellaceae bacterium | reverse complement strand
GCATCCATCCTCATCTGACAGCGGTGGATGCGCTGCGCTTATCCACCCTACGCTCTAAAGATTAAAAGGTATTTTAGTAATTTCCTCATCCCTTAGTATTTGTAAACTCAAATTTTTTTAGCCCATTTTTTAAGGATAGAGTTACTTTGTTCCACCAATACTATTTGCATAAAGCCATCCTGAGTTCCCGATGAACAACTATCACTGGAACTGGGCTATTTTTCTGACCGAGACTTCTTCAGGCGGGAGCACTTATCTCGGCTGGATGCTGGACGGGCTTAAAATCACGGTCGCGTTGTCCCTGTCTGCCTGGTTATTAGCTTTGTTGGTCGGGTTTTTGATGGGTGTGTTGCGTACCGTGCCCAACCGCTGGCTGTCAGGCATCGCGGCTGCCTACGTTGAAATATTTCGAAATATTCCCTTGTTGGTGCAACTTTTCATCTGGTATTTTGTGTTGCCCGAGTTGTTACCCGATGCGCTTGGGCATGCTTACAAGATGCTCAATCCGACACTGCAGCAATTCATGGCGGCTTTGCTTTGTCTGGGGTTATTCACGGGTGCCCGAGTGTGTGAACAAGTTCGCTCCGGCATCAATGCCTTACCGCGAGGACAAAAATCTGCAGGTTTGGCAATGGGCTTTACGCTGCCGCAAACCTATCGTTATGTATTGTTGCCAATGGCGATTCGAATCATACTGCCACCCTTGACTTCTGAGTTTCTTAACATTTTTAAGAACTCTGCAGTAGCGTCCACCATTGGTCTGATGGAACTGGCTGCACAAAGCAGGCAATTGAGTGATTACACGGCTCAGACTTATGAGTCGTTTATTGCTATCACTTTGTTATTCATTATGATTAATGCCGTTGTTCTCGTTTTGATGCATCGCTTGGAACGTTATGCGCGTATTCCTGGCGCACTTGGTTCAGAGAGATAGCTATGTACGAGTTTGATTGGAGTTCTATTATTCCCGCCCTGCCATTCCTTGGGTCGGGGATGGTGTTGACGCTTAAAATAACAGTTGTGGCGATAACGGTAGGTATCGTGTGGGGCACGCTGTTGGCCTTGATGCGATTGTCGGGTATTAAATTGTTGTCGTTGTTTGCTACGGGTTATATCAATCTGTTTCGTTCGATCCCACTGGTGTTGGTTTTGTTGTGGTTTTTCCTGTTGGTGCCCTCGCTCTTGTCAAACCTGTTCAATATTCCGCGCAGTTCTGACACAAGGCTTGTTTCGGCGATGGTGGCTTTTGCGTTATTCGAGGCCGCGTTCTATTCTGAAATTATCAGATCAGGCATCAGCAGTGTTTCTCGCGGACAATTTGCCGCTGCTCATGCCTTGGGGATGAGCTATGCGCAGGCAATGCGCCTAGTCATTCTGCCGCAAGCTTTTAGAAACATGGTTCCGCTTCTATTGACTCAGGGCATCATTTTATTTCAGGACACTTCGCTTGTTTACGTCAGTTCACTGGCAGACTTCTTTGGCACCGCTTACAAAGTGGGCGATCGGGATGGTCGCTTGGTGGAATTGTTGTTATTCGCGGGTGCAGTGTATTTCATCATTTGCTTTTCAGCATCCTTGCTGGTTAAGCATTACCAGAAAAGGAAGGCAATATGATTTCACTGAGCAAGGTCAGCAAACATTACGGTAGTTTTCAAGTGCTCACCGATTGTTCTACAGAAATAAAGAAAGGCGAAGTCATTGTCATTTGCGGGCCCTCCGGCTCAGGAAAATCGACTTTGATCAAGTGTGTGAATGGGTTGGAGTCCATTCAGCAAGGTGAGATTATCGTGAATGGCATTTCAGTCAATGACCCCAAAACAAATCTTTCCAAGTTGCGCGCTCACGTGGGTATGGTGTTTCAGAATTTCGAATTATTTCCCCACATGAGTGTTCTGGATAATCTTTGTATTGCGCAGACTAAAGTGTTGGGACGTTCTCAAGAAGAAGCAGCTGATCGTGGGCTGAAATTATTGGACCGGGTTGGACTATCGTTACATGCGAAAAAATTTCCCGGCCAGCTATCAGGCGGTCAACAACAACGCGTTGCTATCGCAAGGGCGCTGGCAATGGATCCAATCTGCATGTTGTTTGACGAGCCAACGTCGGCGCTTGATCCTGAAATGGTGAATGAGGTGCTGGATGTCATGGTAGGCTTGGCGCAAGAGGGTATGACCATGATGGTGGTGACCCATGAAATGGGCTTTGCGAGAAAAGTAGCAAACCGGGTCATTTTTATGGATCACGGTCATATTATTGAAGATGCCAGCAAGGACGATTTCTTCAACAAACCCCGCTCTGAGCGCGCTCAGCAGTTCTTATCCAAAATTTTGCAGCACTAATTTTAAGGCAACTGATATGTTTAATCTGGATGCATTAATCATCGAATTCGACAAAGGTCTGCGCACCTTGTTGGCCAGAGCACCAACCGTGCGCCCGTATCCCGATGCCGATATCAATGATGCTGCGATGGATGATGCGGAAAAAAAGCATGCGGCCGCTTTGATGCGCATTAATCATACCGGTGAGATTTGTGCGCAGGCCTTGTATCAGGGGCAGGCGCTGACAGCACGCGACCCAGTCGTGCAAGAAAAACTAAAGGGAGCTGCGTGGGAAGAAACTGAGCATTTGGCCTGGACTTCAAAACGTGTCAATGAATTGGGTAGCCATTTGAGCGTGCTGAATCCGCTCTGGTATACCAGTTCTTTAGCCATAGGTGCGGTGGCGGGTTTACTGGGCGATAAATGGAATCTGGGATTTTTAGCGGAAACAGAACGTCAAGTCGGCGCGCATCTGCAAAGTCATCTCGATAGTCTGCCGGTTCAGGATGCCAAGAGCCGCGCGGTAGTGCAGCAAATGTATACCGATGAAGTTGGACATGCTGACATGGCGATAAAGCTGGGGGCTGCTGAATTGCCTTTGCCGGTGAAGCTGGCGATGCGCGGTATGTCGACAGTGATGACGAAGACGGTTTATTGGGTTTAGAGAATATGAGGTGCTAGGGGTGTTTGGTGCTGATACACCCCCTCGCTAACCTTCCCCGGTGGGAGAGGGTAGCTTTACCCCTGAACTATTTCAAAGTCATGCGTGATATCTGCCATCGTGCCCAGCATGATCGACGCTGAACAATATTTCTCAGCCGAAAGTTTGATCGCTCTTTCAACCTGCTCGGGCTTCAATTCTTTACCCGTCACCACGAAGTGGAAGTGAATATTAGTAAACACTTTAGGATCTTCGCCTGCGCGCTCGGCCTGAATCTCAACCACGCAATCTGTCACCTGTTGACGGCTTTTTTTCAAAATATGAATAACGTCGTAGGTGGTGCAGCCGCCTGTGCCGATCAGCACCATTTCCATCGGGCGAGGACCTAAATTGCGGCCACCACCTTCAGGTGGGCCGTCCATCAAGACGGCATGACCGCTTTCTGTTTCGCCCAGAAAAGAAACCTGTTCTACCCATTTGATACGTGCTTTCATGCATGACCTCGTTAGTTTGTCATTCCCGCGTAGGCGGGAATCCAGTGAAGTTATATAGATGCTGTTGGTTTTGTACCGCTACGCGGTGATGTCCATTAGCTGGATTCCCGCCTACGCGGGAATGACGGACGCTAGGATTTTAACCGATACCACATCATGCCAATCGCTTCATGCATAAATATTTTGCTGTCACGCAATGCGATGGCATTCGGGATAAAAGACAACAGGTCGGTTTGGTAACGGGTGGTATAGGCGGTGGGTGCCGGGATCACTTCGAATCCGGCGGCCTGGAAGGCAGTCTGAGCGCGCGGCATGTGCCAGGCATGGGTGATGAGGGCAATGCGTTTAACCTTGCTTGGCAGTAGCATTTTATAGCAGTTGCGGGCGCTTTCAAGTGTGTTGTCGGATGAATCTTCGGTCCAGGTGACGGGAACATGAAACTCCTCAACCAGTACGTGTTTCATTTGTTGGGCTTCGGAAGTTTCGTTGCCGGCGGGTTTGCCACCGCTGACCAAAATTAGGCTTCCGCTGTCGCGATACAACTTTGCTGCATAGCGCAGTCTTTGCAAACTGAAATCACTGACTGTGTCGCCTGCGTATTCCGGGGCATGAAAGTAGGTTCCGGCTCCGAGCACGACGATGGCATCCGCTTGGCGAGTGTCAATCGATAATGGTTCGCCTTCCAATTGATGTAACAGCATTTCGGCAATGAAGGGTGTGGAAAGCAGCCAAAGAAGCACGACAGAGGTTGTTAGTAGAATTCTGGCGATGCGCGGACGCTTCTGCCAGAGCCATAATCCGAGTACTGCCACAATGAGTAGATTGAGTGGCGGCAGCAGGAACGTGCTGAGAAGGTTGGTGAGGAACCAAGTCATGAAATAACGCTAGTGAGTAAGCGTGTGAATAAAAAACAGCGAGCATCATACTGCATGCTCGCTATAGTAAGAAGATAAGTAGATGCGAAATTAAACTGCTGTTTGCTTCAGGAAATGCTTCGCGTAACGTGCTGCAAGGCGGTCAACAGGCAAAATGATGAACACGTCGGCGCAATTAAAATCAGCATCCCATGCCGGTTCGCCACAGATATAAGCACCCAGTCTCAGGTAGCCTTTGATCAGCGGAGGAATGATGACTTCCATGTCTTGATTCAATTTTTCCAAAGGCAAACGGTTATGCGGCTTTACGCGGTATTCTTCAGGTGCAGCGTGTAATTTGTGAATCTTGTTGTAAACGCTGGCTGCGTAGTGCCCACCGTCTGCCATGCTGATGCTGGCGCAACCGATCAGGAATTCGTGGTTGTGTTTGCCGATGTAGTCTGCCAAACCGCTCCAAAGTTGGGTGATGGTAGCGCCGTCGCGGTGATCTTGATGAACACACGAACGACCTACTTCAACAATGCGGTCACGCAAATGAGTCAAATTCGACAGGTCAAATTCAGTTTCAGAATAATAGCTGCCGGCGAGCAGGGCTTGCTCGGGTGACAAAATGCGGTAAGTACCGACTACTTTGTTAGTTTGCAGGTTACGAACCAACAGGTGTTCGCAAAACTTGTCAAAATGATCTCGATCCAGACCTTCATCCGCGCTGGGTAAATTTGCACCCATTTCTTCTGCAAATACTTGAAAACGCACGCGTTGCGCTTCCTCAACTTCAGCGCCGGTTTTGGCCATGCTAACAGCTAATTTAGGTTGAGGCTGGGCGGATTGTTGCGTAGTTTTTTGTATCAAGCGAGGCATGCTAATCTCCTAGTGAACTAATGCCGGCAGATTAGCCCTGAAACATTTCAAATTGGTTACAACCGAGTTAAAGTTTAGTGAAATTATTACAGGGTTCCTACAGAGGTTCCCGCGGTTCTGGTATTAAAGGAGGATAAAGCAGCAAATTGTAGGATGGTTGTAACAGTTGCTCTTCCTCGCTTATGCGCGCTGGTTGGGCGACGTCAGGCGGAGGCTCGATTGAAAGCGCGTGCGAGATGCGGCGGTGAGCTTCAAGTGCAAGTACACGGCGATTTTCAACATGTGTGGAGAGTGCGCTGGCCGTTGTCAGGCGGACACGCAGGTCGCGACTGGATAATATTTTCCACATCGATTCGGCAAAGGTCATCTCGTCGATGTAAGCCGCGTCAAAATTGGGTTTGTTGGCTGCGTCGTGATAATAGATGCCCACAGGATAAATCGGCGTTTGTGCATCAATGGCCGGTTGCAGCAGTGAAGCATGAAAGTGGCGGATTTGAGTGCCGTCCGAGGTGGTGCCTTCGGGGAATATCGCCATGCAGTTGCCTTTGCGCAAATGTTCCACGGCTTGTATATTGGTACGAATTGTGTCGCTGCGTTTGTTGCGTTCGATAAATATCGTGTCAGCTCTCGCGCATAGCCATCCGATGAAGGGCCAACTGCGCACTTCTGATTTTGCGACGAAGCGCATCGGCAATACTGAACTCATCACAAAGACGTCCAGCCATGAAATGTGATTCGCTACAATCAACCCATTTTTGATTTCGCTCATCAGCACATCTCCAGTCACGCTGATGCGCACATGCAGCACATCGAGCAACTCAACCGACCATCGATGCATGATGCGTTTTTGTATACTGACAGGCACGGACGGGTATAAAAGTGCCAGCAACCCGCCATAGAACAAATGTATTACAAGTCGAACTGCGCGATAGCAGGCCAGATAAAAGGTTACATATTTGGAAATCATCATTATTTTTTAAAGTAATTTTACTTGGTTGAAGATGAGCGCGGCTCAATGAACAAACTATTGCCCTTGGTGCGTTTGGCCATTTTTTTCGCCTGTGTCGCGGCGGCAGATACTTCATTATGCGACAAGTACTGCCCCGGAGCGACGGCTACTGCGCCAATGGAAAGACTTGTCATCGAATGAAAGATGACTTTGTCGTTTCGATCTTCACTTTGATAACCGCCCGCCATTATATGCTCGGGTGTGAAAAGCAAGGAAGCCGCCTGTTCGAATGAGCGCAAGGCCTGTTCACAGCGGGATTTCCAGTCTTTGCTGCGCATCAAAAGAATAAAATCATCACCGCCGATATGGCCGATGAAGTCGAGCTTGGGGTCGCATGCCCAATTGAGCACACGCCCGGTGAGCTGGATCATTTCATCACCTTTGTGAAATCCGTAAACATCGTTGTAAGGCTTGAAGTGATCTAGATCGCAATAGCAGGCAACGAACGGCGTCAAAGTTTGCAGTAGATGATCAATCTGCTGGTTGATCGGAACGTTGCCTGGAAGTAAAGTCAACGGGTTGGCGTATCGCGCAGCGGCTATTTGCATTTGGGTCAATTCGCGCAGCAAGTTCTGGCATGAAGACATGCCCAAATAGCGCCCCTGGTCGGTCACTATAAAGCCACTGCCGAATTGGTCTTCATCGGCTTGCGCCAGAAACTCGCTGAGTTCCTCTATTGGCATACTTTTGTCAACCAGCAGCGGAGAGGCATGCATAAAATGCTCGCAGGGTTTTCTGCCATGAAGTTCGCGTTGAAATGGACGCGAAATCATGTCCATAAAGTGGGAACGGTTGATCAGTCCGACCGGAATACCATTTGCTACGATTGGAATAACGCGCAAAGATGTGGACTCGCAAAAGCGGTCAAAAATGGCGTCATTTTCTGTGCTAGGCAGCGAGGGGGGAATGTAGGTAATCAGTTGCTGTGCAGTCTTTTTGGCCGGGGTAGTGCTCTCCAGTCTAAGTGAAGTCGCCACGTCAGCCAGCTTGATGATACGGCTTGTTTCAGTCGAGGCGAGCAATGAAGGGGTCGGGCTTGGACGGGCTATAAAGTAACCTTGCCCCAGCGCAATGCCGATGTCCTTGACAACCTTAAGCTCGGCTTCCGTTTCTACCCCTTCAGCGATAACGTTGGTACCGCAACTCAGGGCGATCTGCTGAATAGATTTTAAAAATTGTCTTTTGATCGGATCGGTATCAACACCCTGCACGAAGTGCATATCAATTTTGATAAACTCCGGACGCAGTTCAGACCAAAGGCGCAAGCTGGAAAATCCTTCACCCAGATCGTCAATGGCAATTTTGAAGCCCATCGAACGATAATGCAGCAGCGCGCTGCGCATGGCGACGAAATCGTAGGTGGGCTGGTTTTCGGTGATTTCGATAATGACGCGCTCGGGTGAAATACCCAATTGCGTCAAATACTCGAGCGTTTGCCCATTTTTGAAACTGGGGTGTGTCAGGGTTTCCGGACTCACATTCAAAAACAGGTTGCCGGGCAAATTCAAGCGTGAAAAAGTTTCGAGCACGACTTGCCTGCAAAGCATCTCCATTTCGAGAGATAGCCCTTGCTCTGAGGCGGCGCTGAACAAGTTTGCAGGAGAGTGCATCGGGCTGTTGGCCGGGCCTCTGATGAGTCCCTCGTAGCCAAGAAATTCGCCACTGCTCAAATCCAGAATTGGTTGAAATAAAGCGGTCAGCTTGCGTTGGTGAAGAATCTCAATGAGCGGCGTGGGCTCCATTCCGGTAATATTGGTTATATTAACGATGCCGGATGAAGCCAAAGATAATGTACTGTTGCTGCTAGGAATGTTTGGCTCGGCTGATTGTGCGGTTGCGTGCATCGCGACCCTCGTGCGTTTTTAGTTATAGGAACGCCACGGTATGAGATTCATGTTACAAAAATATTAAAGTGGATCAGCGTAAATCCAATTTGCTGTGACATGACGTGTTATTGGCTAATCAACACTTGTTATAGATTTATATGATTACATTACCCGGGTTTGTTGATCGTGCCCTGTCCGGATAGGGCATTTAGATTATTGCCGGTTCCCTGAGCAGGGATTAATTGTGAGAGATATTTGACAGACTGTGATTGTCTCGCATACAATCCGCGCCCTTCGAAGTTTACTAACTCTTTTGTATTAGGAAATGCCATGAAAACATTTTCCGCTAAGCAACATGAAGTCCAGCACGACTGGCTCCTTGTGGATGCTTCCAACCAAGTATTGGGCCGTTTGGCCAGCCAGATTGCTGCCCGCTTGCGCGGCAAGCATAAGGTGATTTACACGCCGCACGTTGACACGGGTGACTTTGTCGTCGTCGTTAACGCTGAAAAGTTGCGTGTAACCGGCAACAAAGCCCAGGCCAAGATGTACTATCGCCACACCGGTTATCCCGGCGGTATCTACGAAACAAACTTTACCAAGCTGAACCAGCGCCATCCGCACCGCGTGTTGCAAAAAGCGGTTCGCGGAATGTTGCCAAAGGGACCGCTGGGTTATGCGATGTTGCGTAAACTGAAAGTTTATGCGGGTACAACTCATCCGCATACCGCACAGCAACCCAAACCTATTGATCTGTTAAAGGCGTAATCATGAGTGTGACTTATAACTATGGCACTGGCCGTCGCAAAAGCGCAGTAGCCCGTGTATTTATGAAACCAGGCAAAGGCGACATCGTTGTCAACGACAAGCCGATTGACCAATTCTTTTCCCGTGAGACTGGCCGTATGGTTGTTCGTCAACCGTTGGAACTCACCGAAATGATGGGCAAGTTTGACTTTATGGTCAACGTTTATGGTGGCGGAGAGTCCGGTCAAGCCGGTGCTGTGCGTCATGGCATTACCCGTGCACTGATTGATTACGATGTGAATCTGAAACCAGTGCTGAGCAAAGCCGGTTTGGTCACTCGTGATGCGCGTGAAGTTGAACGTAAAAAAGTGGGTTTGCGCAAGGCGCGTCGCAGGAAGCAATTCTCCAAGCGTTAAAAACCTGTCCTGCATTTTTTGCGGGACTGGTGGAGAAGCAGAAAAGACCGCCTTCGGGCGGTTTTTTCATTTATTATTCGGAAAATCAGTAAACACCAATGTAGGAGCGCAATCAATTGCGCTCCTACAGCGATTTGGCTACTGGTATTAAACTGGGTAAAACATGCAGGAGTGAAACTTGATTAAAGTCGGAATCGTTGGTGGTACAGGATACACGGGTGTCGAGTTGTTGCGCTTGTTGGCGTTGCATCCGCAAGTCAAATTGCAAGTGATCACTTCACGAGCAGATGCGGGTACGCCTGTCAGTCAGATGTTTCCCAGTTTGAGGGGTTTTATCGATCTGGCCTTTGCTCATCCGGATGAAGCTCATCTGGAGCAATGCGATGTTGTATTTTTCGCAACACCCAATGGAATTGCGATGCAGCAGACGCGTGCGTTGCTGGATGCGGGCGTAAAAGTCATCGACTTGGCTGCTGACTTCCGCCTTAAAGATATTACCGAGTGGGAGAAATGGTATGGCTTGAGTCATGCCTGCCCCGACTTGGTTGCCGAGGCGGTCTATGGACTTCCAGAAGTTAATCGGGAAAAGATCAAGAGTGCGCGCTTGGTTGCCAATCCCGGCTGCTATCCAACAGCGGTGCAATTGGGCTTTATTCCGTTGCTCGAGGCTGGCTTAATCGATACCGGTTCGTTGATCGCCGATTCAAAGTCGGGCGTCTCCGGCGCAGGGCGCAAGGCTGAAATACCCACCTTGTTTTCCGAAGCGTCAGATAACTTTAAAGCCTATGGCGTTTCAGGCCACAGGCATCTCCCCGAGATTAAGCAAGGGCTCTCTACTGTGCTCGGGAAGCCGGTTGGTTTGACGTTTGTGCCTCATCTGACGCCTGCGATAAGGGGCATTCATGCTACTTTGTATGGCCGGCTTAAAAAAGAAGCAGATTTGCAAGCGTTGTTTGAAAAACGTTATGCAAGCGAGCATTTTGTCGATGTTTTGCCGGCAGGAAGCATGCCGGAGACGCGCTCGGTCAGAGGTTCGAATATTTGTCGCATTGCAGTCCACCGGCCTCAAGGTGGCGACACAGTTGTGGTTCTTTCGGTGATTGACAATCTGGTAAAAGGTGCAGCGGGTCAAGCTGTACAAAATTTGAATATCATGTTCGGCTTACCGGAGACAACAGCTTTAAACGTTGTGCCGTTGCTTCCTTGACTATGCTGAGAAAGATAAAACGAAAATTTAGTATTTCTGCTACGCGCTTGCATGTGCGTCCTTTTGTGCCATGGTATGTGCGCTGGGCCATCACTATTCCTTTTATCATTGCAGCCGGAGGGCTGGTCTGGTGGGCATATGATTCAGGTCTTGAGTTGGCAGGCTTTCACAGGGGATTGGCCGAAAAAGAATTGGCAAGTCTGCAAGACCGAGTTTCGTTTTTGAATGGTGAAAATGCCAAGTTAGCCAGTCAGGTTGCCTCTTATGAACGGCAGATGCAAATTGACCGTTCTGCGATGCAGGAAACTTCTAATCAGGTTAAGGGTCTAAACGACGAAAATGAACAATTAAAGGAAGATCTGTCATTTTTTCAGAATTTGCCTTTAACTGCCGGCAAAGAAGGTGATTTGAGTATTCACCGCCTGAAGGTAGAACCGAATACGCTAGCCGGGGAATATCATTGTCGACTCTTGTTGGTGCAAGATGTGCAGCAACGCGGTAAAGAATTTCAAGGGAATTTGGAGTTGTTAGTAAGCGGATACCAAGGTGGCAGTAAAGTAGTGCTACAATTCCCTCAGGCAAACTCGCCTGAAGTCGCGGCGAGTCAGCTAAATTTCAAGTATTATCAGCGGATCGACAGAGTTTTCAAAATACCGGCGGATGTAAAGATCGAGAGTGTACAGGTTAGGATTTTTGAAAAAGGCTCGCATGAACCCAAGGTTCAGCAGACCGTTGGTTTATCTTAATGGAGAGTAGGATGTTTGGTAACAAGCACAGCAAGCCACAAAATAAAATAGATTCTTTGATTGGTGCAGGAACCAAAGTTAACGGGGATATGCACTTCAGTGGCGGGTTGCGGGTGGACGGCCAAATTGACGGTAACGTGACTGCCAATCCCGGTAAACCGAGTACCTTGGTGCTGAGTGAACATGCTCGCGTGGATGGTGCAATTAATGTGACCCACCTGGTTGTAAATGGCGTGGTGACAGGACCCGTGCATGCAGCTGAATATCTTGAATTGCAGAGTAAAGCCAAGTTGATTGGTGATGTGCATTACAAGACCCTTGAAATCCAATTAGGAGCTATTATTGAGGGCAGGCTGATTCATTTGTCAGAGTCATCGGAAAAAGTAGTCTCACTGAAGTTAAGCGGCTCAGAATCGTAAAATCGTAATTTTTAAGGAGGCAGATATGAATGCAGTAACCGAAATACCTGATGTGCTTCTGTTTACCGATAATGCGGCAAACAAAGTTAAACAATTGATCGAAGAAGAAGGCAATGCGGATCTCAAATTGCGCGTGTTTGTGAGCGGCGGTGGATGTTCTGGTTTCCAGTACGGATTTACCTTCGATGAAGTGACTAACGAAGACGACACCGTTCTGAATAAAAACGGCGTGCAATTACTGATTGACCCGATGAGTTTCCAGTATCTGGCTGGCGCAGAAATAGATTACTCAGAAGGCTTGGAAGGTTCGCAGTTCGTAATCAAGAACCCGAATGCCACGACCACGTGTGGTTGCGGTTCTTCGTTCTCGGTTTAAAGTTCGATATAGCTGCAAATAGAACGGGGCGCTTTGCGCCCTGTTTTGTTTTTAATTAATGTAAAGAGCAGATGATAGCCTAAACCCCCTCCTTAACCCTGATGAACTAACTAGCCATCTCGCAAAGCTGCAAAAAACGCAGCAAGTGATTGGTTATCCCCCGGTGGGCGAGGGGATGTGCTAATAGCCGACTCCGGATGATATCTGGGCTGAGTGTGTTTCTACTCATCATTAATTCATTCGTCAGTTTGGTGCTAGAACACCAATCCCCTCTCCCACAGGGGGTGGGTTAGGGAGGGAGTTACTTTAATAACCTGGATAAATCGCCCCCAGCACACAATTATGGCTGGCTCCTGTCACCGCTGGCAGATTGCCAGGCCGTAGGTGCATTGTCTGCTGCGCCAACCAGGCAAAAGCAATCGCCTCCATCCAATCGGCCTCAATTCCCAGAGCCTCGGTCTTTTGAATTAAGCATTGCGGTAATGCTTGTTGCAAACGCGATACTAATGCCGCATTGTGCGCACCACCGCCACATAAATAAATTTCCTTGGAACCGTTACAAAAGCGTTGCACTGCATTCGCGATGCTGTCACAGGTAAGTGCAAGCAGGGTCGCTTGCACATCCGCAGGTGCTTCATTTTCATTGAGGTGTTTTTCCAGCCAAGCAAGGTTAAACAAATCGCGCCCCGTACTTTTCGGCGGAGATTGAATGAAAAAGGATTCAGCCAGTAATTGTTTTAGTAGCGATGGAATAATTTTTCCGCTGGCAGCCCACGTGCCGTCTTTATCGTAAGGCTTGTTTAAGTGTTTTGCGATCCAGGCATCCATCAACAAATTGCCGGGGCCGGTGTCAAATCCGGTTGTAATGCCGTTGCGGGGTAGATCAGTCAGATTGGCGATACCGCCGATGTTAAGAATAATACGGTGGACATCAGGATGGCGCAACACGTTTTCGTGAAAAGCGGGCACCAGCGGAGCTCCTTGTCCACCTGCCGCAATGTCCCTGCTGCGAAAGTCACTCACAACATGAATACCTGTCAGTTCCGCCAATAGGGCTGCGTTATTCAGCTGGATTGTGTAACCATGTTCCGGACGATGGCGTACAGTTTGGCCATGGCAACCGATAGCTTGAACTTGCCCGGCTGCAACGCCAGTATTGTTGAGTAAGCTGTGAATCGCAACTGCATACTCTCGCGCTAAACTGTTAGCAGTTATATGCGCTTGATGTAACTCGTTGAGTGAGGGGTGATGCAGAGCCAGCAGTGTATCTTTTAAATCAGGCTGGTAGGCTTGAAAGTGTGTGCCAACAAGTTTCGGTTTCCCGCCCGATAGATCAACCAGCGCTGCGTCGATCCCGTCCAGACTCGTGCCGGACATTACGCCGATGTAAAGCTCGGTATTACTAATCACCTGACGAAAATCAATCCAGCTTTGCCAGCTTGGTATTGCGCAACATGGCTAGGCGATCATTTAGCTCATGTGTACCTTCGAGAAAAGCAGATTTCTGCGCTTCGCTGACCGGGGCGCCATCGGGTAGCGCTACACGGAGAGGGTCGCGTTGAGCGCCGTCTATCCTGAATTCGTAATGCAAGTGGGGACCGGTAGCCAGGCCAGTCATGCCGACATAGCCAATGACCTCGCCTTGACCAACATGCTGGCCTCGGTGCAAACCGGCAGCGAAACGAGATAAGTGTCCGTATACGGTGGAATAGCGCCCCTGATGGTTCACCATGATGACGTTGCCATAGCCGCTTTGTTTGCCAACCAGTGCAACTATACCGTCAGAGGTCACCTTTACTTTTGTGCCCATCGGTGCCGCATAGTCCACGCCTTTATGCGAACGCCATTTGTTCAGGATCGGGTGAAAACGCGACGTGGAAAAACCTGAACTCACACGCGAGAATTCAATCGGAGAGCGCAAAAACGCTTTATGCATACTCTTGCCATCGGGTGTGTAGTAGTCACCGGTTGTACTGCTGGTCTGGAAATAGACAGTGCGATAGGTGCGGTTTTGATTGATAAATTCTGCCGCCAGAATGCGTCCCGATCTGACCGCTTCACCGTTGAAATAGTTTACTTCGTATACAACGGTGAACTTGTCACCCTTGCGCAAATCTCGATGAAAGTCGATGTCTCCACCGAAAAGATCGGCCATTTGATTAGCAACGGGATCAGATAAACCTGCTGCATCGGTCGCCGCGTAAAGTGTGCTTTTGATTTCTCCGGTGCGCATAAAAACACGCTTTTCCAATTGTGCGGGCAGGGAACTGGTTTGAAAACCACCGCCATTTTTTTCAATGACGACTTGTTCACCATTGTTATTTAAATAACGTAATGCGAGCAAACTGCCATCGGCGGCAATTTCAGACTGAACTTCTCTGCCCACCGAAAGTTGGCGCAGTGATGCTGCCGCTTTGTCATTGAGCAGAAAATTACTGGCAGCGCTATCATCAACACTCAGGCGACGCAGTAATTCGGCAACGGTGTCGCCGCGTTGCACACGCTCATTGCGCCAGAAAGTGGCGGTCGTGCTGCCTGTTTCAGCGTTGACCGGCAATGCAATTTCTTCGATGATGGTTTTTTGTTCGGACGTATTGAAGACTGTTTGCGGCATGATGCCAAAGGCTGTTACCACCCCGAGCAAGGGTACGGTGGACAAGGTGACCATCCATCGCAACTTCAATTTGTGAGCATGTGATAAAGTGTTTTGCGGTAACATTCGCATCTCCCGGAACTGCAATTAATTGGTTTGACGACATAAAAATTCGTCGGATTAGGTGTTACTTTACCAGAAAGTGACATTCCCTCAAAATGCGCCTGATTATTCGGGGATTTTTGAACCAGTGGCGGTTTTGAGGTGATATGCGGTTGAAAAGACCGATAAGCGGAGAAATGAGAACAGCATCAACATTCTTCTGGGGAAGGGCAGGGTTTAAGCGAGAACGCGTGCTTCGCCTGGCCCTTAATTTCAACAAACCCCTGACACAATTTAAATTATTAAGATTTAGAACGATATGACTCAGCTAGAAACACTGGAAATCATCAAACGCGGTGCAGACGAACTTTTGTTGGAATCAGAGTTGAAGCAGAAGCTCGCGCAAAATCGTCCGCTGCGCATCAAGGCCGGTTTCGACCCGACGGCACCTGATCTGCACCTTGGACATACTGTGTTACTTAACAAAATGCGCCAGTTGCAAGACTTAGGACACCACGCTCTATTTTTGATTGGTGATTTTACCGGCATGATCGGCGACCCGACAGGCAAGAATGCCACACGTCCACCGTTGACCCGTGAGCAAGTGCTTGCCAATGCTGAGAGTTACCGCGAGCAAGTATTTAAGGTGCTTGATCCAGACAAAACGGAAGTTGTATTTAATTCAACCTGGATGGATAAATTCAGCGCCGTAGATTTGATCCGCCTTGCGGCAACGCACACTGTGGCGCAAATGCTGGAGCGCGACGACTTTTCCAAGCGTTACAAGGGTAACCAGCCCATCGCCATCCACGAATTCATCTACCCGCTGGTACAAGGATACGATTCCGTAGCACTCAAGGCCGACATCGAATTGGGCGGTACCGATCAAAAATTCAATCTGCTGATGGGACGCGAATTGCAGAAACACTTCGGCCAGCCCTCGCAGTGCGTACTTACCATGCCGTTGCTGGAAGGCTTGGACGGCGTGAATAAAATGTCCAAATCTTTGGGTAACTATGTTGGCATTACCGATACCCCGCAAGACATGTTCGGCAAGCTGATGTCCATTTCAGACGAGCTGATGTGGCGCTATCTTGAATTACTTTCTTTTGAGAGCTTGGCCACCATTGCAAAGTGGCGTGAAGAAGTAGTGCAAGGGCGCAATCCGCGCGACATTAAAGTGCTGATGGCACAGGAGATTATTGCCCGCTTCCATTCAAAGCAGGCTGCAATGGATGCACTAACAGAATTCGAGGCGCGCTTCCAGAAGGGGGTTTTACCGGATGATATGCCTGAGATCGGCGTTGACAGCAGCGATGGAAATATTGGCATTACCCAATTGCTGAAGCAATCCGGTTTAGTCTCCAGCACCTCCGAAGCAATTCGCATGATTGATGCCGGTGCCGTCAAGCTCGATGGAGAAAAAGTTAGCGATAAAGCATTGCAGATAAAAGCCGGTGTGGTTGTGGCGCAGGTCGGCAAACGCAAGTTTGGCCGCATTACAATTCATTAAGCTCCTTGCATAAATATCGGAGAGATGCTCCATGTTTGGAAGGTCACAACTCACTGATGCGCGTCTGCCGATATTTTTTCTTACTACGCTACTCTGTGGCGGGGTTTTGTCGCTTGGCACAAGTGGATACGCACTTGCGGAGCCTCCTGCAACACTACCCGAACAGTCGGTTACCGTTATTTCCTCACCGCTACCGATAGCGATTCCTTACGCAAATGAGCAAGCGCATGGACATGTTGTGTTTGAACATAGTTTTTTTGATTTTGGTACGGTGACTGAAGGCGATATCGTCAAGCACATGTTCAAGTTCAAAAATGACGGTTTGGGAAAAGTTAAAATCGTGAAAACCGACACTTCATGCGGGTGCACTACTGCAAGCGGAGCACTAAAAGAATATCAAGCCGGAGAAGCCGGTGAGATGGAAGTGGTGGTCGATACCAAGGGGAAAAAAGGCATTATCGTAAAAACGGTAACGTTGTCGATTGAAAATAATGATGTTGAAAAGTTTGAAATTTCGTTGGCGATGAAGTTGGAGCCACCCCCGCACCCGATGATCTCAAATGTGCGCAATATTAACGCAGAGACGGCTTGCAAAAGTTGTCATTTGGAAAGCGGCGCAGAACAATCCGGCATATTTCTGTATCATCGTGTATGTTCGCAATGTCACGGCAAAAAGGGTTTAGGAGGGTCTGGTCTCGCTTTGAACGATGTCAAATGGCAGAAAATAATAGATGATGCGCGTCTCAAGAAGGTTATAAAGGGCGGGGTGCCGGATAAGGGTATGCCGTCTTTCGTGGATGGAGTGACGCCACCATTGACTGAGGAACAGGTCGATTCATTGGTTCAATATATTCGCAGTTTGGTACAGCATTGAGGTTGGGAGTTTGCATGAAAAATATATTTTTGAGCGCGACGATAGCGTTGGGGATTTTGTTTGCGATGCCTGCATGGTCATTTTTAGGCATTGGTTCATCATGCGAAGATGATGCTGATAAAGCCAAGCCGGAGTGGATCAAGGATGGATACAGTGAAGCTGATTATTACGTTGGCGTTGGCTCGTCCAAAAAATCTGACAAGACAGAGCGGCAGGCAGAATCTGAGGCGCTTGCCACGCAGCATCTGACGGAGCATATCGAAGTTAAAATTAATTCCGTGAATGAACAAAGCACGAGCGTGAGCAATCAGCGTGTGCAAAAAGATGCACTCAGCAAGGTAACCGTCAGCGCAGAAGAAGTATTGCGGGGTTTGGATATCAAGGATCGTTGGGTAGAGAAAGAATCCTGCACGCTATACACATTAAAAGTGATTAGCAAAAAGGCCGTTGCGCAGGCCAAACAAGAAAAAGCCATGAAGCATCTTTTGGACAGATTCAAAGAGTTGCTGGCGGAGGGGACAAATCGCAATAAAAATCCCGACCTCAATGATAGGCGCAAAAATCTGGAGAATGCACAAGAGATACTGGCTGGTATTGATTTCAAGCTGTTGGCTGATGTTGGGGAGGGTAAATCTTTCCATGAAAAGCAGCTCAAGGACGCCTTTGCTGCGATCGTTAAAGAGTCTTCTCAATCCCAAGATCGCATGGCACTCTTTGTGCTCAACAAAGATCATAATCTAAAAGATGGCGTGGTCGGAAAAATGGTCGATCAGTTGCGGACTTCTGACCAAACTACCGACCGTTTGATGGAAAATTGTGAGCAAGAAGATGAGTGTAAGAAAATTGCAAAAGAACGCGGTTTTACCAAGCTAACCATGCTTTTTGCAAATTGCCAGGTTGGGGTAAGCCAGATGGGGTCACTCAAAGGTAAGCTCACTGTCACCAAAAAAATATATGATCTGGATAGTCGCAAAATATTGGCTGAATCACTTGCAGTGTCGGCCGAGGTGATCGGTTGGAGCAATGAGGAATTGGACTGGAATGCCGCTGCAGAAAAAGTAATGCTAGGATTGAAATGAGTAATAATTGAAATAGTGGCTGTTCATGGCAGAAATTTTTGAAACGAATGGAGGGAATATGTTCATTAGAAGTTTGATCGGCGCCGGAATTTTGTTAGCGTTGTCGTTTACTGTGCAAGCTGAAGAGGGAACTGGACCG
Organism: uncultured Gallionellaceae bacterium; assembly: GCA_903913145.1. Lineage (GTDB taxonomy): Bacteria > Pseudomonadota > Gammaproteobacteria > Burkholderiales > Gallionellaceae > PALSA-1006. The sequence goes on along the minus strand of CAIWKC010000328.1, from coordinate 8,294 downwards.
CAAGTCGGTAAACCGGTGCCCAATTTGATCGGGAGGACTTTGGATGACCAGCCTTACCTGTTGAAAAAAGACAAGGGAAGTCCGAAGGTTATTAATTTCTTCTCGGTCACTTGCAAACCTTGCCGAGTCGAGATGCCTGAACTGGCCAAATATGAACGGCGTTTCAAGGGCGTGAAATTTATTTCGGTTCATGCTCTGGATGAGAATCCCGCGATCGTCGCCAAGTTTGTTAAATCCTTGAAAGATGCACCGTCTAATATCATTTTGACCGAAGGTGGCTTGGAGGAGTCATTTAATTATATGGGATTGCCGCATACCATCGTGCTGGATAGCAACAACATCGTTGTCATGAATCTGGTCGGATATACTGAAGACAATATGCTTGATCTGGCGAGTCAACTCCAGAAAATGGTGAAATAAATAAGGCTATGATTAGGGGCGTATTGCCATACGCCCCTACGAAAATATCAGGTAATCACGGTCGGTTTTTCGCGCCCCGTACGTTGCTTTAATTCTGAAACCTGCAGCGCAATCTGAATTAATTCAGCCAGTGCAACCTGTGCGTCAAGATGATGGTTTGACGCATTTGCTTCGTACGCCTCCAGATAAACGCGCAGCGTAGCGCCCTCGGTACCGGTGCCGGAGAGACGGAAGATAATGCGGGAGCCATCGACAAAGATTATGCGGATGCCCTGATTCGTGCTTACGCTGCCATCAACCGGATCGGTGTAACTAAAGTCATCGCAATTCTTTACTGTGTATTTGCCAAATACCTTTCCGGCGAGTGCTGAAAAATTGTCGCGCAGATGTTGCACCACGCCGTTTGCCACCTCGGTGGGCAAGCCTTCATAGTCGTAACGCGAATAAAAATTGCGGCCATATTTTGCCCAATGTTCACGCACAATAGCTGCGACAGATTGTTTGCGTACCGCTAGAATGTTGAGCCAAAATAGAACTGCCCACAGGCCGTCTTTTTCGCGTACATGATCGGAGCCGGTGCCGAAACTTTCTTCACCGCACAGCGTTACTTTGCCTGCATCCATCAGGTTGCCGAAAAACTTCCATCCGGTGGGTGTTTCAAAGCAGGGGATATTTAATGCCGACGCCACGCGGTCTGCTGCAGCGCTGGTGGGCATCGAGCGCGCGATACCTGCCAACCCCTTTTTATAGGCAGGTACGAGTGTCGCGTTGGCAGCGAGCAGAGCCAAGCTGTCCGAAGGCGTTACAAAAAAATGTTTGCCCAAAATCATATTGCGGTCGCCATCGCCATCCGAGGCAGCCCCGAAATCCGGGGCGTTTTCGCCATACATGATCTCTACCAGATCATGCGCGTAAGTCAAATTCGGGTCAGGATGACCGCCGCCAAAATCTTCCAGCGGCACTGCGTTCATTACGCTGCCTGAAGCAGCGCCTAAACGACCTTCGAGTATCTTGCTGGCATAAGGACCGTTCACTGCGTGCATGGCATCAAATTTAATACTGAATCCGCCGGTTAAGAGTGCGCGAATCGCTGCGAAGTCAAAGAGTGATTCCATCAATTCGGCGTAGTCGCTCACCGGATCGATCACTTGCACCTGCATGTTGCCGAGGATGGTCGTGCCCAGAGTATCAAGTGCAATATCGGCGGCGTCGAGAATGCTGTAGCTGGATATTATCTTGCTCTTGGCAAAGATCGCCTCTGTCACTGTTTCGGTGGCAGGGCCACCGTTGCTGCCGTTGTATTTGATGCCAAAGTCGCCATCCGCGCCACCGGGATTATGGCTGGCAGAAAGTATGATTCCACCAAAAGTATTATATTTGCGAATCACGCACGAAGCTGCCGGCGTAGAAAGGATGCCGCCTTGTCCGACCAATACTTTGCCAAAACCGTTTGCCGCAGCCATTTTGAGAATGATTTGAATCGCAGTTCGGTTGTAATAACGCCCATCACCGCCCAAAACTAAAGTGGCTCCTTTGGGCGCGTTGATGCTGTCGAAAATCGATTGAACGAAGTTTTCGAGATAATGCGGCTGCTGAAAGACGGGAACTTTTTTTCGCAGGCCCGAAGTGCCTGGTTTTTGATCGGAAAATGGCTGGCTGGTAACAGTGCGAATACTCATGTGCGTCCTCTCCTTTTGGCGTTGTACTTTTTCTGAATCATACCATTGTAGCCAGACTTTGCATCCCTGTCCCTCGGGGCAAGGGACAGAGAGTGAGTGAATATTCGACCTGAATAAGCAAATATGACGCGTAGATATAATCACTGACTACAAGCATAAAGGTGCGGCTCGGGTTAAGCTTGCAAACCTTTACCTAATCGTTCATTTATGAGCCATAGCACTGCCCAGAAAATTCTCCGCGATACCTTCGGTTATAGTTCATTTCGCGGTGAGCAACAGGCTATCGTGGAACATGTGGCTGCGGGCGGAGATGCTCTGGTGCTGATGCCAACCGGTGGCGGCAAGTCGTTGTGCTATCAAATACCGGCATTGCTGCGCAGCGGCGTTGGTATTGTGATATCACCGTTAATTGCACTGATGCAGGATCAGGTTGATGCGCTCAAACAACTGGGTGTGTCAGCAGCCTTCCTTAATTCAAGTCTGGATGCCGATGATGCGCGTGAAGTGTCGCGGCAATTGCTCAAAGGTGAATTAAAGTTGTTGTATGTCGCACCCGAACGGTTGATGACTGAAAGTTTTTTGAATTTGTTGGAGAGGTTGAATACCCCCTCCCCAACCCTCCCCCGGGGGGAGAGGGAGTCGAAACCCAGTTCGGAAGGCGGGTCGAAGATTAACATCCCTCTCCACTCGGGGGAGGGAGAGCTTGCGAGGGTGCCAAGGGAGGGGGTGAGCTCAGGCATCGCCCTCTTCGCCATCGACGAAGCACATTGTGTCTCGCAATGGGGACACGACTTCCGTCCCGAGTATCGAGCACTGACGGTATTGCACGAGCGCTTTCCCAATGTACCGCGAATTGCACTTACGGCTACTGCAGATGCACCGACGCGACGCGAAATCATTGAGCGACTGTCACTGGAAAAAGCACGGGAATTTATTTCCAGCTTTGATCGGCCCAATATTCGCTATCGCGTTACGCTGAAAAATAATGCGCGGCAACAGTTGCAGACTTTCCTTGAGAATGAACATCCGAATGACGCAGGGATAGTTTATTGCCTGTCGCGAAAAAAGGTTGACGAGACAGCAGCATGGCTCAAGGAGTTGGGGTGGGATGCGTTGCCATACCACGCGGGATTGGATGCCCCCACGCGCAACAAGAATCAGAGAAGATTTTTGCGCGAAGAAGGCGTCATTATGGTTGCCACTGTCGCTTTCGGCATGGGTATTGATAAACCCAATGTACGTTTTGTTGCGCACCTTGATTTGCCTAAAAGTCTGGAAGGGTATTATCAAGAAACTGGCAGGGCTGGTCGTGATGGCTTGCCTGCGAATGCATGGATGACATACGGTTTGGGTGATGTGGTCTCCATGCGCCAGATGCTACTTTCCGGGGACGCCCCCGAAGAGCGCAAGCGTGTTGAATTACATAAGCTCGATGCGTTGCTTGGCTTTTGTGAATCGACCGAGTGTCGCCACCAGACAGTGCTGCGTTACTTTGGTGAGGCGCATCCCGGCGATTGCGGACAGTGCGATAACTGCCTGTCACCCGTAGATACTTGGAATGCCTCCCAAGCCGCACAGATGGCGCTATCATGCGTCTACCGCACCGGACAACGCTTTGGTGTTGCGCATCTGATTGATGTACTGCTCGGCAAAACCACGCCCAAAGTCGAACAGTTTAACCATCAGCAACTCAGCACGTTTGGTATCGGTAAAGAATTAGTGCAAGCGCAATGGAACAGCATCTACCGTCAACTTGTTGCCGGTGGATTTATCAATGTGGATATAGAAGGTTTTGGGAGTTTGAAACTTGCTGAAGCCTCTCGCCCGGTGCTGCGCGGAGAACAAGAAGTATGGCTACGCCGCGATGCGAATCCCGAAAAACGCAAAACGACTAAAGTCGAACGGGGTTCTCGCCTTCGCGAAGCTTTTGCCGGGGCCAGCGAAGACCCGTTATGGCTTGCGCTCAAAGCCAAGCGAACGTCTCTCGCACGGGAACAAGGTGTGCCGCCGTATGTGATTTTTCACGACAGTACCTTACTGGAGATATTGAATCGAAAACCGCAAACACTGCATGAAATGGGGCAGATTAGCGGTGTAGGGCAAGCCAAGTTGGCGAAATACGGCGATGAGTTTTTACAGGTGGTGGAAGATGTGGCGAATGGAGTTTGATAAATAATTTTCTGTCAAACTGCATATTTAATATTACCACCGGGTTCACGCTTTTGCGGGAATGACATAGTAGGTTGTGAAGAGCTAGGTTTGATTCTAAAAATTACGTTTGAGATTGAACCTGTTCGCCACTTGAGGCAAGATACGCCTTCGGGATTTATCCATCCCGAGAGAGTTTTGTAAAAACCAACCAACAAGAGAATAAACATGGGCGCACAATGGAAAGCCAGGCATAAAGAAATCGCCGCGAATGCAAAGGGACAGATTTTCGGCAAACTTGCCAAAGAAATCATGATAGCAGCAAAAGGTGGCGCAGATCCGAGTGCCAATTCGCGCTTGCGCCTTGTGGTTGAACAAGCTAAAAAAGCGTCCATGCCTCGCGAAACTTTGGAGCGCGCCATTAAAAAAGGTGCGGGCCTGCTTGATGGCGGCGTGCATCTTGAGCATCTCGTCTACGAAGGTTTCGCACCGCACCGCGTTCCTATCATCGTCGAATGCCTGTCCGACAACGTCAACCGCACCAAGGCCAGCATGAACGTTCTGTTTCGTAAAGGCCAACTCGGCGCGGAAGGTTCCGTGTCTTGGGACTTCAGTCACGTTGGCATGATCGAAGCCACACCGAATTCCAAAGATGCCGATCCAGAGGTCGCCGCAATTGAGGCAGGGGCGCAAGACTTGGAGCCTTCTGAAGAAGGCGCAACTTTATTTATCACTGACATAACCGACCTGGATGCGGTTTGCAAAGCCTTGCCTGCACAAGGCTTCACGGTTATTTCCGCGCAACTGGGCTACCGTCCGAAGAACCCGGTTTCACTCGGTAATGAGGCCGAGCGTGAAGAAGTGGAGGCGTTTTTAGAAGCAGTTGATGCGGATGATGATGTGCAGAATGTTTATGTCGGATTAGCAGGCTAGGGGTAAAACTCACCTGATAAAGATTTTGTCTCGGGCGGAGTCTTCAACAGTATGTGGCTGAAAAGCTTGGAGGGCTGAGGCCAAGCACAACTTTGGTTATGATTCCAGCAAAACTTCCGCTGGTAAACCAACTCGAACATTTCCCCATAAACGCCCATTAATCAAAATTGGCATCGCTATATCACACAGAATTTCACCGGTGTCCCTTAAATAAGTACGAAGTAACATCGGTTCAGCATTTCGTGCGGCACGCAACTCACCGGGATTTTCAAATTTTCGATTACAGCGATTACCGGCTAAATCAATCGCCTCGTTTCCAGTGAGCGGTTTAGAGTACTGAATGTTATGTGATGACAGATAACCGTCCGTATTTACTGCGATAGCATATGCGCAACCTTTAATTGATTTGCAGGCCTCGTCCAGAAGCGATTGGCAGCGCCTTGTGTACTCTTCGCCCCATGAAACATGGTATTTTTGGGGTTTGATATTTCCAATCGTTTTGTAGTTGGTGTCGAACACATTAACCCCACTTTTGAAAATTTCTTCTAGTGAGATTTGCAACTTGTTGCGGAAGGTACGGGTTTTTTGAACGACAGCATCGAAAGTGCCCACGCCGATATTAAAGCGCGAAACCAGTTCCTGAATCGATTCGGTGGATTGGGTTAGTGCTGCAGTACATTCGCTTGATTCTCGCATGTGCCCGTTTACTCGGACTGACAAATCATGAATCATATCCACATTATCATGAACTTCGGAGTTGGTGGAAGACAGATGTGCCATTGCTGAAGAAATTTGGAGCAATTGTTCAGCGGTATGATCGAAATCGCCGACCATGATTTGAAACTGTTTGGCTGAGCGCTCGATCACATCTCGAGTATGCTGAATATCAACCGTGATAACATCGTTTTCAGAACGTGTGTTGCGAACTTGTGCCAACATCGCAGTCACATTTTCAGAGATTTCCCCGGTTGCGGTATTGACCCTTTCAGCGAGCTTTCTGACCTCGTCTGCGACAACTGCAAACCCCCGCCCGGCTTCACCTGCACGAGCAGCTTCAATCGCCGCGTTGAGCGCGAGCAAGTTGGTTTGGTCCGAAACTTCCTTGATCAAAGTGGCAAATTGGTTAACACTTTCGGATCGGCGAGAAAGGTCTTCCACAGTGAGATTGAAATGCAATATTTTCTCACCGACGCTATTAATTCTGTGTGTGATATCCTGCATTTCACCCAGTGAAACTCTAGCATTAGACAAATTAACATTGGTAGATTCTGCAATTATTTGCGCACTATTTGTAACTTCGGATATTGCTTTTGTGGCTTCTTTGCTCGCGGAGAAAACTATTTCGGTTTTTACTCCCTGTTCGTGGACAGTGGCAACAGTTTCATCAACTCGAACTTTTACTTTTATCGAATCGCGCGCGACAGAAACACTCGATTTTCGCACTTCGCTAATAATCTGCCGCATCTTTGCCGCAAAGTGGTTGTAACTCTCAGCGAGTTGCTTGAACTCGTCGTGGGAAATAATTGGCAAGTCGCTCGAGAAATCACCTTGCCCCTGTCCAATGTCATCAAAAATATGCGTGATTTTGATCACCGGACGCACAATCAAGTACCTCAAATACAAAACTTGAAGAATGATGCAGGCGAGTGAAAAGACAGTTAAAGCAAGCAGCAAAATCCAGCCAACTGCGAAAGGAGCCAGAATGGACTTTGCAACATCCTCAGCAATTCGCTGGTTAGAAATTGCATTTTGAACCTCGGACTCAACATGAAGGTAAATAATCAAATAGAAAATATTAAATAAAAACAGGAACAAAAAACTCATCAATTTCTTGGTGAGAGAATTCCAGAAAGTTCTTTCTATCCAGTCGTATACTTCCAGAAATGTATTCATGAAATTAATCATTCTCCAAGCAACAAAGGTAAAACTGCCAATAAGTTGTGTTTATTCGTAATGATCGATTTAACAAGCAACACATAAATCTGCTTTAAGTAAACTGTAAATCAGATTTGCAGGCTATTCCCGGAATCATTCAGGAAAAATGCAAAAAGCTGCAACTGGTTTCATTAAGAAGAGTCAACGTCAGTATATACATCGGCAAGGAATGTAGAAAGTTTAAGAATTTCAAGCAAGTTAGCATCGACACATTCAGATATTCAGGGTTGAGAAGCAATTTTATTTGCGGCAGGAAAAGCAAGTAACGTATTCGAAAGGCATTTCCAAAAAGGTGAATGATGTGTATGAAATAAGGAAACCTGCCGTGCGGCTCGGGATTTTGCAGGCTCATTTTTACTAACAGGATATTGCATGAATTTTCTGGCACATGCGATGCTTGCGGGCGAAGCTCCTGCCTTGATCGTGGGTGGTGTTATCGGTGACTGGATCAAAGGCACTTTGCCTGGAACGCTGCCAGCTGACCTGGCGAAAGGCGTGGCCTTGCATCGCGCAATTGATAGTTTTGCAGAATCGCAACCAGCTTTCAACTTAAGTCGCTCGCGAGTCTCTGCTGCCCGCAGGAGATATGCAGGTGTTCTTGTTGACGTGTTTTATGATCATCTTTTGGCCCAATACTGGGATACTTTGTATACGCAACCATTGGATAAATATTGTGATGCAGTCTACGGCATGATCAAAGAAAGGCTGAGCGAGCTGCCCGTCTCATCGCATGCGGCATTGAAGCTGATGGCGCAAGAGGATTGGCTGTCCAGCTACGCACGCATTGAAAGCATTGCCGACGTATTGGCGCGTATGTCGCGCCGCGCCCGACAACCAAATCCGCTAGCAAATGGTGAACTGGAGTTCCTTGCGGATGTTGAAGGCTTCACCAGCGATTTTCATGACTGGCTCGAAGACACAAGCACGTTCTGTCAGCAATGGTTGAAAGTAAATATTTGAAGCGGGTGAAAGAACGAATGCCTGGCAGTTTCAAAAATTAATTTCAACTTCCGGAGTCGAAATTAAACTCGCCTGTTATTTTCTCACCACAAAAAATACGCCCGTCACCGCCAACAACATTCCGAGCACGCCACTCAGACTTAACGCTTCTCCAAACATGAACCATGCCATTACTGCTGTGGTTGGAGGTGTCAAATATAATAGACTGGTGACATTGGT
>CAIWKC010000327.1 GCA_903913145.1 uncultured Gallionellaceae bacterium | reverse complement strand
GTTATTACTCTCACCAGTCACTGAAATATTGCCTTCTATAAGACAGACTATTCCTTTGTCGTCACCGTCTTTACCCCAGACGTCAGTACCACGTATTCCAATAGTTGCTCGGGCAACATGGATAGTGATATCGCGGGGTACCAACTTAGCAAGCGCAGAAGTGGTAAATCGGAATGCTCCTTTGGCTACTGTTAAAAGTGCAGTGAACAAAGGTTGGTTGTCACGGCGTTGAGATAAATTGGAAATTGTCATGGTGGCGTTTTCGCCAAGTTTAACAGAACTTCCATCCGCACTCTTCAATAAGACTCGTGAATTTATACCGGTAATCAATCGGTCGTTATTTTCTAACTGCATCCCAACTGCCAAAGGCTGCCTTCCACTATTTCTTTGTAACCATGCTGGCATTTGTACCGACTGAACAAGTACGCTCGGTTCGCCATAAGCAGATTCTGAAAATTGAGACAGTATGACAACAACCAAGACGAAGAAAACTTTCAATTGGTTCTCCAGTATTATCATGGCACGAAAAGTTACAAATTACGAACATGGTAGACTTTAGTGAACGTGTTGTCGATATCGTGTATCGACAGAAAAACTATAGTAAATTTCTACAAATCAAGCGATGAGATACTTGAACTAGATGAATTTGTCCCGATAAGAGTCACTAGCGAAGTGCCGATTTAAATCGGAGAAAACTTGAGGCAGATTAAAACCAACCTTCCAATTATCAGACAGGCACGAAGGGCAGTTCGTTGCAGGCTCCAGCAATGCATAATTTTAACCTGTTGAAGTCTGGCTCTGAAACAATAGCAGATGTTAAATAACTGGAACTTTGTTTTTCAGCAGGGAAGTTACAGGACTCTACAATATCAATAGGTCAATCTAGGCAAAACAAAGTACAGGGCTGAAGCTAATACAAGCAACATGAATGGCAAAGCTACCCAAAATATTTTGGTGAATTGTGCATTAACAGAAACGCTTGGCCATCCTTCCTCTTGAAACGAAAATGTCATGCCTCGATTCATCTTCCAATCAAGATTCCACATTAACCCCGCAGAAAAATATAGTACTGCTGACGCTAAAATATTTGCCGACCATGTAGAAGGATAACTGCCATCTCTCAAAACAATGTATAGGTCATATGACCAACTGGTAGAAAACATCCATAAGCAAACTGCCACATAGCATGTTGTAAATGTAAAATTCTTCCTTGTAGATAAGTATAAGGTTCCAACCACCCAAGGTGCTGTCAAGAACGTCAAAATTGACATAAATATCGAATCAAAATAGTCCCACGTGGGATCAGCAGTGTAAGGAGCGATTATGGTTAGGCCTATTGTAGCGATGACAAATGAAACAAGTTTCCATGGAAGAAATATAAGTTTTCTATATTCAATACTTGAAATCGAAAATGATGCGGGTTTGCGCATAAAAATTCCAAGCGCAATAAGGCATGCAGTCATCCAACATACGATGTACCAAATAAAGAATGGCTCAACTCCCTTCAAGCTTCACCCCTGGTTATTTCAAACAAACATATAAATCAAAAAAGCCTATCCGCAATTCAGTTTGTACTAGTAGTCACTAAATAGCGCCCAAATATACTTTTTTACCTTTTAGCCAATATCGTTACTTTTATTTGACGAACTGTTTTCTCTTCGTAATCGTTGGATAGAACGCAAACAAAATATAAATGCGACGATACCAAACATTATAGATCCATACATTGCTACGTCATTAAAAGTTCGGGCAAACATAACGTCAGGGTTGGCATTAGTAGATTCTAATTTGGGTTTATTGTCAAAAAGGAACCAAGCAATTGTGAAACATCCGATTCCAAAAAGTAACTCAAATATGCCGTTCAATATGGCTTTCAGTTTTTTCGACTTTAACCTCCTCAGCACCAATACGGGGAGGCAAATAACTAAAATCAAAATTAGAATTGTGGCCATGATCGTATATTCCCTTTAAATCAACTTCTAGTGACAAAAGCAGAGATCAAATTTATGCTATTTAATAATACGACCTTCTTTAAAAAGTATTGAATATTTGAATCTTTACACAACTTGAAAATAGTCATCTTCCTCAAAATATTTTTGAAACTGTAAATAAGACAGCCAGTAATCCTACCCAAAAATATAATGAATATCTGAATCTGGTGAAATATACGATTTTATAGCAGCGGTCACACCAAGCACTCGTTACAGGTAATTTAGCCGGATGATGTCTGGTATGACCAGGTTTCCCACATCTTTCACAAACACCGCAGTAACCCTCATTATAATGTTTAGCACGCATCCCTTCAGGATGCGTTTGCCACAATCCGCAGTAACAGCCTCGAGGATTAGTAGATTCAATTTCCATATAATTGCTCTCTGATTGCTCTAGGAAATTATTATGGCCATTTCAAATGTGCTTCACTGAAGATCATGTCCCTGTGTCTTCCACCATTGAGATAAGTTCGGGTTGACTTTTACCCATCCCACACCGTGGTAAGAGGGATGCCGCATTTGAATAATGACTAACACTAGTGTGGCTCCAATTGATATTCCAAAAGTCGTGAGCCAACTTGGACTATGCATTTCAATGGTGCATACAGAAAGAATTATAAAAACAGCCGCCCAAATTAGTTCTAAATGGCGGGGCATACGAATTACATTACAGAATAAAAAGAAATGACCAACAGTGAACGCTATTGCCAACCCAAGCCCCAAGTCAATTATTATCACAAAGGAAGATCCAACTGCACCCGCAATTAATACAAGTACATCTGTTATTGATATTCTAAAACCGGGCTTAAATTGTGCATTACCCATACGATGCATTCTTACTATATACAATTAAAGGGGTCAGGCTTCCCCGGAAAATTTGCCAATCGACTATGATTTAGCATCCCTAGCATTTTGATAGGATCGATATAAGTTAAACACCCAGAGCAACACTTTTAGAACACCGTACAGCAAAGGAATTATAGCGCCGCCGCCAAATGTAATCGCTAAAACTACCGCCCCGTCTTTTATTTCATAAAGCTCCGGTTCCACCTTATCCTTTCTTACACTATAAACGTATCTGAAGTCAGTCCATTCATTTTGATCTTTGACATCTACTCTGACACCATCACTTAAAGCCATTACGTCGTAAGAAACGCCACCAGCTTCTGGACTGCCTTTAACTAGGTACCCTTTCCCTGGCGCCAGATTCAAAGTCAAAAACTCGTTGTGCTTTCTCTCATAGTCGAGACTATTAAGCCGTATCAATTGTATTTGCGGTGATGCTGTTGTTCCGGCATCCACCATTACACTAAATCTCTCTGGCGTTTCTTTACCAGTTAACTGGGCGGTTTTATCAAATTCCGATTGGTAGATCACAATTGAGCCGCAGATGTAGATCACAATTGAGACCAATAAGATAGAATAAGAACTAGGTTTGTCGTACCATCGTTTCTTATTGGCGGGTTTAGCTCTTCCCGCTTCTGGGTTTTGCAAATCAAATTTGCCTACATTCAAGCGTGTTGAAATCACTTTCGTTTTAGTAATTTTGTCGTGCCATCCTCTCGGTCTACCATTTTGGCCGAAAAATGAAAATCCTTCGAATGGAATAAACCGACATAATGATCTTCCCAATGCCTGACCAAATGATAATTTCTCTCCATTCTCACTAACCGCTTTTGTACCTGTTATTAACTTTCCGAGCGTTTTGCCCGACAATGTTTCTTGAGGAACATAATAGATTAGGATAATGGCAGCATGGAATATTAGGCTGTTAATATACTGAACTAAGCCTCTCAATCCCATTGTTACTAATACAGCTACAATCGTATTAACCAAGATGGAACAGAAAATCATATCCAACAAGAAATTTGCAAATCGCTGGCCTTGCGAAGCAAAAATTAATGGCGTTGTTACTTCTTTAAAAGATGGCGCAAAGCTTGATCCAGGGTGTTCCTGTTCGTTCATTGCATTACCCTCGTATTGTTAAACCTAATGTAACGTAAAGCTCAATATACGACCCTGTGATTGAATACAAGTCAAAGCTGCTCTAAATCAATAGACTCATTACTTATACGTAGACAAATCAAGATACTCAATACCCCACAGACTTTTTCGGGTGACTACCGTAATTTTCGCGCCTACTCTAAAAAGAGGGCCATAATCGCCGGCAACCGGCATGGATATTTCACTCAATCCATTCCTCCAGTCCGCTAAGTACACATTGCAGCGATAGTGAAACTTACGTCCGGTATTGCAGTTACTAATGACTTGAGCTCGATGTTCTGAAGGTTCACCCGTTAACAACATCTTGTTTGCAATATCTGCAAATGAGCTAAACACTACTGGGGCGAATACCAACGTATAGGCAAAACAGATGAAATACTCTTTATTCCAAAAAACTTTTCCTCCTCGTAATTTTAGAACAACGCCAACAATTATAAGAACTGATACCGCAAACAATATACCCATGCTCGCAGAAGTAATTGTTAGCCAATTATCAAGCGTTTTATATCTTGAAAAAAAAGCGAAATCAGCAATAATTCCGAGGAAAGACAGAAGAATATTTATAGCCCAAAATCTTTCGTACCACAAAATAACTTTAGCTTCGTCGGAATTTTGCGTGACTGGGACATTTGGGGTAGTTAAAGGGCGTCTGTATTGTGCAATATTCTTGACTAATTTGCTGTTCTCATTTTGATCAAGGTTCTGCAAACCTACAAGCCAGCCATTAAATTCATGATCTAGATTAAAAGGTAAATATACCTTCATCTTTTTCATGTCTTCTTGAATAGGTGTCAGCTCTAGTACGTCAATTCCTTTTTCATTTTTCAGTGTATATACAGCGATACTGTCACGCCGCATCTTCTCGACCTTAAGCCCACCATACTGTTCTATTGCAGTATTGGTCAGCTCAACTTTATGACGCACTATTGACATGACACTATATGCACCCAGCAGGGTTGGCAGCAACATTATCGCCGCTCGTACGAATACGATTGAGGCATCATGTTCTTCATGCGCGTGCACGCCAATATATAGTAATACAGCTAATCCACCTGCAAATAAGATGCCACCTCCAAGGCTCATGATGAGCTTACGCCCAATTGTTGAAGTGTAGGTTCTAGGGTAGTTGCTCGGATCAAATTTCAATTCAGGATTCATCATTTTTCCAAATAGACTCTTAGGAAGATTTTCATAAAATATACAAAATTAAATGAATTGTAAATGGACAGGTATTGGTCGCTAGAGAGAATAAAGACGAAGAACGTGATTGTCTGATCGACGTTTCCTTTGAAGGAATCAAAGTGGCCGTTTGTGAGGCTTAGTAATTGTACACACCGAATGTTCCAAACTGATACATCGGCTTACTTTGACCTAAATGAATTCGATGCCATAAATAGATTAGGCGGATTCTAGGTTGCGGCGCAATTAAAGCATTTAGAGGAGCCCTTATTACCCCTTGGAATGCTCGTTATTGCGTTTGTTTGACGCGCGATGCAGTTTGTGCCGAAGTAAAAAACCTACACATAGGAATACCACACAAATAAATTGGAATATAAGAAGGCCAGTCCAAGGTGGCATTACGAGATCGAAATACAGTGGCTGTCCTTCTGCAAATCCTGTCAGCTTAAAGTACATGACTACTAAAGACAAAACAAAATACACTGAGGCAAAAAAAATGATGCAGCCAATAGTAAAATCTGCAAGCCACTTTGCTATCTTCAAGTGTAATTTTGCCGTTCTCATGTTGGTGCCTTACGGTGAGGTGTGGAAACCTTTAGTATTTGCAATTTCACTTCCTTATTTTTAAACGGACATTCACTACCTTGGGTTTTTAATCCATCTGTTTGTACTTTGCGCTTTGTACGACGCCTTTATCCACTGCAATTTCGCACCCATATGTTAGAGCACTTCCGATCAGGTATTTATTTGGATAAAAATCCTTAAGCTCACCGGAAGCAAGACTTCGAAGTTGTTCGACTGTCATACCGGCGCTGATCTTGTCGCAGAGTTCCTTTTCGTGGGAATGACTAGTGAAGTAATCGATTGCAAATCCAATCACAAAAATCACCAAAAGAACATAAGCAAGGATTTTAAATATAAATAGTTTCATATTTTTGATTTAAAATAATATGTGGGACCTGTTTTAATCCATCAGGTATGAGAGGTGCAACAGACTTCAAATAATGCAATAGAAATCTTCCGGCAAGAGCAGCAAGTAACTCATAGTGACACGAAGTACCTTAAAATTGTTTGTCATACAAGCCGATCCACGCGAACTTCTGTTGATGGCCGATGCCGCCATTTCATCATTCTAATTTGTAGAAGTGTGTTTCTGAAACAGGTGCCGACCCTAGAAATTTTGATTAATTGTGTAGGCGAAGGTCTGGGTCAATTTTCTCAAAAGCTCACAGCCAAACCTAACCCGACTTTGACATTTTCGAATTCGATGCCTGAATCGGGACTTGGTGCAAAGCTGTTAACTAGAATAATCGGATTCTCGCAATATCCTATTTACTGATTCATTTCACAAACGCTTCTTTGAAACATTTTTCAACATGAGCGTCAACGCACATGACTACCTTTCTATCAAGTTTTCCCGCATCTACCATCTCATTTAATATTTCCATTATTTCTTCAACGGTCATAGGATCCCGGTATGGACGTTTTTGCGCTAGCGCTTGGAACACGTCTGCAACGGCAACTATTCTTGCCTCCTGAGAAATTCCCCCTCCTTCCAAGTGATAAGGATACCCGCTTCCATCAACACGTTCATGATGCTGCGAAGCCCAAGTACTAATCTTTTCAAGCCCGTGAATATTTTTGAGTATGGAGTAAGTATCAAAGCTATGGCGCTGGATATGTGTGTATTCTTCAGGACTGAGTTTGCTTGGCTTGTCCAGCAATTCATCTGGCTGTCTAAGCTTGCCG